>NZ_JBEPSX010000011.1:0-180164 GCF_040548995.1 Rhodococcus sp. PvR044
GTCGGTCGGTCGTCGGAGTCGTGGGCCCCGTCGCAGTCGGCGGCGCCGTGGTTGCCGTTGTCGGTCCCGTCGTCCTCCCGATGGGTGACCAGCCCCAGCTCTTCCGCCAGGTTCAATGCCTCGATGAGCAGTGCCTGCCACGTCCCGTCCGCCGCCAGCCTGCGGGCCAGCTCCGGGTCGATCAGCCCATGCCCGTGCAGATACGCCGGTTCGGACAACAGCCCCACCAACGTCGCGACGTCCATGGTGACCTGCGTCAGCGGCGCCCGCCGCCCCGGCAACGCGGCCCGGCCCGCCTGCGCGCAGTCAGTGCGGTCGCAGCTGCACCGCAGATACGGCTCGCCATGCATCATCGCCAACACCGCATCCACCAACCGGCACCGCTTGCCGCGCTTGTCATGCGGACAGACCGTGGCCGCGAACTCGGCGACCAATTGCATCACCTGCTCGGCCTCCTCCGGCGACACATTCACCTCGATGGTGGACATGGTGCCGCGGGAACGCTTGACGATGCGGCGCCCCAACTCCTGTGCGGTTTCCCGCTGCGCGGCCGCCTCCTCCGCCGAGAACTCCGAGACGAGCCGGCCGATCTCCCCGGCGAGTGGGCCCGGCGTCAGCTGCCGCGCCGCCGCCACGATCCCCGGCTCCAACGCGGCCACCGTCTCCGGCTTCAGCCCCGTCGTCTCGCGACTGATCGCCCGCACCCGAGGCAGATCCAACTCACCGGATTCGAATGCGGCACGCGCCAGGGGCAGCCGCAACCGCAGGTCCATCCCCAGTGAGGCGTGAGACTCCGCGACCGTCTTCGAGCAGCCCATCCGCACCGCCAACTCGGCGACCGCACCGTTGCCACAGTCCACGATGTCACCCGACCCCAACCGGACATCGCGCTCGATCCACGACTCCCAGAACCGACCCGCCGCCAACACCTTCCGCGCCGCGAACCGATTCTCCGCCCGACACGACCTAACGACCTCGTCGAGGGCGGCGACATCGGCCAGCAACGAGGCGGCCTCCGCCTCCACACCGGACCTCACCTCACCGACCCCGCCACCGTTCTCGAACATACATTCGATTCTACGCCGGGGGGTCCGACAAGAAACCGACTTCAGTTCAGAGGAACGTCTCGGCGGCGGCCTGGACTCGCTCGAAGTGGGCGCGACGGAGTTCGGCGGTAGCGTGGGGCAAGTTGTCGTTGTCCTCGGTCATGCCCGCGGTGCCGTCGATCATCTCGCGGACGATGTCGGCATGCCCGGCGTGCCGGGCCGTTTCGATGTTCATGTGCACCAGGATCTGGTGCAGGGTGACGCGCGGTTCGGGCCATCCGGGCACGGAGCCCGGCGCGTCCAGGTCGAGCGCGTGGAAGGTCTGCCCGGCGTGATCCCAGGAGCGTCGGTAGAGGCCGTCCACGATGAAGTCCGTCGATTCATCGGGCGTGGCCCACAGGTCGGCATTCTCTTGGGCGCCGGGTACGTCCCATGGCAGCTCGATCGGGGCCGGGCGGCCGAAAACGTAACCGAAATAGCCGAATTCGCAGGCTGCCAGGTGCTTGACGAGCCCGAGGAGATTCGTGCCGGTCGGTGTCAGGGGGCGTCGTAGGTCGTACTCGGTGAGGCCGTCCAGCTTCCACAGCACCGTTTCGCGCAGCACCTGAAGCCGATCGATCAGGTCGGACTTGTATGCCTCTTGCGGGGTCACGACGGCAGCCTATCGCCGGATTCCCGTTGCAAAGACGAACCGCCGGCCGGGATCACCCGGTCGGCGGTTCGTTGGAGTGGTCGGGTCAGCGCGCGGCGTTGCCCAGGTCGATCGGCATGTTGATGCCGGTGATGTGGTGCGCCTCGTCGGAGCAGAGGAAGGCGACGACGTTCGCCACGTCCTCGGGCTGGCTGAATCCGTCGGGCAGCGACGGGATGAATGCGGGGGCGAGCGTCTCGGCGAAGCGCTCCATGAGCGGGAGCACGTCGGACATGACCATGCCGGTGGCGACGCCGTAGGGGTGCACGCTGTTGACGCGGATCCTGTGCATGCCCAGCTCGTTGGCCATGGTCCGGGTCAGTCCGGCGATGCCGGCCTTGCTGGCGACGTAGTGTCCGAAGAACGGTGCGCCCTTGAGGCTGGAGACCGAGCTCGTGACGACGATGGAGCCGCCCTCGCCCTGCTCGATCAGCTTCGGGATGGCGGCCTTGCAGGTGAAGAAGACGCCGGTCAGGTTGACGTCGATGGTCTCCTGCCACTGTTCCGGGGTGATCTCCCAGGACAGTGCGGCCGAGCAGATGCCGGCATTGGCGACCACGTAGTCCAGGCGGCCGAAGGCCTCGACGCCGGCGTCGAGCGCGGCTGTGACGGCGGCGAAGTCGCGGACGTCGGCCTTGGTGGCGACGATCTTGCGGCCCTGCTCCTCGACCAGGCGGACGGTCTCGGCGAGGTCCTCCTCGGTGGCGCCCGCGTAGGGCGTCGAGTCGAAGTCGATGCACGCATCGAGCGCGATGATGTCGGCGCCGCCCTGCGCGAACTTGACCGCCTCCGCCCGGCCCTGACCGCGCGCTGCGCCGGTGATGAATGCGACCTTGCCCTCGAACCGATTCGCCATTGCTGTGAGCCTCCCGCGTGCGGTGTGAACGTGTTACAGATCACGTTAGGCGAAATTCTGTCATCGTGTGCCGAATCGTCCCGGTCAGTGGACGGAGCGCTGGTCAGCCGCGGGCGAGCAGTGCGACCGGCAGTTGGCTGAGCAACTCCTCGGCTGGAACCGTGCCGGTGAACACGTGCCCGTTCAGTCGGTCGGTCCAGGTGCCGGGCGGCAGCGCAACCGAGGTTCCGCGCCACCCCCGCTGGGACAGCGCGAGGCTGTGCCGGGTGGCCACCGCGATCACGTCCTCGCCGCGAAGGAACCCGACCAGATGGGCGGACGCCGCACCGTCGGCGGTCACCGGTGCGTAGGCGCCACCGACGAAGCTCGACGGGCGTTCGCGCCGCAGGCGCAGCGCCGCCCGGGTCACCGTCAGTTTCGCGACCGCATCGACAGCCGACACCGGACGCAGGTCGGCCGCCAGCAGCCGCCGCACGCCGAAGTCCACCGGCCGCCTGTTGTCCGGGTCGACCAGCGAGTCCTCCCACAATTCGGTGCCCTGGTACACGTCCGGGATGCCCGGCCCGGCCAACTGCAGCAGCTTCTGCCCGAGGGAGTCGACCCGGCCGTGCGGCGCGAGGGTTCGGACCAGATCCGACATCGATGCCGCAACCGGACCGTCGATCGCGTCGTCGATCCACGCGTGCATCCGCGACTCGAAGGTCGCGTCGACGCGCTCCCAGGACGTCCGGACGCCGGATTCCCGCACGGACTTCGTCGCGTACGCGTGCAGCCGCTCGCGCACCGTGGCGTCCGGGTTCCCGACGACCGGCCATACCCCGAACATCGACTGCCACAGGAAAAGTCCGGTGGCGGGGTCCGGGCTCGGGGTGAGCTCCTCCCAGGCGCGCACCGAGCGGGACCACAGCCCCGACGCCTGCGACAGCACGCCGATCCGGGCCCTCACATCCTCGCCCCGCTTGGTGTCGTGGGTGGAGAGGGTGGTCATCGCGGCAGGCCAGTCCCGAGCCCGCCGGGCCTGCGCGAGGTGGAACTGCGCGACCGACACACCGAACTTGCCCGGGTCGCCGCCCACCTCCTGCGCGGAGATCAACCGTGCGGTCCGGTAGAACAGGCGGTCCTCGACGGCCTTGGCCATCGCGGCGCCGCACACCTGCTGCAGCCGCGCCGCCGCGTCGCCCTCCGCGCGATCCGCCGCGGACAGCGCCGACAACGCCCCGGCGAGCTCCGGATGCTCCGCGGCCACCACGCCGATCGCCTCGCCGAGCGCACCCGACGTCGGGCCGTAGTCGGTGCGGTAGTAGGGGACCCGCGCGACGGTCTCCACCACGGCCGATGTCAGTGCCTCGGATTCGACGTCGGTGGGGGAGTCGCGCCGGATCGCGCCGACCACGCGGCGGACCTCCGGGGCCAGCGCGCCGCGCAGCACCTCGCGCTTGAGTTCGCGCTCGGACCGCCGCAGCGATTCGGCGTCGCCGCGGTCGCCCGTGCGTTGCAGGTGCAGGTCCGTCAGCTCCCGTTCGCCCGACTGGTCGAGGAACACCCCGGTCAGCTCGCCGAGCGCGTCGTAGCCGGTGGTGCCGTCCACCGGGAGCGCGGGGTCGAGGGGTTCGCCGGGGGCCAGGATCTTCTCGATCACCAGCCACCGGTCCGCTCCGAGCAGCTCCCGCAGGCGGCGCAGGTAGCCGGCCGGGTCCGTGAGCCCGTCGGGGTGATCGATCCGCACCCCGTCGACGAGGCCGTCCGACACCCAGGTCCGGAGCTCGCGGTGGCTCGCCTCGAACACCTCCTGGTTCTCCTGGCGCAACGCGGCCAGCTCGTTGACGGTGAAGAACCGCCGGTAGCCGACACGGCCGCTGCGCCAGTCGACCAGCTCGTAGGCCTGCCGCGAGTGCACTGCCGTCGCGTCGGCGCCATCGGTTCCCGGCGCGATCGGGAAGCGGTGGTCGTAGTAGGCGAGCATGGGCTCCGGGCCGGTGCGGTCGACCGTGAGTGGTTCGTCGTCGCCGAGCACCGGCACCGCGAATCGTCCCTGGGCCCAGTCGATGTCGAAGAACGACGCGTAATCGGACCCGGCGCCGTGCTTCAGTACGTCCCACCACCAGCGGTTCTGCCTCGGGTCGGCCACTCCGACGTGGTTGGGCACCAGGTCCACGATCAGCCCCATGCCCCGGCCGCGCAGCTCGGACGCCAACGCCACAAGGGATTCCCGGCCCCCGAGCGCGGGTGACACCGAAGCCGGGTCGGTCACGTCGTAGCCGTGGGTCGACCCCGCGGCCGCGGTCAGGACGGGGGACAGGTACAGGTGGGAGACGCCGAGATCGTCGAGGTAGTCCGCCAACCGCCTGGCGTCGTCGAGGGTGAACGCGTCCCCGCGCAGCTGCAGCCGGTACGTCCCGGTGATCGCCGGCACGGTCACGGAACCGAGCGCAGCACGACCACCGACCGCGGCGCCACCTTCATCGTCCCGCCGCCGCCGACGACCGCGTCCACGAGTCCGGTGCCGGTGGCGGTGTCGAGCGCGACCGCCCAGTGCGCGCCGTCGCCGTCGTCGGGGATGGTGAACTCGAGCGCCTCGTCATGGGCGTTGAAACACAACAGGAACGAGTCGTCGACCACGCGCCTGCCGCGCTGATCGGGCTCCTGGATGCCCTCGCCGTCGAGGTACACCGCGAGCGAGCGGCCGAAGCTGCTACCCCAATCCTCCGTGGTCATCTCCTCGCCCGCCGGTGTCAGCCAGGCGATGTCGCGGATCTGCTCGCCGGACCGGATCGGGCCGCCCTCGAGGAACCGCCTGCGGCGGAACACCGGATGTGCGGCGCGCAGGGCGATCACGTTGCGGGTGAACTCGACAAGGTCCGCGTTCGTCTCGGCCAGTGACCAGTCCATCCAGGCGAGCGGTGAATCCTGGCAGTACACATTGTTGTTGCCGTGCTGGGTCCGGCCCATCTCGTCGCCGTGCGCGAGCATCGGGGTGCCCTGGCTGAGCATCAGGGTGGCCAGCAGGTTGCGCTGCTGGCGGGCCCGCAGCGAGAGGATCTCGGGGTCGTCCGTCGGACCCTCCACCCCGCAGTTCCAGGATCGGTTGTGGCTCTCGCCGTCGTTGTTGTCCTCGCCGTTCGCCTGGTTGTGCTTCTCGTTGTAGGACACCAGGTCCGCGAGGGTGAAGCCGTCGTGCGCGGTGACGAAATTGATGCTGGCACTCGGCCTGCGGCCGGTGGCCTCGTACAGGTCCGACGAGCCGGTCAGGCGGGAGGCGAACTCGCCGAGGGTCGACGGTTCGCCTCGCCAGTAATCGCGGACGGTGTCGCGGTACTTGCCGTTCCATTCGGTCCACAGTCCCGGGAAGTTGCCCACCTGGTAGCCACCCTCGCCGACGTCCCACGGCTCGGCGATCAACTTGACCTGGCTGACGATGGGGTCCTGTTGCACCAGGTCGAAGAACGCGGACAGCCGGTCCACGTCGTGCAGTTCGCGGGCGAGGGTGGACGCCAGGTCGAAGCGGAACCCGTCCACGTGCATCTCGGTCACCCAGTACCGCAACGAATCCATGATCAGCTGCAGGGTGTGCGGGTGCCGGGCATTGAGGCTGTTGCCGGTGCCCGTGTAGTCCATGTAGTGCGCGAGGTCGCCCTCGACGAGGCGGTAGTACGCGGCGTTGTCGATGCCGCGGAAGTTGATCGTCGGGCCCAGGTGGTTGCCCTCGGCGGTGTGGTTGTAGACCACGTCCAGGATCACCTCGATGCCCGCCTCGTGATACGCCCGCACCATCGCCTTGAACTCGGTGACCGCGCCGCCCGCCTTGGTGGATGCGGCGTAGTCGGCGTGCGGGGCCAGGAATCCGAAGGTGTTGTAGCCCCAGTAGTTACGCAGTCCGAGATCGATCAGGGTCTGGTCGTGCATGAACTGGTGCACGGGCATCAACTCGATCGCGGTGACCCCGAGGCCGCGCAGGTGGTCGATGATCGCGGGATGCGCGAGACCGGCGTAGGTGCCCCGAAGCTCCTCCGGCACAGCGGGATGGGTGGCCGTCATCCCCTTGACGTGCGCCTCGTAGATCAGCGTGTCGTGGTACGGCCGACGGGGCGCACGATCGGACGCCCAGTCGAAGAACGGGTTGATCACCACGGTGGTCATGGTGTGTCCCAGCGAGTCCGAGCCGAACGTGTACAGAGCTGGATCGCTGGGGGCACCCCCTGCACGAAGTGCTTGGGGGACGAACGCGCCGTCGAACGCCTTGCCATATGGGTCCAGCAGCAACTTGCCCGGGTCGCAGCGCTGACCGGCGTCGGGGTCGTGCGGGCCGTGTACGCGAAAGCCGTAGCGCTGTCCGGGTGCGATCGCGGGCAGATAGGCGTGCCAGACGAAGCCGTCGACCTCCTCGAGCGGTACCCGGGTCTCGGTGCCGTCCTTGGCGATCAGGCAGAGCTCGACCGCGTTGGCCACCTCGGAGAACAGCGAGAAGTTGGTCCCCGCGCCGTCGTAGGTCGCGCCGAGCGGATAGGCGCTGCCCGGCCACACCGCGATGGCCGGGCTCTCCGTGTGTGCCATGACTCGACCCTAGCCCGCGCCGAGCGAGCCCTCCTGTCGACGTCGCGGTCCCGCGGCACAGGGGCACCCTCACTGGATATGTGCGATTCGCACAATTCATCCGTGTCTGTTTGAACATTCATGCCATACGACGTCGAAGGATTGTGCGATCTGCACACAATGTCCGCATGGGGTCGATCGACAGTCCGGGGTCCGCAGCTCGGTGGATGCGCGAGTACGTGAGCTCGACGTTCAGTCGCGCCGATTTCGAGGGGTTCATCGACCGGCTCGACTCGTCGATCTGCGCGGACGTCCCCGAGCTGGCGGCGGACGCGGAGCTGCAGCGCGACCTCAAGGTCGCGATCCGGAGCCAGTTCCGGGTGTTCCTCGGCACGGAGATCCCGGTCGACGGTGCCCGCGCGACGCCGACCGTCTCGGGTGAGTGCCACGCGCTCGCCCGGACCATCGCCCGCCGCGGCCTCGAACTCCGGGTGCTGTCCCAGTTCGACCACGCCTGCCATCGCGCCGTGCTCGGGTTCGCCACCGACTTCGTCGCCCAGCAGGATCTGCCGAGCGACTTCGCGGTGGCGCTGATGACGATGATGTGGGAGCAGACCAGCGAGTTGATGAACACGATGCTCGAGGAGCTCAACACGACGTATACCCGCGAGCGGGAGAGCCTGCTTCGAGGTGCGTTCTCGCAGCGCATCGGCACGGTCCGGGAGATCCTGGACGGCACCACCGTCGACGTCGCTCACGCATCCGCTCGGATGGCGTACCCGCTACACCGGTCGCACACCGCCCTCATCGTGTGGGCGGAGGACGCGGCGCCGGGATTCGACCCCGTCGCCGACCTCGAGCCGATCGTTCTCCGGCTGGCCAGGGCGGTATCCGCCACCGACCTGCTCTGCGTACCGTCCGGCGCCAGGGGACTGTGGGCCTGGATGGTCGACGGGGATCGTCTCGGTACCGATCCACAGCACGCCGCGCTGGTCCCGGCAGGAGTCCGGATCGCGGTCGGTGGCGAGGGCGCCGGGGTCGACGGATTCCGGAGCAGTCATCGCGAGGCGCGGGCCGCCCGGTCGATCGCAGAGAACGGCAGGCAACGCCGCACGCTCACCCGATACCGCGACGTGGAGGTCGTGTCCCTGGTATCGCAGGATCCCGCTGCTCGGTCCGCGCTCGTCGAACGTGAGCTGCGGGGCATGCTTGGGGACGACGCCGCGTCCGAGCGCCTGCGCGACACCGTCCGCGCGGTCCTGTCCTGCTGGGGAAACCACGAGGCCGCGGCGCGACGGCTCGGCGTGCACAAGAACACCGTTCGCTACCGGATCCAGCGGGTCGAGGAGGTCCTCGGCCGGGACCTGGCGTCGAACCGCCTGCCGCTGGAGCTGGCGTTGGAGTGCTTCGACACCTTCGGCCGGTGATCGGGATCCCGGTGTGCGGGTCACACAAATCACGGTGATGACCTTGGCGAAATCTGCCAAGCACTAGCCCTTTTCGCCGTGTGACGCTCGTCATGACACTCACCCGAGGACGAGGAGATTGCAGTGCGCACACCGAACATCCCGGACGGTTTCGACCTCACCGATCCCGCCGTGTACGCAGACCGGCTGCCGGCCGAGGAGTTCGCGGACCTCCGCAGGACCGCGCCGGTCTGGTGGAGCCCTCAGTCGCCGGACAAGGGCGGCTTCGGTGACGGTGGGTACTGGGCCGTCACCAAGCACGCCGACGTCAAGGAGGTGTCGCGCAATGGCGCCGTCTACTCCACCTGGCAGAACTCGGCGATCCCCAGGTTCGCCGATGGCACCCCGCGCGAGACGATCGAGATGCTGCGGAACCTCTTGCTCAACAAGGATGCGCCCGAGCACACCAAGCTCAGGAAGCTGATCTCCCGGGCCTTCACCCCGCGCTCGATCGCGGACCTGCGCCCGGCGTTGCAGGCGCGCGCGGAATCGATCGTGAAGCAGGCCGCGGCAGGCGGCACGGGCGATTTCGTGACGCAGGTGGCCTCCGAACTCCCACTGCAGGCGATCGCCGAGCTGATCGGTGTCCCGCAGGATGATCGCGGCAGGATCTTCGACTGGTCGAATCAGATGATGGGATACGACGATCCGGAGTTCGCGTCGGCGTCGGTCACCGCCACGACGGAGCTGTTGGGGTACTCGTACCTGATGGCCGAGCAGCGCAAGCAGTGTCCGGCAGGCGATCTGCTGACGACCCTCGTCGAGGCGGATGTGGACGGTGAGGCGCTCACCTCCGAGGAGTTCGGCTTCTTCGTGCTGATCCTCGCCGTCGCGGGCAACGAGACGACGCGCAACGCGATCACGCACGGGATCATGGCGTTCCTCGACCACCCGGACCAGTGGGAGTTGTACAAGCGGGAGCGGCCGGCGACCGCCGTCGACGAGATCATCCGCTGGGCGACACCGGTGACTGCCTTCCAGCGGACCGCCCTCGGTGACACCGTGCTCGGTGGCCAGGCGATCGCGGCGGGCGACCGGGTGGTGATGTTCTACGCGTCGGCGAACTTCGACGAGGACGTCTTCGAGAACCCGATGGACTTCGACATCACCAGGGCCGACAATCCGCACCTGAGCTTCGGTGGCACCGGCGCCCACTACTGCGTCGGCGCGAATCTCGCCCGCATGGAGGTGGGGATCATGTTCGACGCGATCGCGGACCACATGTCGGACCTGAGCAGGATCGGCGATCCGCGCCGGCTGAGGTCCGGGTGGATCAACGGGATCAAGGAGCTTCAGGTGGACTATCAGGGCGGCTGCCCGGTCCGGCACGGGTAGCGCGAGGCGGCTCGCTAGGGTCCTGGTGTGTCCCGAGCCCCGCTGTCCGCAGATCAGATCTCCCACATCGACGCCGAGCACCTCTGGCATCCGTACGGCGCGTTTCCGGCGTCCACCAGCGCGTTGGTGGTCGACAGTGCGAGCGGGGTCCGGTTGACGCTGGCCGACGGCACGGAGCTGATCGACGGGATGAGCTCGTGGTGGGCGGCCGTGCACGGGTATCGCAACCCGGTGCTCGACGCCGCCGCGACCGCCCAGCTCGGACGGATGAGCCACGTCATGTTCGGCGGCCTCACCCACGAGCCGGCCGCCCGGCTTGCGGAGCTGCTCGTCGAGATCACCCCGGCGGGGCTGGACAAGGTGTTCCTCGCCGACTCGGGGTCTGTGTCCGTCGAGGTCGCCGTGAAGATGTGCCTGCAGCATCAGCGGGCGCTCGGCCGGCCCGCGAAGAATCGGCTGCTGACCTGGCGCGGCGGCTACCACGGCGACACCTTCGCGCCGATGAGCGTGTGCGACCCGGACGGCGGCATGCACTCGCTGTGGACGGACGTGCTGACCCGGCAGGTGTTCGCACCGATCCCGCCGAGCGAGTTCGACCCGGCCTATGTCGCCGAGTTCGAGCGGATCCTGATCGAGCACCGGGACGAACTGGCCGCGATCATCGTCGAGCCCGTCGTGCAGGGCGCGGGCGGCATGCGCTTCCACGATCCGCGCTACCTGAGCGAGTTGCGTCGCCTCGCGGACGAACACGAGTTGCTCCTGGTGTTCGACGAGATCGCCACCGGGTTCGGCCGCACCGGGGCTCTGTTCGCGGCCGACCATGCCGGTGTCGCACCCGACATCATGTGCGTCGGCAAGGCGTTGACCGGGGGATACATGACCCTCGCCGCCGCGCTGTGCAGCACCGCGGTCGCGGCGGCGATCAGCGAGGGGGAGGCCGGTGGGCTGATGCACGGCCCGACGTTCATGGGGAACCCGCTCGCCTGCGCGGTCGCCGTCGCGGCGGTCGAACTGCTGCTCTCGAGGGACTGGCGCGGTGAGGTGGCAGCGCTCGGTGCCGGGCTGGCGGCCGGGCTGGAGCCTGCCCGGGACCTGCCCGGTGTGGCGGACGTGCGGGTGCTCGGCGGGATCGGCGTGATCGAGATGGAGCGGCCGGTGGACATGCGGCTCACCACCGACGCGGCGGTGGCCGCGGGCGTGTGGCTGCGGCCGTTCGGAAAACTGATCTATGCGATGCCGCCGTACATCTGCACCCCCGAGGAGGTCGCGGCGATCGCGGCGGGGATGGTGGCGGCGGCAAGGGCGACTGTGCCGGGGGAGTGATCAGCCATGGCTTGAACGCCGTTCAAGTCCTGGCGTATGGTGCGTCATCGTGGGAAACGATGACGCACTGAGCTGGCTGGACGACGTCGCGCAGCAGCGCCGTGACGCCGGGTTGCGGCGTGAGCTGCGGCCGCGCACGCCTGCCCCGGCGACGATCGACCTGGCCTCCAACGATTACCTCGGTCTGGTCCGACACCCGGAGGTGATCGACGGCGCGATGGCGGCGCTGCGCCGCTGGGGTGCGGGCGCGACCGGCTCGCGCCTGGTCACCGGGACCACCACCGAACACGAACTGCTCGAGCGTGAACTGGCCGAGTTCGTCGGCGCCGAGTCCGGGCTGGTGTTCTCCTCGGGGTACGCGGCGAATCTCGGCGTGGTCACCGCGATGTCCGGCAAGGGCTCGCTGATCGTCTCCGACGCGGGCAGCCACGCCTCGCTCGTCGACGCCTGCCGGCTGTCGAGGGCTCGGGTGCAGGTCAGTCCGCGCGCCGACGTGGACGCGGTCCGCGACGCGCTCGCGACCAGGACCGAGGCGCGTGCCCTGGTGCTGACCGACTCGGTGTTCAGTGCCGACGGCGACCTGGCGCCGGTGCGCGAGCTGCACCGGGTCTGCCGCGAATACGGTGCGGTGCTGTTGGTGGACGAGGCCCACGCGATCGGGGTGCGGGGCGACGGCGGGCGCGGGCTCGTCCACGAGGTCGGGTTGGCGGGGGAGCCGGACCTGGTGATCACCGCGACGCTGTCGAAGTCGCTGGCCAGCCAGGGCGGCGTGGTGCTCGGCGACGCCCGGATCCGCGCGCACCTGATCGACGCCGCCCGCCCCTTCATCTTCGACACCGGGCTCGCGCCCGCCGCGGTCGGCGCAGCGAGGGCCGCGCTCGAGGTGCTGCAACGCGAACCGGAACGGGCGGCCGCCGTCCTCGGCCGGGCCGCGGACCTGGCGCGAATCGCCGGCGTCCCGGAGCCCGAGTCCGCGGTGGTCTCGGTGGTGCTCGGCGACGCTCAGCGGGCCTTCGACGCGGCCCAGGCCTGTCGCGAACGCGGGCTGCACGTCGGCTGCTTCCGTCCGCCGTCGGTGCCGGAGGGCACCTCCCGGCTGCGCCTGACCGCGCGGGCGACCATCACCCCGGACGAGCTCGCCACCATCGAGACCGTTCTCACCGAGATCCTCGCCGGGGCGCCCGCGTGAGCGTGCTGCTCATCAGCGGGACCTCGACGGACGTCGGCAAGACCGTGGTGACCGCCGCGCTCGTCTCGGTCGCGCTGTCCGCCGGTCGCACGGTGGCCGTGTGCAAGCCGGCGCAGACCGGCGTCGGCGTCGACGAGCCGGGGGATCTGGCCGAGGTGCAGCGGCTTTCGGGCGTGGACCAGGTGGTCGAGCTGGTCCGGTACCCGGAGCCGCTCGCCCCCGACACCGCCGCCCGCCGCGCAGGGATGCCCCAGCTGGAGTGTGCCGAGGTGGTGGCCACGGCCCGTGCGCTGGACGCCACCCATGACCTGACCCTCGTCGAGGGCGCGGGCGGGCTGCTGGTCCGCCTCGGGGCGGACGGCTTCACGCTCGTCGACGTGGCGCGGGAGCTCGGCGCCCCGGTCCTCGTGGTCGCCGCGGCGGGGCTCGGCACCCTGAACCACAGCGCGCTCACGGTGCGTGCGCTCGAATCCGCCGAGGTGCCCTGCGTTGGTCTGGTCATCGGCTCGTGGCCGTCGGAGCCGGACCTCGCCGCCCGCTGCAACCTCGAGGAGCTCGCCGAGGTGACCGGCGTACCGCTGCTCGGGTCGGTTCCGGCCGGCTCGGCCGTGCTCGAGCGCGAGGCATTCGTGGCCGCGGCGCCCGGATGGTTCGATCCGGCGCTCGCTCAGCGCTTGACGGGGCAGCCGCTGCCGTAGTCGACGTCGAACCGCTTGATCCCGTTGAGCCAGCCGGAGCGCAGGTGTTGTGGGTCGCCGAGGCGGGAGATGTCCGGTATCCGGTCGGCCAGTGCGTTGAAGATCAGGTCGATCTCGAGCAGGGCGAGGTTCGAGCCGAGGCAGAAGTGTGCGCCCGAGCCGCCGAAGCCCAGGTGCGGGTTGGGATCCCGGGTGATGTCGAACCTCGTCGGATTGTCGAACACGTCCTCGTCGAAGTTTCCGGAGGCGTAGAACATCGCGACCCGGTCGCCCTTGCGGATCTGCTGACCGCCGAGCACCGTGTCGGCGGTCGCGGTCCGCTGGAACGCCGTCACCGGCGTCGCCCATCGGACTATCTCGTCGGCTGTCGTGGCCGGCCGCTCGCGCTTGAACAACTCCCATTGGTCCGGGTTCTCCAGGAACGCGATCATCCCGTGGGTGATGGCGTTGCGGGTGGTCTCGTTGCCCGCCACCGTCAGCAGGATCACGAAGAACCCGAACTCCTCAGGGGTGAGCTCGTCGCCGTCGATATCGGCCTGGATCAGGGTCGTCACGATGTCCTCGGCCGGGCACTGACGGCGGGCGTCGGCCAATTGGTAGGCGTACCCGAGGATCTCCGCGGAGGCGGTCAGCGGGTCGGTGTCGTAGTCAGGGTCGTCGCCGCCGGTCATCTCGTTGGACCAGTCGAAGAGTTTGCGGCGGTCCTCCTGCGGCACACCGATGAGTTCGGCGATGGCCTGCAACGGTAGCTCGCAGGCGACCTGCGAGACGAAGTCGCCGCTGCCCGCCGTCGCGGCGGACGCGACGATCTTCTCGGCGCGTTCCGCGAGGGTCGCGCGCAGGTTCGAGATCGCCCGTGGCGTGAACCCGCGGGCGACGAGTTTGCGCAGCGTGGTGTGCTCCGGTGCGTCCTTGTTCAGCATGATGAGCCGCTGCATCTCGACGTTCTCCGGTGTGATGTCATCCTCGACCCGGACCATGGCGGTCTTCTCCCAGCTCGAAAAGAGCTCGGAGTTCCGCGAGATCTCCCGGATGTCGGCGTGCTTGGTCACCACCCAGTAGCCCTCGTCGCGGTAGCCGCCGACGTCGGGCGGCTGCGGGTTCCACCACACCGGGCAGTGCGCACGGAGCGCGGCCAGCTGCGCGTGCGGCACACCCGTCACGTACAGATCGGGATCGGTGAAATCGAATCCCGCGGGCAGGTCGAGCCCGGGGATCGGATCCTGCGGAGCGGTTCGACGACCACGCTGGGACACCATGCGAACACCCTTCTGTCGGTCCGACACGGCGCCCGATTCAAGAGCGGTTCCGACGAATTGCCGAGTCGGATGCGGGGTCGTGGCCATGCGCTTACCGTAGTGTGATAGCAATCACATCATCGGGTCTCGGAGGTTCGAATGTCCACCACCGAAATGATGGAGCTGCAACGCACGATCGGGCACCTGCGGCAGTGCGTCGGCTCGCTCCGCACGGTCTACGGCGACGCGGCTGCGGTCCGCAGGCTCGCCAATGACGTGGAGCGACTGGAACTCGACGCGGGTGACCTCGACGAGTCGCCTCCCCGGATGGCGCACGGCGGGCAGCACGAGCGGGTGCCCGTGCCGGACACCCCGTACGACCAGACGCTGTGGCTCGGCGCGGACGACGAGGGCGTAGGCGGTCATCCCCACGAGCGCCGGTGAGCGCGCCGGCACGGGTGTCCGGTGGCGTCACCGGATCCTCGCGCGCGCGGATATCCGCGCGCACCCTGCGGACGGACCGATGGTGGCTGGCCCCACTGCTGACGACTCTGGGGCTGGCCACCTTTGTCGTGTACGCGAGCATCCGGTCCTGGGTCCGCACCGCCTACTGGGTCGACCAATACCACTACCTGACCCCGTTCTACTCGCCGTGCCTGAGCGACTCGTGCGTGCCGGGGTCCAGCCATTTCGGTACACCCATCGGAGAGCTGCCGATGTGGATACCGCTCGGCTTCCTGGTGCTGCCGTTCCTGCTCGGCTTCCGGATCACCTGCTACTACTACCGCAAGGCCTACTACCGCTCGGTCTGGCTGGCGCCCGCCGCGTGTGCGGTCGCCGAGCCGCACGAGCGGTACACCGGCGAGACGCGGTTGCCGCTGATCCTGCAGAACTCGCACCGTTACTTCTTCTATGCGGCGCTGATCGTCTCGCTGATCAACACCTACGACGCGATCGCCGCCTTCCACGGTGAGAGCGGTGGGTTCGGCTTCGGCCTCGGCAACGTCATCCTGCTGGTGAACGTGATCCTGCTGTGGGCGTACACACTGTCCTGCCACTCGTGCAGGCACATCACCGGTGGCCGGCTCAAGCACTTCTCGGCGCACCCGGTCCGGTATCGGCTCTGGACCCTGGTCGGCCGGCTCAACACCCGGCACATGCAGCTCGCCTGGACGACGCTCGCGACGCTGATGATCACGGACTTCTACATCATGCTCGTCGCCAGCGGCACCATCTCCGACCTGCGTTTTATTGATTGAGTTCGAGCATAGATTGAGCTCAAGCACTGATCGATCCAAGGAGCAACCGAGATCAAAGGGGGCCGCCCGTGGCCGAGGTCGAACGGCACACCTACGACGTCGTCGTGATCGGCGCAGGAGGCGCGGGACTGCGCGCGGTCATCGAGGCACGTGAACGCGGTCATTCCGTCGCGGTGGTCTGCAAATCGCTGTTCGGCAAGGCACACACGGTGATGGCGGAGGGCGGCTGCGCGGCCGCCATAGGCAACGCCAACTCCAAGGACTCCTGGCAGGCGCACTACCGGGACACCATGCGCGGCGGCAAGTTCCTCAACAACTGGCGGATGGCCGAGCTGCACGCGCGCGAGGCGCCCGACCGAGTGTGGGAGCTGGAAAGCTATGGCGCGCTGTTCGATCGGACCGAGGACGGCCGGATCAGCCAGCGCAATTTCGGTGGCCACACCTATCCGCGGCTGGCGCACGTGGGGGATCGCACCGGCCTGGAGATCATCCGCACCATGCAACAGAAGATCGTCGCCCTCCAACAGGAGGACTTCGCCGAGACCGGCGACTACGAGGCTCGGATCAAGGTGTTCGCCGAATGCACCATCACCGAGCTCCTGCGGGAGGACGGCCGGATCGCGGGCGCGTTCGGTTACTGGCGCGAATCCGGGCGGTTCATCCTGTTCGACGCGCCCGCGATCGTGATGGCCACAGGTGGGATCGGCAAGTCCTTCAAGGTCACCTCGAACTCGTGGGAGTACACCGGCGACGGGCACGCGCTGGCCCTGCGCGCGGGCGCGAACCTGATCAACATGGAGTTCGTGCAGTTCCACCCGACGGGGATGGTGTGGCCGCCGAGCGTGAAGGGGATCCTCGTGACCGAGGGGGTCCGCGGCGACGGTGGGGTGCTCAAGAACTCCGAGGGCGAACGGTTCATGTTCTCCTACATCCCGCCGGTGTTCAAAGGCCAGTACGCCGAGACCGAGCAGGAGGCGGACGGCTGGCTCACCGATCCGGACAACAACCGCCGCACGCCGGACCTGCTGCCGCGCGACGAGGTGGCCAGGGCGATCAACTCGGAGGTCAAGGCGGGGCGGTCGACGCTGCATGGGGGCGTCTACCTCGACATCGCCTCCCGGATGCCCGCCGACGAGATCGTGCGTCGGCTGCCGTCCATGCACCACCAGTTCAAGGAGCTCGCCGACGTCGACATCACCAAGGAGCCGATGGAGGTCGGGCCGACCTGTCACTACGTGATGGGCGGCATCGAGGTGGACCCCGACAGCGGATCGTCCAGCCTCCCCGGCCTGTTCGCGGCGGGGGAGTGCTCGGGCGGCATGCACGGGTCGAACCGGCTCGGCGGGAACTCGCTGTCGGACCTGTTGGTCTTCGGTCGTCGAGCCGGCCTCGGGGCGTCGGACTACCTGGAGTCGCTCGATCGCAGGCCGGTGATCGACGAGGCCGACGTGATCGCGGCCGCGGCGATGGCGCTGGCACCGTTCGATCCGCCGGCTGAGGGCGAGGCCGCGGAGAACCCGTACACATTGCACACCGAGCTCCAGCAGACGATGAACGATCTCGTCGGCATCATCCGGACGGACGGCGAGATCCGGGAGGCGCTGGCGAAGTTGGAGGAGATCAGGCGGCGGATCCCCGGCGTCACGGTCGAGGGACACCGGCAGTTCAACCCCGGCTGGCACCTCGCGGTGGACCTACGGAACATGCTGCTGGTCAGCGAGTGCGTCGCGAAGGCGGCGTTGATGCGGACCGAGAGCAGGGGCGGGCACACCAGGGACGACCACCCGGCGATGGACTCGGGGTGGCGGGGCACGTTGTTGGTGTGCAGCGTGGTCGGCGGCGCCGACACCGCTGCGGGCACCGTGGTGCCCGATGTAACGGTCGCGCCCGAACCTCAGCAGCCGATGCGCGCGGACCTGTTGGCGCTGTTCGATCTCGGGGAACTGGCCAAGTACTACACGGACGCCGAACTCGCCGATCACCCGGACTCGGCCCGAATAGGAAGTGAGGGCCCGTCATGACCTACGACGCGAGCTTCAGGGTGTGGCGCGGGGACGTGGACGGCGGTGATCTGCAGGACTATTCGATACCGGTCAACGAGGGTGAGGTGGTCCTCGACATCATCCACCGCTTGCAGGCCACCCAGGCACCGGATCTGGCTGTGCGCTGGAACTGCAAGGCGGGCAAGTGTGGATCGTGCTCGGCGGAGGTCAACGGCAGACCCCGGCTGTTGTGCATGACCAGGATGTCCACGTTCACCGAGGACGAGGTCATCACCGTCACCCCGATGCGGACTTTCCCGGTGATCCGGGACCTGGTCACCGACGTGTCCTTCAACTACCAGAAGGCCAGGGAGATCCCGTCTTTCACGCCGCCTCCGGGGCTGAAGCCGGGGGAGTACCGGATGAAACAGGTGGATGTGGAGCGATCGCAGGAGTTCCGCAAGTGCATCGAGTGCTTCCTGTGCCAGAACACCTGTCACGTGGTGCGCGACCACGAGGAGAACAAGCAGGCCTTCGCCGGACCGCGGTTCCTGATGCGGGTCGCCGAGTTGGAGATGCACCCACTCGATGTCGCCGACCGACGCGACGCCGCGCAGGACGAGCACGGACTGGGCCTGTGCAACATCACCAAGTGCTGTACCGAGGTGTGCCCGGAGAACATCCGCATCACCGACAACGCGTTGATCCCGATGAAGGAACGCGTCGTCGACCGGCGTTATGACCCGATCGTCTGGCTGGGCAACAAACTGTTCCGGCGCGGCGACAGCTGAACCCGGTCGGCGGGCACCATGTTCGACGAGGGAAGGAAGCTCCGATGTCCAACGAGCCGGTTCTCGAGCGCGACGCCAAGGAGTTCGCGGACGCGACGGCGGTGCCGCCGTTCATCTATGAGTTGCCCGTGGCAGAGGGCCGCATGAAATTCGACGAGGTGCAGGCGGGTGACACGGTCGCGCCGCCGGTCGAGACCGAGGACCGGGTGATCCCTGGCGGACCGTCGGGGGCGGTGCCGGTCCGCATCGTTCGGCCGAAGGGCGCGAGCGGGACGCTGCCCGTCATCCAGTACAACCACGGTGCGGGGTGGGTCTTCGGCAACACCCACATCTACGACCGGCTGATCCGTGAGCTGGCGGTGGGCGCTGATGCGGCCGTGGTGTTCCCGAGCTACAGCCTCTCGCCCGAGGCGAAGTATCCGACGGCCATCGAGGAGATCTACGGCACCGCCAGTTGGATAGCCGCACACGGCGCCGAGGCGGGTCTCGACGCGACCCGCTTCGCGGTGGCGGGCGACAGCGTGGGCGGCAACATGACCATCGCCCTCACCCTGATGGCGAAGGAGCGCGGCGGTCCGGACTTCCGCCAGCAGGTGCTCTTTTATCCGGTGACCGACTCAGGCCAGGACACGGAGTCCTACCGCCAGTTCGCGGACGGCTATTTCCTCACCGCGGGCGCGATGGCCTGGTTCTGGGACCAGTACACGACCGATCCGGGCCAGCGCGCCGAGGTGCTGGCCTCGCCGCTGCGCGCTACCGAGGAGATGGTCGCGGGCCTGCCGCCTGCGTTGGTCATCAACGGGGAGGCCGACGTCCTGCGCGACGAGGGCGAGGCCTACGCCAACAAGCTGCGCGCCGCAGGCGTGGCGGTCACCGCGGTGCGGTTCCAGGGCATGATCCACGACTTCGTCATGCTCAACGCGCTGGCCGACACGCACGCCGCCCGCGCCGCGATGCTGCTCGCGACGATCACGCTGCACCGGGCGTTACACGGGGACTGAGGGTTTCGGCGCCCGTGGGCTCATGGCACCCGGAAGGCCTCGCGGACGAAGTCCGTCGCGTCGGGTAGCGACAACCGCATCGTCCCGAGGTGTCCTGCCGGGTAGGGCCGGAAGGTGAACTGTTCTCCATTGCCGGTCAGGTCCGCGACCAGTTTCAGGGTCAGCGGCGCCGGGACCACCTCGTCCAGCATGCCCTGCCCGATGAAGAACGGGCGGTCGTATCCGCGGGTCGGGATCTCCAGCATCTCGCGCAGCGCGGACAGGATCACCGGGTCGTCCAGTTGCCGGGAGAGCAACTCGCCGATCGAGATCCCCGCGAACGCCTCCGCCGCCTCGGGGTAGCAGAGCGATTCGGCCCGGTCCAGCACCTCGCGGCCGAGCGGGCTGAGGTAGCCGTCGACGTCGATATCGGGGCGGGTGGCCCGCAGCCCGGCCAGCATGTAAGAGATGAACACCGTGGTGCCGGTCAGCGGGAGCTCCGGAAAGGCCGGGCCACCGAGCGGCGCGAGGTTCTCGATGTTCGACGGCACCCCGAGGCCGACGGCGCCGCGGTAGTCGAGTTCAGGGGCGTACGAGGTGGCGAGCGAGGCGGCGACCATCGCGGCCTGGCCGCCCTGAGACTGACCGAGCGCCACCCACTTGCGGGAGAGGGACGGAACGATCGCGCGGGCGGCGCGGACCATGTCGACGACGCTGTAGGCCTGCGATCGGCCGTCGAGATACGGATGGATCCCGGGGGTGCCCAGGCCCACGTAGTCGGTGGCGACCACGGCGTACCCCTGTGTCAGCCAGCGCGTCAGGTAGCCGCCGCCGAGCACCCCGGTGGCCGTGGGTGCGCACTCGTCGGCGAGCCCGATCGCGCCGTGCCCCCAGGACACCACCGGCCAGCCGCCGGGCGGGGCCTGGCCCGGCGGGATGAAGACCGCGCCGGTGCTCAGCGCCGGCCTGCCGCCCGGGCCGGTGGACCAGTAGGTCACCAGGTGGGCGTCCGCCGCGTCGGGGATCCAGTACTCACGCACGAGAGGTCCGGACGAGGCGACGGTGCCTGGCGGTCCAGCGGGCGCGGCGTGCGCAGGCACGGTCAGCGTCAGTGCCGCCGCGACGAGCGCCGCGACCAGCATCGCGCCCGCGGAGCGTGCGAAACGCCCCGACGGATGGGTACCGCGATCGAACCGGCCGACCATTCACCCATTGTGGGCGCAATGAGGCCATCGCGTGCGGAGGGGCGGAAAACAAGCAAGCATGCTTGCTTAGTTCGTTAGGTCCGCTTACAGTGGCGCAAGCTTGCCGATGTGATCGCCGTCACGCCGCCCGACTCCGGGTGGGTGTGGCGGCGGTGGTGCCGGCGCCCTCCCGACGACTGATCGGAATGCTTGATGGACAACGGAATTGGCAACTGGCCCACGATTCCCGCGCTGCTCGCGGCCCGGGTCGCGACAGCGCCCGAGGCGACTTTTGTCCACTTCGGTGGTGAGGCGATCAGCTACGCCGAGATCGACGCGCGGTCGGACCGTGTGGCCACCGGGTGGCTGCGTCTGGGTATCGGCCGCGGGGACCGCATCGCCATCGCGGCGACGAACTCGCCTGACTGGATCGTCGCGCACCTCGCCGCGGCGAAGATCGGCGCCGTGCTGGTCACCCTCAACGTCGTCTACCGCGAGCGCGAGTTCACCCACATGCTCACGCAGTCGGGGGCTCGCGCCCTGATCTGCGACGCGGAGTCGAACGGATTCGAGTTCGGGCCGTTTCTCGACCAGCTGCGTCCCGACATCCCGACGGTCGAGCATCTGGTGTTCCTCGGTGGTGACGAGGTTCCTGGTGGAGCGCGATGGTCGGACCTCGCCGCCACCGAGCCCGATCCGGCGCTGCTCGCCTGCGCCGCCGAGGGCGTCCGCCCCGCGGATCCGGCGGTGATCCTCTACACCTCGGGAACGACCGGGACGCCCAAGGGTGCCACCATCACTCACGCCAGCCTGCTCGCCTCGGCCGCTGCCCAGGCGGAGCGGTTCGAGCAGACGGCCGCGGACGTGATCCTCGGCGTCATGCCGTTCAACCATGTCGGCGGGCTGACGTGCACGTTGGGCTCGACCCTGGTCACCGGCGGCGCCATCGCGCTGTTGCCGAGGTTCCACCCGGACCTGGTGGTCGACGCGATGGCCGGTGCCGGGGTGACGATGTTCGTCGGCGTCCCGACCATGTACAAGATGGTGCTCGGCACGGACTCCGTTGCCGGCGTGGACATGTCGAGCGTGCGGTTGTGTGTGGTCGGCGGGTCCAACCTCGAGCCCGCCCTGGCCGAGCAGGTGGCGGCGCGATTCGACGGCGTCCGGATCGCGAACCTCTACGGCATGTCCGAGACATCCGGGGCCTGCGTGATCTCGCCGCCGGGTGACTCATTGGAGACGGTCGGCCGCAGCATCGGGACCATGACCGGCGAATTCGAGGGCCGTGTCGTCGACGACAGGAACAACCCGCTCGGCCCGGGCGAGGCCGGCGAACTGCAGGTTCGGGGCGGGTGCGTGGCGGCGGGCTACTGGCAGCTGCCGGACGAGTCGGCCGCGACTTTCCACGCCGACGGCTGGCTGGCCACCGGCGACATCGCGTCGATGTCGGAGGACGGGCACGTCACTCTGCTCGGCCGCCAGAAGGAGATGTACGTGCGGGGCGGATACAACGTCTACCCGGCCGAGGTCGAGAATGTGCTGGTCGCGGACCCGACGGTGGCGATGGCCGCGGTGATCGGGGTGCCCGACGAGACCTTCGGCGAGAGCGGGTACGCCTTCGTGGTGCCCGCGGCCGGCGCCACGGTGGACGTCGAATCGCTGCTCGAGCGGTGCAGGCTCGCCTTGGCCAAGTACAAGGTGCCCGACGGGGTCGAGGTGGTCGACGGCCTGCCGATGACGCCCGCGGGCAAGATCCGCAAGGTCGCTCTCACGCCGCGGATCTGACCGGGCGGAGGCCTGAGCCGCAGTGGCGGTTGAGGGCGGGCGTCAGCCCGCTCCCAACCGCCACCGAGGGGTCCGACTTACTTCACGCCCGCCTTGATGGTGGCGTCCTGTACCTTCGCGATCTCGATTGCCACTTCGGCCGGAACGCGTTCACCGGTCTTGCTGTTGAATTCGAGGAACGCAAAGGCCCTGCCCTCACCGAAAACCACGACGGTCGTCCCACTCTGGTCATTCAGTATGCCGCCGCCAACACCGACGTCGGCGGGAGAAAAGGTCGCGCCTCCGGCTTCCTGGGACACGGCGTCCTTTGCCGCCGCGACGGCTGCGGCGGCGGTCTCCGAATCCTCGTGCACGATGACAGACGTACTGATCGCCTCAGTGTCCTCACTGTTGCCGAAATTGCCGGTGATGCCGTCCTGCTCCGGCTTGGTGGACACCAATGTCCAGCCGGCGTCGATGTCACTCGGCTCGATGAGCAGGCTCGTGTAGTCGATCGATGCGGGCGACGAGGCCGCGACGCTGGTCGATGCGACCAAGGTGGCGGCGGACGCAGATTCCTCGGCGGAACCGCAGCCGGCGAGTCCGACGGACAGCGCCGCAGCGGCACCGAGCACCGCAACTTTCGATATCTTCATCCGAGGATGATGGCAGGTGCGAAAACCTCGCGCAAACCAGTTATTCCGTTGGTAGTGAAGGGAGTTCGAGCGCGGTACTCGACCGCGAGACGTAACCTAGTCCCGGACCGCCGCGTGCAGCCGGCTGCGCACACCGTCCACGAACAGGCTCAGCCCGTAGTCGAAACGTGCTGTGCCGCTAGTGCTGTCGTAGAGCGGGGATGCGTCCTCGACGAGGGCGCCGTGCGAGTCCATCTGCATGCGGGACTGCTCGTCCATGGTCTGGCCGAGGATGTAGTAGAGCAACGTGTCGGCCGCGAGTTCGGACTCGTCGTCGGGCAGGCCTGCCTCGACGCAGGCGCGGGCGAGGGTGTCCCTGGCGTCGTTGGTGGCCAGCCGCGCCGAGTACGACGCGGCGGCGAGCTCGGCGCCGTCACGGTGCGCGAGCAGGGCGTCGCGGATCCGGTGCGCGAACGCCGCCAGCCGGGCATCCCAGTCGTGCGCGTCGAGCGGTGCGGAGACCCGGGCGAGCATTTCGTCGGTGATGGCGGCGAGCAGCGTCTGCTTGTTCGGGAAGTGCCAGTAGAGCGCCCCCGGCTGTACGCCGAGCGAGGTGGCCAGCCTGCGCATCGTGAGGTCCCCGAGGCCGTACTCGTCGAGGATGGCGATCGCGCCACCGAGGACGTCACCGCGTCGCAGTTGCACTGTTCGTCATCCCCTGAGTTGTCGTGTGGCGTTTGACACCATTCCACCACGACCCTAACCTGAACGCCGTTCAACTTGCACGGTGTTCAAGTTGCGGCACCGCCGCAGCGTTCAAGTTGCGGAACCGCCGCAGCGTTCAAGTTGCGGCACCGCCGCGGCTTTTCTGCGGCACCGTGTCCAGCCCCCGAGGAGTTGCAGTGACCCAGGCCCCCGCCCGCACAGACATTCTCGCCGTCGCCAGGGAACAGGTCCTCGAGCGCGGTGAGGGACTCACCCAGGAGCAGACGCTCGCCGTGCTGCAGCTGCCGGACGAGAGCCTCGAGGACCTGCTCGGCCTCGCCCACGACGTGCGGATGAAGTGGTGCGGGCCCGAGGTCGAGGTCGAGGGCATCATCAGCCTCAAGACCGGCGGTTGCCCCGAGGACTGCCACTTCTGCTCGCAGTCCGGGCTGTTCGCCTCCCCGGTCCGCGCCGCGTGGCTCGACATCCCGAGCCTGGTCGAGGCCGCCAAGCAGACCGCCAAGTCCGGCGCCACCGAGTTCTGCATCGTCGCCGCCGTCCGCGGACCGGACGAGAAGCTGCTCGCGCAGGTCGCGGCCGGTATCGAGGCCATCCGCAACGAGGTCGACATCCAGATCGCGTGCTCGCTGGGCATGCTCACCCAGGAGCAGGTCGACCAGCTCGCCGCGATGGGTGTGCATCGCTACAACCACAACCTCGAGACCTCCAAGTCGCACTTCCCGAACGTGGTCACCACGCATACCTGGGAGGAGCGCTGGGGCACCCTGAAGATGGTCCGCGAGGCAGGCATGGAGGTCTGCTGCGGCGGCATCCTCGGCATGGGCGAGACCCTCGAGCAGCGCGCGGAGTTCGCCGCCAACCTGGCCGAGCTCGATCCCGACGAGGTGCCGCTGAACTTCCTGAACCCGCGCCCGGGCACCCCCTTCGGTGACCTCGAGGTGCTGCCCGCAAGCGACGCGCTGCGTGCCGTCGCCGCATTCCGGCTGGCGTTGCCGCGCACCATCCTGAGGTTCGCGGGCGGCCGGGAGATCACCCTCGGTGACCTGGGTGCCAAGCAGGGCATCCTGGGCGGAATCAACGCCGTCATCGTCGGTAACTACCTGACCACGCTGGGCCGCCCGGCGGAACAGGACCTCGACCTGCTCGGCGAGCTGCAGATGCCGATCAAGGTTCTCAACGACACCATCTAGGGTTGGATACGTGACGTTCCCTCAAGAGCTGAGCAATGCCGCGCCCGTCGACGAGATCGTCGAGCGCTACAACCCGTTCACCGGTCGACGGGTGGTGCCGGGTTTCGACGACACCATCCCGGCCGCGGCTCAGCTCGGCCTGGAGCCGCCGCGCTTCTGTGAGGACTGCGGCAGGCGGATGATCGTGCAGATCAGTCCCGACGGGTGGTGGGCCAAGTGCTCCCGGCACGGCGTCCTCGACTCCAGCTACCTGGGCCAGCGCTGACCGTGGCCGTCGACAGGTCGGAGATCCGTGCCGCCGCGCGCATCGTGGTGGCGGTGGTCGCGGCCAGTGCGCTCGCCGGGATCGGGTGGGGGCTGCTCGTGCCCGCACAGCATTTCCTGGTGATCTCCGGCGGTCGCGCGGCGTCGCTGACCTCCGAGAGCGGCCACCAGTTCGATGCGGTCGCGTTGTTCCTGTGCGCCGGCCTGACCGTTGGCGTGCTGAGCGCGTCGGCGGCCTGGCTGTGGCGTTCGGTGCGTGGTCCGGTCGTGCTGATCGGCCTGCTGATCGGGTCGGCCGTTGGTGCCGCCACCACCGCGGTTGTCGGCCTCGGGGTCGCGGGGCTCCGGTTCCCCGACCTCCCCGACGCCATCGAGGGGCAGATCGTCCCCGTCTCGCCTGGGTTGGGAACCGCGATGGTGCTCATCCTGCAGCCGCTGGTGGCGGCCTTCGTGTACCTGGTGCTCGCCTCGATGAGCCCGCGCGACGACCTCGGTGTCGCCCCGGCTTCCGACGAGAGTGCACCTGCCGGCGACCTTCCAGGGCCGATGCCCCAGCAGGTGCACAGTGGGCTGGAGGCCTAGCTCGGCGGTCGAAGGGCGGCGAACTCGTCGGTGACGCGCAGCCGCGACTCGGCGAACCGATAGAGCGCGGGCGGACGACCGCCCGCTTTGCCCGATGGCGCGGTGGTGCCGGTTGGTGTGAGCACCCCGCGGCGGCCGAGCACCCGCTGCAGATTGGTGGCGTCCACCTGGTAGCCGAGTGCGGCGCAATAGATCTCGCGCAGGGTCGACATCGCGAACTCGGCAGGGGCAAGGGCGAAGGCGATGTTGGTGTACGACAGCTTCGCCGCCAACCGCGCCCTGGCGTGTGCGACAACGACGCCGTGGTCGAACGACATCTCGGGCAGGGCGGAGACCGGGTGCCAGGCGGTGTCCGGGGGCAGGTGCGGATCGGAGGGCAGGGGGATCAGCCCGAGGAAGGTCGATGCGATCCGCCTGTCGCCGGGGACCCGGGCGGGATCGCTGAACACCGAGAGCTGCTCCAGGTGCGCCACCTCGCGCACGTCGACCTTCTCGGCGAGCTGACGCCGTGCCGAGGTGATCAGGTCCTCGTGGTCGCAGAGCTGTCCGCCGGGCAGCGACCAGGTGCCCTTCTGCGGGTCCAGGGCCCGCTGCCACAGAAGGACCGCCAGTTCGGGGCGGCCGTCGAAGTCGCGAACCTGGAAGACCGCGGTGAGCACTTCGTGGACGGTGCTACGATGGGGCATGTTTTCGATCCTAAGTCGAAAACCCCGAGAATCGAAACCCGCACGTGCGGGGAATCGGATGGCAGATCCGGCGCAGACCGACCGGATCCACGGTGAAGGAGCAAGGCCATGACATCGACGTTGTGGGCAGGTGCGGGTTCGATCACGGACGCACCCGGCGGTTACACAGGTGTGGAGGCCACTCCGGAGTGGGCGGCCGAGGTGCGGCGCCTCGCCAAGGAGCGCGGCGCGACGCTGCTCGCGCACAACTACCAGCTGCCCGCCATCCAGGACGTCGCCGACCACGTCGGCGACTCGCTGGCGCTGTCCCGGATCGCCGCCGAGGCGCCGGAGGACACCATCGTGTTCTGTGGCGTGCACTTCATGGCCGAGACCGCGAAGATCCTCAGCCCGAGCAAGACCGTGCTCATCCCCGACGAGCGCGCCGGTTGCTCGCTGGCCGACTCGATCACCGCGGACGACCTGCGGGCGTGGAAGGCCGACTACCCCGACGCGGTGGTGGTGTCGTACGTGAACACCACGGCCGAGGTGAAGGGCCTGACCGACATCTGCTGCACCTCGTCCAACGCGGTCGACGTGGTGAACTCGATCGACCCCGACCGCGAGGTGCTGTTCCTGCCGGACCAGTTCCTCGGCGCGCACGTCAAGCGGGTCACCGGCCGGACGAACATGCAGATCTGGGCGGGCGAGTGCCACGTGCACGCCGGCATCAACGGTGACGAGCTCACCGCGCAGGCCAAGTCGCACCCTGACGCCGAGCTGTACGTGCACCCGGAGTGTGGCTGCGCCACCTCCGCGCTGTACCTCGCGGGCGAGGGCTTCGTACCCGAGGACAAGGTCAAGATCCTGTCCACCGGCGGCATGCTGGACGCGGCCCGCGCGAGCAAGGCGAAGCAGGTGCTGGTGGCGACCGAGGTCGGCATGCTGCACCAGCTGCGCAAGGCCGCGCCCGAGATCGACTTCCAGGCCGTCAACGACCGCGCCTCCTGCCCGTACATGAAGATGATCACCCCGGCCGCGCTGCTGCGCTGCCTGATCGAGGGCAAGGACGAGGTGCACGTCGACCTGGCCACCGCTGAGCGGGCGCGCAAGTCCGTGCAGCGGATGATCGAGATCGGCAACCCGGGCGGCGGCGAGTAATGACGCCTGCCGGCGAGGCGAGCTGGGAGGCGAACGCCGACCTCGTGGTCGTCGGCGGCGGGGTCGCGGGACTGACCGCGGCCCGCGCCGCCTCGCTGCGCGGCCTGAAGGTGCTCACCGTGAGCAAGGGCGGACCGACCGACACTGCCACGCAGTACGCGCAGGGCGGCATCGCGGTCGTCGGCGACCTGCGCACGGACTCGGTCGACTCCCACGTGGCGGACACCTGTGCGGCGGGCGCCGGGCTGTGCGACGAGGATGCCGTGCGCTCGATCGTCGCGGGCGGCGCCGTCGCCGTCGCCGCGCTCACCGACCTCGGTGCGGTCTTCGACCGGGGTCGCGACGGCGCGGTCTCCCGCACCCGCGAGGGCGGGCACAGCACCCGCAGGATCATCCACGCGGGCGGCGACGCCACCGGCGCCGAGGTGCAGCGGGCGCTCAACGCCGCGGGCCTGCCCGTGCTGTTCGGCGCGGCGGCCGCGCGGGTCGTCACCAACGATCGCGGTGTGGTGGGTCTGCTGGTGCTCTCAGACGAGGGGCTCGGCGTGATCCACACGCCGTCGGTGCTGCTTGCCACCGGTGGGCTCGGGCAGCTGTACTCGTGCAGCACCAACCCGCCCGGCGCGACCGCCGACGGCATTGCGCTGGCGCTGGACGCCGGTGCGGCCGTCGCGGACGTCGAGTTCGTGCAGTTCCACCCGACCGTGCTGTTCACCCCCGGCGGCATCGGCCGGCGGCCTCTGATCAGCGAGGCCGTGCGCGGCGAGGGCGCGATCCTGGTGGACGGCAACGGTGACTCGGTGACGGCCGGGGTGCACCCGATGGGGGACCTGGCGCCGCGTGATGTGGTCTCGCGCGCCATCGCGGACCGGATCCGCCGCCTCGGCACCGACCACGTGTACCTCGACGCGCGCGGGCTCGCCGGGTTCGCGGAGCGGTTCCCGACGGTGACCGCCTCCTGCCTGGCCGCGGGGATCGACCCCGCGCACCAGCTCATCCCGGTGGCCCCGGCGGCGCACTACGCGTGCGGCGGGGTGGTGACCGACGTGCACGGGCGCACCGAGGTGTCCGGGCTCTACGCGGCGGGCGAGGTGGCGCGCACCGGTCTGCACGGCGCCAATCGGCTGGCGTCGAACAGCCTGCTCGAGGGGCTCGTGGTCGGGGAGCGGGCAGGCATCGCGGCTGTCGAGCGGTCCGGACTGCCGGTGGAGGTCGGCTCAGCGGACCTGCGGTCGCGGCCGCACGTCGCCCGCGATCGGATGCAGGCGCTGATGACCGCGCACGCCTCGGTGGTCCGGGACGGGGCCGGATTGTCGACGGCGGCAAGCGAACTCGCCGGGTCGGTGCAGCTCGTCCCGGCCGATGCGACGGGTCTCGAGGACGCCGCGCTCACCGTGACGGCCGCCGCCCTGGTACTGGCGGCCCGCGCACGGACCGAGAGCCGGGGCTGCCACACTCGCAGCGACTTCCCCGAGGCCTCGGAATCGTTGCGCCACGGCATCGAGGTCCGGCTGGGGTCGGACGGCGAACTCGAGCTGCCCGAACTCGTGACGGCCCCGAACTAGAGACAGACGACCCTTGTGACGACTTTCGACAGGAGCACGATGACCACGCTGGCTGACGGCCTGGACCGCGACGAGATCCTCACCCTGGTGCGGGTGGCGCTGGGCGAGGACCTGCGGTACGGCCCCGACATCACCTCGGTGGCGACGGTGCCCGAGGGCGCGGTGGCCAAGGCCTCCGTGGTCTCCAGGGCGGCGGGCACGGTGGCCGGGATCGAGGTGGGCCTGCTGGTGCTCGACGAGGTGGTCGGCGCGGGAAACTACGAGGTGCTGGCACGCGTAGACGACGGTGCCGTCGTGCGGCCGGGGGAGTCGGTGCTGACCGTGCTGGCCCCGACGAGGGACCTGCTCACCGCGGAGCGCACCATGCTCAACCTGATGTGCCACCTGTCCGGGATCGCGACCGCCACCGCGGCCTGGGTGGAGGAGGTGCAGGGCACCGACTGCCGGATCCGCGACAGCCGCAAGACCCTCCCCGGGTTGCGCGCGTTGCAGAAGTACGCGGTCCGGATGGGCGGCGGGGTCAACCACCGGATGGGCCTCGGGGACGCGGCGCTGATCAAGGACAACCACGTCGCGGCGGCGGGCTCGGTGGTCGCCGCGCTGAACGCGGTGCGGTCGGCGGCCCCGGACATCGAGTGCGAGGTCGAGGTGGACAGCCTGGCCCAGCTCGACCAGGTGCTCGCGGAGGATGTCGAGCTGGTGCTGCTGGACAACTTCGCGCTCTGGGAGACGCAGACCGCGGTCCAGCGGCGCAATGCGGTGGCGCCGCGGACCAAGCTCGAGTCCTCCGGCGGGCTCACGCTCGACGTCGCGGCTGACTTCGCCCGGACCGGGGTGGACTATCTCGCGGTCGGTGCGCTGACGCATTCGGTGACGGTGCTGGATCTCGGCCTGGACATGTAGCCGTTTCCTGTCGCCGGGCCGCGCTAGTCTGCAAGAGACCGAACGTGCGACGGATGAAGGAGAACCAGATGAGCTCTCGTCTCAACCCGTACATCAGCTTCGCCGACAACGCGAGGCAGGCCATGGAGTTCTACCAGGGTGTGTTCGGCGGAACCCTGAACCTGAGCACCTTCGGTGAGTTCGGCGCACCGGATGCCCCCGAGGCCAACCTGATCATGCACGGCATGCTGGAGACCCCCGGCGGATACACGCTGATGGGGGCAGACACGCCGCCCGGGATGGAGCACAAGCCCGGGGAGAACATCGCGGTGAGCCTGAGCGGCGACGACGGCGACGAGCTGCGTGGCTACTGGGCGAAGCTGTCCGACGGAGGCACCGTGTCGGTCCCGCTGGAGAAGCAGATGTGGGGCGATGAGTTCGGCATGTGTACCGACAAGTTCGGCATCGGTTGGATGGTCAACATCGGAGCCCCGCAGGCCTGACGGCCTGGCGGCCGTATCGCGGCTAGGCCGTCGCGCCCCGCCGCACAAGCGACAGGAACGCTGCCGCGGCGAAGAACAGGCCGGAGAACACCCGGCCGGTGACCCGCTGCTGTTTCGGTGACCGCATCATCCGCAGCACCCGCGCGGCCAGCCCGGTGTAGCCGGTCATCACCATTACGTCCACGGCGATCATCGTCGCGGCGATGATCGCGTATTGCGGGACCAGGGGTGCTGCCGGGTTCAGGAACTGCGGGAGGACGGCCAGCATGAAGACCACAGCCTTCGGGTTGCTGGCGTTGACCAGGAACCCGCGCGCGACCAGGGCGGCGGCGGAGTGGCGGCGGGTATCGGTCTCCGCGGACACCTCGGTCGGCGAGGCCCGCCACTGCCGGATCCCGAGGTAGACCAGGTAGGCGACGCCGAACCACTTGATGACGGTGAACGCCAGCGCCGAGCTGGCGAGGAGGGCGCCGACCCCGGCCGCGACGATGACCACCTGTAGCAACAGCCCGATCTGCAGGCCGAGGATGTTCCAGTAGCCGCGGCGCAGACCGTGACTGAGGCCGGTGGACATCGACGCGATCGCTCCCGCGCCGGGGGACAGGCTGATCACCCACGCGGCGCCGAAGAACGCGAACCACACCTGCCAGGCCATGAGAACTCCACCTTCACCTACGAGGAGCGGGCGACACGCGACGCGCGTGCCCGCGGTTGGAGCATAGGACGGGGCTGCCACGCGTATCTTGTGGCCATGCCCGCACTGTCTGTCGAGCCCGTAGACCTGGGACCCCGCAGGGTGGCCCGCCGCGTCCTGGTCAATGCCCCCGTGAACGAACTGTTCGGCCTGGTCGCCGACCCGAGACGACATCACGAGTTGGACGGCTCTGGGACCGTGCAGGCCTCCGTCTCGGGGCCCGCCCGACTCGAGCGGGGCGACAAGTTCTCGATGTCGATGCGGATGTACGGCTTCCCCTACCGCATCACCAGCACCGTCACGGCGTTCGAGGACGGCAGGCTGATCGAGTGGCGGCACCCATTCGGGCACCGGTGGCGCTGGGAGTTCGCCGAGGTCTTCTCTGCCGACGCGCCGGTGCCGCAGACACAGGTCACCGAGGTCTTCGACTACACCGGCTCCAAGCTGGCAAAGTCCTTCGAGCTCATCGGGTTTCCCCAGAAGAACGCGAAGGGGATCTCGGAGACGCTCGAGGGTCTGCAGCGGCGATACGCCTGACGGCCGCGGCTAGGAGCCGGTCGGGCTCAGGCAGCTCTGCGGCGGGCTGACCAGCGAACAGAACGCGGGCGCCATCACCGGCCGATAGTCCGCCGGCACGCCGCCGGCGGCGATCAGCTCCCGGTATGCGGCGACGCCGTCGGTTGGCCTGCGGGTCAGCGTCGGGTCGGTCAATGTGTCGACGGTGTAGAGACCGAACCGGGGCCGGTAGGTGCCCCACTCGTAGTTGTCGGTGATCGACCAGTAGTTGTAGCCGATCACGTCGGCGCCCTCGGCCCGCGCCCGGCCGAGCCAGTAGACGTGATCGCGTAGGTGATCCGAGCGGGTGTACCCGTCTGGCCTCGGCGCGCCGTTGTCGGTGGGCATCCCGTTCTCCACCACGTAGATCGGCAGTTCCGGGTACTTGCGCGCGTAGTACATCGCGGCGTGATAGATCCCGTCCGGCTGCGGCCGGATGTCGTAGAAGGCGTCGGACACGGCGGCCGCCGCGGTCAGGTTGTCCAGGGAGACGCCGTAGTAGTAGTAGAGGCCGAGGAAGTCCAGCTTGTCGCGGACCCGGTCGGCGAAGACCGAGTCCACCGCGCCCATCGCGGCGGGGATGTAGGAGACGTTGCTCGAGACGCGGGCGTCGGGGTCGAGGCGGTGGATGGTGTCGTAGATGGCGCGGTGCGCGCCGACCATCCGGTCCAGCATCTGCGGGGCCGCGGGCAGCGAGATGCCGCCGAAGGTCAGCTCCTTCTGCACGAACACCGTCGGCTCGTTGAAGGTGATCCAGTCGGCCCCTGCGCCGGCGTAGCGCTCCACCACCCGCTCGGCGTTGGTCAGCCAGCGGGCCAGCGTGTCCGGGTCGGCCCAGCCGCCTCGGTCGGCGATCCAGCCCGGGTATACCCAGTGGTCGAGGGTGATCATCGGCTTCATGCCGTGCCCGCGGATCTCGTCGATCACGTCGTCGTAGTAGGCGAACTCGGCCTCGTCCCAGCCGTCCGGGGTGGGTTGGACCCGGGCCCATTCGACGGAGAAGCGGAACACGTCGACGCCGAGGGCCGCCGCGCGGGCGATGTCCTCCCGGTAGCGGTGCCGGAAGTCGGGCCCGGAGCCGTACGGGTCGTGGGTCTTGCCCGACGACACGTAGCGCGACCAGTTGCTGTCCGGCGGCGAGCCCTCGGACTGAAAGCCGGAGGTGGCAACGCCCCATTCGAAATCGGCGCCCAGTCCGGCCGGGGCGGCCTGGGCGGGTGATCCGGCGACCAGCGGAGCTGCCGCCACCGCGAGGACGAGGGCCAGGATCCGGGCGATTCGGGTCACGCGTCGCACGGTAGGGCAGCGGGGTCCGCTCGTGGGGTCGTTTCGCCGATGAATTACGTTCGAGGTGTCAACGATTCCGCATCGCTGCGGGCCCGCGGCCACCCATGATGGGGGCCGGACCCGCCGACCCGAGAGGTGCCGCTCGTGAACTCTCCGCTTGCCTTCTTCGACACGACCCCCGACGGATACGTGGCGTTGCCCTTCGCGGTCAGCCGGTGGTCACCGGACATGGTCAGCGGTGTGGCGCTGTGCGGACTTCTCGCCCGTGCGCTCGAAAACGGCCACGGCGGTGACGGATTCGTGCCCACCAGGCTGACGGTCGACCTGTTCCGTCCGGCGCGGACCCGGCCACTGACCACCGCGACCACGACGGTGCGCGAGGGCAAGCGGATCCGGGTCGCCGACGCGGAGCTGCTCCAGGACGGGGAGACCGTCGCGCGCGCGTCCGCGGTCTTCCTGCGCCCGTCGGAGCAGCCGCCCGGCGAGGTCTGGACCCGCGACCGCCGCCCGTCGCCGCCACCGGCCTCGATCGCCCCGCCGACCGACGCGCTCACGCCGCCGTACTTCGGCAGCGACTCGCACCCCGACGGCTGGTCCACCTCGATGTTCGAACATCAGGGTGTCAGCCGTAAACGCATGTGGGCCAGGCACCTTCCGGTGGTGGCGGGGGAGGAGCCGTCGCAGTTCGCGCGCGCCGCGATGGCGGGCGAGCCGACCAGCCTGATGACCAACTGGGGCAGTGAGGGGGTCGGCTTCATCAACGTCGACCTGACCCTGGTGCTGGCCAGGCTGCCCGAGGGTCCCGACGTCGGAATCGAGGCGGACGACCACATCAGCTCCGACGGCCTGGCCGTGGGCACCGCGACGATGTTCGACCGGGGCGGCCCGATCGGTACCTGCGTGGTCAGTGCGCTCGCCAACGCGCGGCGGCAGGTGGACTTCGCGGGCCAGGGCGAATTCGAGATACCCGCGACGAACTAGCTCTTTCTGTCCTCGCCGAGGAACGGCCGGACCAGGTCGAGCGGCAGCGGGAAGATCATCGTCGAGTTGTGCTCGCCGGCGATCTCCCGCAGCGTCTGCAGGTAGCGCAGCTGCAGGGTCGTCGGATTGCGGCTGATGATGTCGGCCGCGAGTGCGAGCTTCTCCGCCGCTTGGAACTCGCCCTCGGCGTTGATGATCTTGGCCCGCCGCTCGCGCTCCGCCTCGGCCTGCCGCGCGATCGCCCGCTGCATGTTCTCGGGGATCTCGACGTCTTTGATCTCGACCGTGGTGACCTTCACGCCCCACGGTTCGGTCTGCTGGTCGATCACCTTCTGCAGGTCCTCGTTCAGCCGTTCCCGCTCGGCGAGCAGGGAGTCGAGCTCGGCCTTGCCCAAGATCGAGCGCAGCGTGGTCTGCGCGATCTGCAGCGTCGCGAGCAGGAAGTCCTCCACCTCGACGATCGCCCGGTCGGCGTCGATGACCCGGAAGTACGCGACGGCGGTGACCCTCGCGGGCACGTTGTCGCGGGTGATCACCTCCTGGACCGGGATCTTGAGCGTCACCGTGCGCAGGCTGACGCGCACCATCCGGTCGACCGCCGGGACCAGCAGGACCAGCCCGGGCCCCTTGGAGTCGAGGACCCGGCCCAGCCGGAAGACCACACCGCGCTCGTACTCGCGCAGGATCCGGACCGAGCTGCCGGGGAGAACCAACACCAGCAGGAGGACGATGACGAGAAGGGCGAATACGACGGTCACGGTGACCACTCCCACGGTTCGCGGCGGCGCACGGACAGCGTGAGGCCACGGATCCGCTCGACCACGACGGACTCGCCCTCCGACGGCTCCGGATCCTGCTCGTACCCGAACTCCACCTTGGCGCGCCAGAGCCCGCCCGCCGTCTCCACCTGACCGTGCGATCCGGTCCAGTTCCGGACGACGGCGTTCGTGCCGATCAGCGACTCGGGCCCACTGTGCACGGGCAGGCGCCTCGCGACCAGCGCCTTTCGGCCGGCCAGCGTCATCACGCCGAGCCCGACCACCGCGACACCCACCGTCACCGGGACCGCGATCACCGACCCGGCGCCATCGGCGGCGAACAGCATCCACACGCCCGCGGCGGACAGGAGCGCGCCCGCGGCTCCGAGGATCCCCGCGGTCGGGGTATGGGCCTCGACCACGATCAGCAGGATGCCCACCGCCAGCGCGAACAGGCCCAACGCGATCATTTCCACTCCCGCGATCAACGTTCGAAGGGGGCCCGGTCGCTCGCATAGCCACTTAGCGGCCGAACCCTCGACTCCACGGTAATCCGGTACACGCGCCGCGGCCACCGGCTGTGTGACCCGCCCAGCGACCCCCGCGTTGACCTGCTGACCTGCGGTCGGGATTGTTACGTCCTCGTAAATGTGTTCTGGATCACGTACCATGATTCAACTGCCTTTGAACTTTCGGCAGTGGTAGTTAGGCGCAATGCCGGGAGCTCACATGACTGCGAACACATCGCCGTCGGGGCGGTCCGTCCGCCGGGCACGATCGACGCGATCCCCACGGATCGCGGTCGCCGCGGAGCCGCGGTTCATCGCCGGTGCCAGCCTCCGGTCCAGGATCCTGGCCGAGTCCATCCGATTCACCGTCAAGCCCGCGCTCGAGGTGTGGGCCCGCTGGCCGAGTCCCCTGTGGCCCGCGGGCGCATTGGACCTCGCGGCCAGGATCGTTCCGCCGGGCCGGGGAGTGGGCCGACGCCGGATCCGCCTCGAGCACTGTGGCGCCGAATGGCTCCAGGCCCGCGACGCGATGCGCGACGCGGTGGTGCTGTACCTGCATGGAGGCGGCTTCCTCACGTGTGGGTTGAACACCCACCGGAACCTGGTCTCACGGATCTCCGGCGCGGCAGGCGTGCCGGTGCTCGCTGTCGACTACAGGATGCTGCCCAAGCATCCGATCGACGCGGCCATCGCGGACGGCGTCGCAGGGTACCGGTGGTTGCTGGAGCAGGGATTCGAGGGCAAGCGGATCGTCATCGCGGGCGACTCCGCCGGCGGATACCTGACCTTCGCGACCGCCATCGCGATCGCCGAACTGGGCCTGCCCACCCCGGCCGGGCTCGTCGCGCTCTCGCCGCTCACTGATATCGATCCGTCGACCAAGCTGGCGCACCCGGCAGCCGACGGCTGCCCGTTGATCCCGCGCTCGGTCCTGCTCGCACTCGCGGACGTGGCGGCCGCGAGGGCGGGCGCGAACTCGCGAACCTCCCCGGTGAACGGGGTGCTGGCGGGGTTGCCGCCGGTGCTGATCCACGTCGGCTCGACCGAGATCCTCTACCCGGATGCGGAGCTGATGGCGCAGCGCCTGGGGGCGGCCGGGGTATCGGTGACCTTGGAGGTCTGGGATCGTCAGGTGCACGTCTTCCACGCGGCCGCCGGTCTGATCCCGGAGGCGGAGCGGGCGATCGCCAGGGTCGGCGAGTTCATCCGCACCTGCACACCCGCCGCCGAGGCCCCTGCCCTCACCGCCGTCTGAACGGTGCGCTCGCGCTGGCCGGCCCGCGGCGCCGTCCTGATCGCCGGGGCACTGCCGCTGGTCGCCTTCCCCGCACCGGGTCTCGATCTCCTGGCCTGGGTGGCGCTGGTACCGGTCCTGCTCCTGCTTGGCACTGCGGACACCCCGCGCGAGGCGGCGCTGCGCGGATGGCTCGCGGGTGTCGGGTTCCTGGCCGCGACGCAGTACTGGCTGGCGCCGAACCTGGTCTACTTCTTCCCCTTCGCGATCGGTCTGCTCGCGCTGCTGTGGACCGGGTGGGGGATCCTGGCGCGAGCCCTGCTGCGCGGCGCCGAGACACCGGCGCGGGCGGCCCTGGCCGTGGTCGGAGTGCCCGCCGGCTGGGTGCTGATCGAGACCGTGCGGTCCTGGCACTGGCTCGGCGGGCCGTGGTCGCTGTTCGGTTCGACGCAGTGGCGTAGGCCGAGCGTGCTGGCACTCGCGTCGGTCGGCGGGGTCTGGCTGGTGGGCTTCGCCGTGGTCGCGGCCAATGTCGGGCTCGCGATCCTTCTCGTCGGCCGCGGAACGGCGCGGTATGTCGGCGCGGCGGCCGCCCTCGTGGCGGTCGCCGCCGGTCCGCTCTGGTCCGCGACACGACCCGAGTTGCCCCATGCCCCGGCCGTGCCCGTGGCGCTCGTGCAACCGGGGATCGTGCACGACGACCTGCAGATCCGCCAGGAAGAGCTGACCCGCGGGCTGAGCCGCCCGGTGCATCTCGTGGTGTGGGGAGAGAGCAGTGTCGGCGAGGACCTCACCGCCCGGCCCGACGTGCTCGATCGGCTCACCGCGCTGTCGGGCTCCGTCGGGGCAGAGCTGCTGGTCAACGTCGATGCGCGGGTCGCAGGCAGCGGAGCCATCGCGAAGACGTCGACCCTGATCGGCCGGGACGGGATCGAGGCCGAGTACCGGAAGACCCGGCTGGTGCCGTTCGGCGAGTACGTGCCGTTCCGCGACCAGCTCGGGTGGCTCACCCGGGTCACCGCTGCGGCGGGCCAGAACCGTGAGGCCGGCGAGAAGTTGGTGGTGATGGACGTCGACGGTCTGGCGATCGGGCCGCTGATCTCGTTCGAGCAGACCTTCCCGGACCTGGCCCGCGCACAGGCGAGGAACGGCGCCGCGCTCCTGGTCTACCAGTCGTCGACCGCGACCTTCCAGGGCAGCTGGGCGCCCGCACAGCTCGCGAGCTTCGGTGCGCTGCGGGCCGCCGAGACCGGACGCCCGGTGGCCGCGGCCGCGCTCACCGGCGTCTCCGCGGCCTTCGACGCCCGGGGCAACCGGCTCGCGTGGATGCCGGCCGCCGAGAGCGGCGTGCTGATCGTCGACGTGCCGATGGCGGGGGAGGACACCGTGTTCGACCGCTTCGGGAACTGGGTGCCCGCATCGTGCGCGCTCATCGTCGCGCTGCTGGCTGTCGGTGCTCTCGCTGGACGGAGATCGTCGCGTCAACCGTCGAAGTAGGCCTCGCCGACGACGAACATCCCTCGCTGTGGGATCCAGAAGTCGCCCAGGTGTGCTTGTTCGGGCAGCGGCCCCGGTGGTCCGAGATCGACCCCGTCGATGGTCGCCCGGCTTTCGTCGATGGTCCACAGCATCCGGGGGTTCGCCCGGAATCGCTGGCCGTTGGCGGAGTTGCCGGTCAGCCGGACCTGGCCGACCCCGAGTGCGGGTCCGGCCACGCGCCCCATCAGCGAGAGGACGGCATCGCTTCGCCACAGCGCCGCGGGCATCAGCCGACCGAGGCCCGTCATCGCGGTCGTCGCCGCCGATTTTCCCAGCTCGAGTTCCCACACGAGCCTGTCGTCCACCGTGACCGTGAAGGCGGCCGGACCGGTCCACCTCACCGAGATGTCCGCGGTCCGCGCGTCCTCGGTGGCGGAGCCGAAGTATCGGGCGCAGCTGACCTCGGGCCGAACGCTGCTGTAGATCGTCCACTCGCCCGCGGGGTCCCGATGCCACACCGAGTCGTAGCCTGCGCCGACCGAACTGGCAGGGAAATGCCGCAGCGCAAGGCAGTGTCCGCTGGCGAACGGCGCCCCCATCACCCCGTAGCCCGCGAATCGTTCCCGGCCGTCATCCGGGGGCAATGCCGTGTTCTGTTCTGCGATCGATCGCGCGTCGTGAGTCATGGTCGATCCTCTCCACGAACCGCCTTGTCAGCGTACGCGCAGCGGTGTCCGCGCACGGCCGGCGACGAACGAAACCCGCGGTCGCGGCGGCCAGCGGAAAATGGCGTGGACCTATCCTGAATAATCAGTACAAACCCATTCCTCTGAAGGGACCCTCATGCCTGCCCGCACCGAGCTCGCCCGCGTGGATCTGCGCGGTCGAACACCCACCACGGCCGAACTCCGGGCCGCGCTGCCCCGAGGTGGAGTGGATGTGGACGCGGTGCTCCATCAGGTGCGCCCGATGGTCGAGGCGGTCCGCGACCGGGGCGCCGAGGCGGCACTCGAGTTCGGCGAGAAGTTCGACGGGGTCCGCCCCGACCGGGTCCGGGTGCCGCGCGCCGAGCTGACCAAGGCGCTGGCCGAGCTCGATCCGGCGGTGCGCGCCGCCCTCGAGGTCGCGATCGAGCGGACCCGGCTCGTGCACGCAGACCAGCGGCGCACCGACACCACGACGCAGGTGGTGCCCGGTGGCACGGTGACCGAGCGCTGGGTGCCGGTGGACCGGGTCGGGCTCTACGTGCCCGGCGGCAACGCGGTCTACCCGTCGTCCGTCGTGATGAACGTCGTCCCGGCGCAGGCCGCGGGCGTCGAGTCGCTCGTCGTGGCGTCTCCGCCGCAGGCCGCCTTCGGTGGCCTGCCGCACCCGACGATCCTCGCGGCGGCCGAGCTGCTCGGCGTCGACGAGGTGTGGGCGGTCGGCGGCGGCCAGGCCGTCGCGCTCCTCGCCTACGGCGGCACCGACGTGACACGGGACGGCACTGCCGTCGGCGACGGGGCCGAACTCGCACCGGTCGACCTGATCACCGGGCCCGGCAACATCTACGTCACCGCCGCCAAGCGGCTGTGCCGCGGGCTGGTCGGGATCGACGCCGAGGCCGGACCGACCGAGATCGCGATCCTGGCCGACCACACCGCAGACCCGGTGCACGTCGCCGCCGACCTGATCAGCCAGGCCGAGCACGACGTGATGGCCGCAAGCGTGCTCGTCACCACCAGCGTCGAACTCGCGGACGCGGTGGACGACGCGCTCACCGCCCAGCTCGAGCTCACCAAGCACAGCGAGCGGGTCGCGACGGCGCTGGCGGGCAGCCAGTCCGGGACGGTGCTGGTCTCCTCTGTCGAGGACGGCCTGCGCGTGGTCAACGCGTACGCGGCCGAGCACCTGGAGATCCAGACCGAGAACGCCGCCGAGGTGGCAGGCCGGGTCCGGTCCGCGGGCGCGATCTTCGTCGGCGCCTGGTCGCCGGTGAGCCTGGGCGATTACTGCGCCGGCTCGAACCACGTGCTGCCCACCGCGGGCTGCGCGCGGCACTCGTCCGGCCTCAGCGTGCAGACGTTCCTGCGCGGCATCCACGTCGTCGACTACTCGGAGGCCGCCCTCAAGGACGTCTCCGGGCACGTGATCGCCCTCGCGAACGCGGAGGACCTGCCCGCGCACGGCGAGGCAGTGCGGCTGCGCTTCGAGGGTTTGACGGACGGCACCGCTGTCGAGGCGCTTCGGTGAGCGGCGGTCCGGTACCCGGTTCGGCGGCGAGCATCGACGAGCTACCCATCCGGGAGAACCTGCGCGGCAAGTCTCCTTACGGCGCACCGCAGTTGACGGTGCCCGTGCAGCTCAACACCAACGAGAACCCACACCCGCCGACCCGCGCGTTGATCGACGATGTCGCGGAGTCGGTTCGGGAGGCGGCCGCCGAGCTGCACCGGTACCCGGACCGCGACGCGGTGGCGCTGCGGACCGACCTGGCCGAATACCTCACCCGGCAGACCGGTGTCGCGGTGACCGTCGACAACGTGTGGGCGGCCAACGGATCCAACGAGATCCTGCAGCAGCTGCTGCAGGCCTTCGGTGGGCCCGGTCGCAGCGCGATGGGCTTCGTGCCGTCGTACTCGATGCACCCGATCATCTCGGACGGCACCGAGACCAAGTGGCTGCCCGTGTTCCGGCGGTCGGACTTCTCGCTCGACCCGGAGGCGGTGATCGCGGCCGTCGCCCAGCAGAAGCCGGACGTCGTGTTCGTCACGAGCCCGAACAACCCCACCGGGCACAGTGTTCCGCTGTCCGACCTGCGTCGCATCCTGACCGCGGCGCCGGGCATCGTGATCGTGGACGAGGCGTACGGCGAGTTCTCCTCGGGCCCGAGCGCGATCACGCTGATCGACGAGTTCCCGACCAAGCTGGTCGTGAGCCGCACGATGAGCAAGGCCTTCGCCTTCGCGGGCGGTCGGCTGGGCTACCTGGCGGCGGCGCCTGCCGTGGTGGAAGCGCTTCTGCTGGTGCGTCTTCCGTATCACCTCTCGGTGATCACCCAGGCCGCGGCCAGGGCGGCGCTGCGGCACGCGGACGAGACCCTGGCCAGCGTGGCGGAGCTCGCCGCGCAGCGCGACCGGGTGTCCGCTGAGCTCACGGCGATGGGCTTCCGGGTGATCGAGTCGGACGCGAACTTCCTGCTGTTCGGCCAGTTCTCGAATGCGGCCGCCACCTGGCGGCGGTTCCTCGACGAGGGCGTGCTGATCCGGGATGTGGGGATCGAGGGCTATCTGCGTGCGACCATTGGCCTGGCCGCGGAGAACGACGAGCTGTTGCGGGTGAGCAAGAAGCTCGTCGCAACGGAGCTTGTCACAACGGAGATCACTGAGGAGACACGATGACCGGGCGGATCGCGAAGGTCGAGCGCACCACCAAGGAATCTTCCATCGCCGTCGAGCTGAACCTCGACGGCACCGGGATCGTCGACATCTCCACCGGCGTGCCGTTCTTCGACCACATGCTGACCGCGCTCGGCAGCCACGCCAGCTTCGACCTGACGGTCAAGGCTGAGGGCGACATCGAGATCGAGGCCCACCACACCGTCGAGGACACCTCGATCGTGCTGGGCCAGGCGCTCGGTCAGGCACTGGGGGACAAGCGCGGCATCCGCCGCTTCGGCGACGCGTTCATCCCGATGGACGAGACCCTCGCGCACGCGTCCGTTGACGTCTCCGGCCGCCCGTACTGCGTGCACACCGGCGAGCCGGAGCACATGCTGCACGCCGTCATCGGCGGCTACCCGGGCGTTCCATACGCCACGGTGATCAACCGGCACGTGTTCGAGTCGATCGCCTCGAACGCGCGGATCGCGCTGCACGTGCGTGTGCTCTACGGCCGCGACCAGCACCACATCACCGAAGCCGAGTTCAAGGCCGTGGCCCGCGCGCTGCGCGAGGCCGTCGAGCCGGACCCGCGGGTGTCCGGGGTGCCCTCGACCAAGGGCGCGCTGTAGATGGGTGACGCGCTGATCTACGTCCTGTTCATCGCGGCCGGATTCGCGCTCGGCGGCGCGTACTCGATGTGGACCGTCAACAAGTTCGCCTCCGGCGTGCTGCTCGCGCTGGCGATCATCGCGGCCGCGGGCGGGGTCCTGCGGCTGATCTGATGGGTGCGGTCTCCGGGGCGACGGCACCCGGCGGACTCTGGCGTACCCGCGGGCTGCCGGTGGCGTTCCTCATGGCCGCGACCACCTTCGGTGGGTGGTCGTTGCTGCTGCCGGTGGTCCCGTTCGCGATCAAGCAGGCGGGCGGCTCGGATGCGCTCGCGGGCGCGAGCACCGCGGTCTTCATGGCGACCACCGTCGCCACCCAACTCTGCACGCCGACCCTGCTGCGGAGCTGGGGGTACCGGTGGGTGCTCGCCGTCGGCTGCCTGCTGCTCGGTCTGCCCTCGCTCGCCTTCCTGCTGTCCACCGAAGCCGTTCCCGCGCTGATCATCTCGGCGGTGCGCGGAATCGGCTTCGGCCTGGTGACGGTGGCGGGCAGCGCGCTGATCGGGGAGTTGGCGCCCAAGGAGATCCTCGGCCGGGCCACCGGAGCTCAGGGCATCGCCATCTCGCTGGCCCAGATGGTCGCGCTGCCACTGGGTCTGGCGCTGTTCGGCCGCGGCCAGTCCTCGCTGGTGTTCGTGCTCGCGGCGTTGGTGCCGTTGCTGTCCATCGCCTCGATCGCCGCGCTGCCGTCGATCCCACGGCCAGTGGGGGCCGGCCCGCGGGGACGGCTGCCGCTTCGCCTGCTGCTGGTGCCCTGCCTGGCGATGGTCGTGGTGGCCTCGGCCTACGGCGGGGTCACCAGCCTGCTCCCGATCGCGGTCGAGGACCGGGCGGCGATCGCGGGCGTGGCACTCGCGGTGGTCAGCGGGGCGATCCTGGTCGGGCGGTACGCCGCGGGCGTACTGGCCGACCGGATCGGGCACGGCCGGTCGATGGTGCCTGCGCTGGCCTGCGCGACGCTCGGTGCCGGGCTGTTCGCGGCAGGCGTGATCGGCGACGGCCAGGTCGGATTGCTGATGGCGGGCGCGGTGGCGTTCGGGCTCGGCTTCGGCGCCTGCCAGAACGAGGCGCTGGTCTCGCTGTTCACCGGGGCCGGGCCGGCCAGGCTCGGCGCGGCGAGCGCCGCCTGGAACATCAGCTACGACGCCGGGACGGGGATCGGTGCGCTCACGCTCGGCGTGGTCGCCGGATTCGCCGGCTACACGTGGGTGTTCGTGATCGCGGCTGCGGCCATCGCGCTGGTGATTCCGGTGGCGTGGGTCCGGGCCGATAGAGTTGCCGCATGACCTCCGTCGCCCTCCTCGACTACGGCTCCGGCAACCTGCATTCGGCCCAACGAGCCCTCGCCCGCGTCGGTGCGGACGTCGAGGTGACCTCGGACCCCGCCGTCGCCCTGGCCGCGGACGGACTGGTGGTCCCCGGCGTCGGTGCCTTCGCGGCCTGCATGGAGGGCCTGCGCGCGGTCCGAGGCGAACGCATCATCGGCCAGCGGCTCGCGGGCGGCAGGCCGGTCCTGGGCATCTGCGTCGGCATGCAGATCATGTTCGAGCGCGGCGTCGAGCACGGCGTGGAGGCCGACGGCTGCGGTGAATGGCCGGGCACCGTCGAGATGCTGCAGGCCGAGGTGCTCCCGCACATGGGCTGGAACACCCTGCAGGCCCCGGCGGACAGCGTGCTGTTCGACGGCATCGACGCCGACACCCGCTTCTACTTCGTGCACTCCTACGCCGCGCAGAAGTGGGAGCTCGCCGATTCCGACCTGATCGCGCCCGCGAAGCTGACCTGGGCCGACCACGGCGGGCCGTTCCTCGCCGCGGTGGAGAACGGGCCGCTCTCGGCCACCCAGTTCCACCCGGAGAAGTCCGGTGACGCCGGTGCCGCGCTGCTGGAGAACTGGGTCCGCAGCCTGTGACCGGGCAGCGGCGCGGCCTGTCGATGGGGCGTCTCGCCCTGTTCTCGCTCGGCTCCGCCGCCGCGGTCCTCGCGCTCGCGACCGTCCTGCTGGCGGTGCTGAAGCCGGGACCGGTCGTGGGATTGGTCATCGTCCTCGCCGGGGTTGCGGGTGCGATCGCGGCGATGGGCCTCGTCTCCACCCGGATGACCCGGCGCGCTCTCGACGACTCCGCGGACGACGAACAGAGCGCGGGCGAACAGGGCGGCGACCCGGGAACCGGCTCGCCGCGATGACGGACTAGGGTAGGCGCACGTGAGCCTGGTCCTTTTGCCTGCTGTAGATGTTGCCAACGGTGAAGCTGTTCGCCTCGTTCAGGGAGAGGCCGGCAGCGAGACGAGCTACGGATCCCCCCGGGATGCCGCGCTCGCGTGGCAGAACGACGGTGCCGAATGGGTGCACCTGGTCGACCTGGACGCCGCCTTCGGCCGGGGCTCGAACCGCGACATGATCGCCGGTGTGGTCGGCGAACTCGACGTGAAGGTCGAACTGTCCGGCGGCATCCGCGACGACGAGTCGCTGCGGGCCGCGCTGGCCACCGGCTGCGCGCGCGTCAACCTCGGCACCGCCGCCATCGAGAACCCCGAGTGGTGCGCCCGCGCCATCGGCGAGTACGGCGACCGGATCGCGGTCGGCCTCGATGTCCGCAACGTCGACGGCCGCTACCAGCTGCGTGGACGCGGCTGGGTCACCGAGGGGGGCGACCTGTTCGAGACCCTCGAGCGCCTCGATCGGGACGGCTGCTCGCGCTACGTCGTCACCGACGTCGGCAAGGACGGCACCCTCACCGGTCCCAACCTGGAGCTGCTCAGCCAGGTCTGCGGCGCCACCAAGGCGCCGGTCGTGGCCTCCGGCGGCGTATCCAGCATCGAGGACCTCGTCGCGATCGCCGGACTCGTCGACCTGGGCGTCGAGGGCTCCATCGTCGGAAAGGCGTTGTACGCCGGGCGGTTCACGCTCCCCGAAGCGCTCGCCGCGGTCTCGCGATAGCGCCGGACATGAGCCTGCCCCGCGACCCGCACGAGCTGCTCTCCATCGCGAGCGGCCTGCTGGACGCGGCGCAGGAGCGCTTCCTCGAGGGCGTCGGCGCGCCGAGCGCGGTGAGCAAGGGCGCCCGCGACTTCGCCACCGAGCTCGATCTCGAGCTGGAACGACGGCTCAGCGCGGAACTGACCGAGCTGACCGGAATCGGTGTGCACGGTGAGGAATTCGGCGGACCGGACCTGACCGAGGGGCCGGTGTGGGTGCTGGACCCGATCGACGGCACGCTGAACTACTCGTCCGGCCTGCCGACCGCAGGGATGTTGCTCGCGCTGCTCGACGACGGGGTCCCGGTGCTCGGCCTGACCTGGCTGCCCGGGATGGGCCGGCGCTACGCGGCGGTTGTCGACGGCCCGGTGCTGTGCAACGGGGAGGCGTTGCCGCCGTTGGCGACTGCCTCGCTGTCCGATTCGCTGGTCGGGTTCGGCGCGTTCAACGTCGACGGCAGGGGACCGATCCCCGGGCCCTATCGGGTGCGGGCGCTCGGCGAACTGAGTCGGGTGAGCAGGAGGCTGCGGATCCACGGCAGCACCGGCGCCGACTTGGCCTTCACCGCCGGTGGCGCGCTCGGCGCTTCGGTGGTGTTCGGTCACAACCCCTGGGACAACGCGCCTGGCGTCGCCCTGGTGCGCGCGGCGGGCGGTGTGGTCACCGACCTGGCGGGTGCGCCCTGGCACATCGGGTCGACCTCGGTGCTCGCCGCGGCGCCGGGGGTGCACGAAGAGGTGTTGAATATTCTTGTGGCTCTGGGCGATCCGGGTGACTACCTGGATCGGGACCCGGGGCTACCGGCAGGAAGGCTGACGCAATGACGGTGGCGGTTCGGGTCATCCCGTGTCTGGACGTGGACGCGGGCCGCGTCGTGAAGGGCGTGAACTTCGAGAACCTGCGCGACGCGGGCGATCCCGTGGAGTTGGCGGCGCTGTACGACGCGCAGGGCGCCGACGAGCTGACCTTCCTCGACGTCACCGCGTCCACCTCGGACCGCGGGACCATGATCGACGTGGTGACCCGCACGGCCGAGCAGGTCTTCATCCCGCTCACCGTCGGCGGCGGGGTGCGCACCGAGCAGGACGTGGACCGCCTGCTGCGGGCGGGCGCCGACAAGGTCAGCGTCAACACCGCCGCGATCGCGCGCCCGGAGCTGCTGCGCGAGCTCAGCCAGCGGTTCGGATCGCAGTGCATCGTGCTGTCGGTGGACGCGCGGACCGTGCCCGAGGGGCAGGAGCCGACGCCGTCCGGCTGGGAGGTCACCACGCACGGCGGCAGGCGCGGCACCGGGATCGACGCGATCGAGTGGGCGCTGCGCGGCGCCGAGCTCGGGGTGGGGGAGATCCTGCTGAACTCGATGGACGCGGACGGCACCAAGGCCGGGTTCGATCTGCCGATGATCCGGGCCGCACGGGCCGCGGTGCACGTTCCGGTCATCGCCAGCGGCGGCGCGGGCGCGGTGGACCACTTCGCCCCTGCCGTGCAGGCGGGCGCGGACGCGGTGCTCGCGGCCAGCGTCTTCCACTTCGGCGAGCTGGAGATCCCGCAGGTCAAGGACGCCATGCGGGCCGAAGGTATCGTGGTCCGATGAGTCTCGATCCCGCAATCGCCGCCCGGCTGAAGCGAAACGACGCCGGCCTGTTCAGCGCGGTCGCCCAGGAGCGGGCCACCGGCGCGGTGCTGATGGTCGCGTGGATGGACGACGAGGCGCTCGCACGCACCCTGGAAACCCGCAAGGGAACCTACTATTCGCGGTCCCGCCAGCAGTACTGGGTCAAGGGCGAGACGTCCGGGCACACCCAGTACGTGCACGAGGTGCGGCTCGACTGCGACGGCGACAGCGTGCTGCTGATCGTCGACCAGGAGGGCGCGGCCTGCCACACCGGCACCCACACCTGCTTCGACGCGGACGTGCTGCTCGCCGCCTCCTGACCCCGCCGAGTGTGCAGCTGCCGTCGTCCCACCTGGGGGTTTGCGCCGGCAGGTGCACACTCGGCGGTGGCGGCGGCGACACACCGCGGTCCGGGTTCGCGCCAGTAGAATGGGGCGAAACGGACACACGTCGGCGGTGACGCTGGTGAGAACAGGCCGGTAGGCCGCGACGCGCTCGGACCTGGAGCGTGGGAAGTGGGCAATCGGCCGGTCGAAGGTCTACCGCAGCTGTCCCGGCGCGGCCGGATCCTGCTGCTGTCGGCGGTTGGCCTGCTCGCGGCCCTGATCGTGCTCCCCGTGCTGGTGGGCATGTACACCAGCTGGCTGTGGTTCGGTGAGGTCGGATACCGGACCGTCTGGGTGACGATGCTGGTGACCAGGCTGCTGCTGTTCGCCGCGGTGGCCGTGCTCGTCGGCGGCGCCGTGTTCCTCGCGGTGCTGCTGGCGTTCCGCGCCCGACCGGTGTTCTTGCCTGGGCGTGCCGAGGACGATCCGATCCGGATCTATCGCGACTTCGTGCGGCGCAGGCCGCGCCTTTTCGGGCTGGGCATCCCCATCGTCCTCGGGCTGCTGTGCGGCCTGATCGCGCAGTCGAGCTGGGAGACGGTTCAGCTGTTCCTGCACGGCGGGGCGTTCGGGGTCACGGATCCGCAGTTCGGTCTCGACGTCGGCTTCTACGTCTTCGACCTGCCCTTCTATCGGTCGGTCCTGAACTGGCTGTTCGTGGCGACCGTGTTCGCCTTCCTGGCCAGCCTGACCACGCACTACCTGTTCGGCGGGGTACGCATCTCTTGGAGCGAGGGCGGAATCAGCCGGGCCGCCCGTGTCCAGCTGGCCGTGCTCGCGGGGACGTTTATTCTGCTCAAGGCGGTGGCGTATTGGTTCGACCGGTACGCGCTGCTCTCGAGCGGCCGCAAGGAGCCCACGTTCACGGGCGGTGGCTTCACCGACATCAACGCGGTGCTCCCGGCGAGACTGATCCTGCTCGCGATCGCCCTCATCTGCGCCGCCGCCTTCTTCGCCGCGATCGTGCTGCGCGACCTCCGGGTGCCGGCATTGGCCGCGATCCTCCTGCTGCTGTCCTCGATCCTGGTCGGCGCGGTCTGGCCGCTGGCCGTGGAGCAGTTCTCGGTCCGTCCCAACGCAGCAGACCGGGAGAGTCCGTACATCGAGCGCAACATCGAGGCCACCCGCCAGGCGTACGGGGTCGGCGCGGACAAGGTCGAGTTCCTGCCGTATCCGGGCATCGGCACCAAATCGCCCCGGGACGTGCCCGCCGACGTGACGACGATCGCGAACGCCCGGCTGCTCGATCCGAACCTGCTCTCGCACACCTTCATCCAGCAGCAACAGCTCAAGAACTTCTACGCCTTCCCCGCAACGCTCGACCTCGACAGGTACGTGATCGACGGCAAGCTGCGCGACTACGTCGTCGCGGCCCGCGAGCTGACCCCGAGCAGCCTGAGCGGCAATCAGACCCAGTGGGTCAACCAGCACACGGTGTACACCCACGGTGACGGGTTCGTCGCGGCGCCGGCGAACCGGGTGAACGCCGCGGTGCGGGAGGCGGTGGGGGATACCTCGAGCAGCAACAGCGGGTATCCGGTGTACACGGTCAGCGACATCGCCAGCCAGGGCTCCGGCCACCAGGTCATCAAAGTGGACCAGCCGCGCATCTACTTCGGCGAACTGATCGCGAGGACCGACCCCGACTATGCGGTCGTCGGTGGTCCGGAGGGTTCCGCGCCACGCGAGTACGACACCGACACCTCCACCTACACCTACGACGGGACCGGCGGTGTCTCGATCGGGAACTGGTTCAACCGGATGGCGTTCGCCGTCAAGTACTCCGAGCGCAACATCATCTTCTCCAAGGCGATCGGATCCGGATCGAGGATCATCTTCAATCGGTCCCCGGCCGAGCGCGTGCACCTGGTGGCCCCCTGGCTGACCACCGACCACGACCCCTATCCCGCCGTGGTGGGCGGGAAGATCGTGTGGATCGTCGACGCGTACACCACGGTGAACAACTACCCGTACGCGCAGCGCAGTTCGCTCGAGGACCTGGTGGTCGGCGCCGAGCCCGCGCCCGTGCGGCGGGGTGGGGAGGTCTCCTACATCCGTAACTCGGTGAAGGCCACCGTCGACGCCTACGACGGCACGGTCACCCTGTACCAGGTCGACCAGCAGGATCCGGTGCTCAAAGCGTGGATGAGCGCCTTCCCTGGCACCGTGCAACCCGAGAGCTCCGTTCCCGCCGAGTTGCGGGCCCACTTCCGGTACCCCCAGGACCTGTTCAAGATCCAGCGCGAGATGCTCGCGAAGTATCACGTCGATGATCCGCGAGAGTTCTTCACCACCAACGCATTCTGGTCGGTGCCGAGCGACCCGACCGTCGAGTCCAACCCGTACCAGATGCCGTTCTACGTGCTGGTGGGTGACCAGGCGACCGCGGAGCCGTCGTTCCGGCTGGCCAGCACCATGGTCGGGTTCCGGCGCGAATTCCTCTCCGCCTACATCTCCGCGCACTCCGATCCCGAGGACTACGGCAAGCTGACCGTGCTCGAACTGCCGACCGACACCCTCACGCAGGGCCCACAGCAGATCCAGAACTCGATGATCTCGGACACCCGGGTGGCGTCGGAGCGGACCCTGCTGGAGCGGTCGAACCGGATCCAGTACGGCAACCTGCTGACGTTGCCGATCGCCGACGGCGGAGTGCTCTACGTGGAGCCGCTGTTCACCGAGCGGATCGCGTCGGAACAGAACACGTCGACCTTCCCCCAGCTCGCGCGCCTGCTGGTCAGCTATCGGGAGCCGGGGGCCACGGGCGGGGTCCGGGTGGGATACGCGCCCACCCTGGCGGAGGCGCTGGACCAGGTGTTCGGGGCGGGCACCGGCGGCGTGGCCACGGCGCCGGGATCGGGCGCGGGGCCGCCGCCAGCGCCGCCGCCTGTGGGGGAACCGGCGGGTCCGCCCCCGCCCGCGGTCGCGAATCCGGCGACCGCCGATGAACTGAACAGGGCAATCGCGGAGCTGCGTGAGGCGCTCGATCGGCTGCAACGGGCGGTGGACGCGTACCAGACCGAACCGCCCCGGTAGATACCCTCGCCGACAACCGATCCTGGGTACTAGCCGTTGTAGTAGTGCCTTGTATTCTTCGCGTGTGGGCTCACAGGGGATGACGATCGCGCGGATGCGCGGTGCCTTCGTGGGCTCGACCTCCGGCGCGGTGAGCGTCGCCGCTCACGCGCTGGGCGGGGGCACGGCTCCCGCGGAGAGTTCGGTGGTCCTGCTGATGCTGGGCTGCGCGGCCGTCGGTGCGGTCATCGCGTCCGTGCGGGTGGATCGACATCAGCTGTTGTTCGTGGCCGCCGCGCTGACCCTGGGCCAGGCGATCGGGCACATCGCGCTCGCGATGGGCGCTGTTCACGTGCACGGGCCGCAGCTCGGTCCGCAGATGGTCGCCGCGCACGCCGCCGCCGTCGCGGTGACCGCCGTGCTGATCCGGGCCGGTGAGCGCGGATGTGTCTCAGTGCTTTCGGCACTGAGCCGGAGAGTTCCGGCGCCGTTCACCGAGGTGCCGGTCCTGGTACCTGTCGCGGTCTGCGCCCCTGCAGATTCGCCGCCGCTCGCCCGCTGGCTGCTGGTCGGCTCGGGCACCGGCACCCGCGGCCCGCCGCCGTCTGCCTAGTCGACGTCAACCGACATCCCTGTCTGGGCGCCAGTCCGAGCAGGGGTGATCTTGACGCGTACCTTCGCCGTTCCGCCGTCAGCGTGGTGCTCACCAGAGCCCGCGCGGTGGAGTGCGCCCAGAAGGCCGCGGACCCGGGCCGAAAGCCCTTCCTCGGGGGCGCATTTGACAGCGTCCGCCGCCCTCCCTAGGTTACTGGAAACCATTTTCATTTGAGTTTGGTGCCGCGCGCCCATGCGCCGCGGCCTATGAAGGAGATTTGATGAGCAAGTTCCGTAGTGTCGGCGTGGGCGCTGCCGCCGCCGTGGCGATCGGGCTGATGTCCACCGGTGTGGCCCACGCCGACACCTTCGTGCCGCTGCCCGACGGGCAGAAGGCCGGACCGGGTGCGGTCGTCTCCCGCACGGGCGAGAGTGCCCTGATCTCGCCGTCACTCGCAGCGAACGGTGCCGGCCGCACCGCGTGGGTCTCGGGCACCGTCACCGCGGACGTCAAGGGCATCACCAAGGAAGGTGAGGCGGGGCCGTTCAACGGTGCCACCAACGACAAGGGCACCAACAACTCGTCCACGCACGGGGTCTCGCGGATCAGCACCGGCTACATCGTGGGCTGCCAGGTCGACATCACCGGCCTCGGCGGCTCCATCGGCGCAGGCATCGACCTCTCGGGACCGTCGGTCTCCGGTTCGCTGACCGTTCCGGTCTCCGCCGGCCAGGTCAAGTTCGTCGGTGTCGCGGGCAAGGACATCAAGAAGAACGGCAAGTACTCGGTCCAGTACCAGGACACCCAGCTCGAGATCCAGAACTGCGGCGGATTCGCCCAGGCCCGCTCCTACACCGTGGTCGAGATCGTCGGCAACGACTACTCCAAGACCACCCTGTACGGCCAGCCCTTCAGCATCGGCTGACCCAGCCCACCCCCGAACCTGAAACCTGAACCCTCAAAGGGGAATTTATGAACACCAGCACGAACGGCCTGCGTCGCGGGCTGCAGATCTCCGCCGTCGGCGCGGCCACGGCCGTCGCGGTCGGCTTCCTGTCGGCGGGTGCGGCCAATGCCGACACCTTCGTGCCGCTGCCCGGCGGGACCATCTCCAAGACGCTTGTCGACGGCACCGTCGTCACCGTCGCCATGACCGGTGAGTCCGCGAACATCTCGCCGTCGATGGGTGCGACCCCGCTGCACCGCAACGTGTGGGTCTCCGGCAGCGCCAAGGTCGAACTGTCCGGCGACAACGCTGACGGCGGCAAGATCGAGCCCGGTTACGTGGTGGCCTGCCAGCTGACCCTGGGTGGCAAGGGCGGCGCCGACACCGGCATGTCCTCCAACTGGGAGGGCGAGAGCGTCAAGCAGACCGCCAAGGGTGCGGGCAACCTGTCCATCGCTCCCGGCCAGGCCAAGAACGTCAAGCTCCTCGACCTGGAGAAGGCCGACGACTTCGGTGGCGAGTCGCACTCGGGCGCCAACGGCTTCAAGGGCAAGAGCGGCAGCGTCACCTGGGCCGACTCCACCATCGGTGTCGAGGGCTGCGCCGGCTACGCGCAGGCCCGCTCCTACGTCAAGGTCACCGCCAGCACGAAGAACGTCAGCAGCACCGTCACGCTGTGGGGCCAGCCCTTCAGCATCGGCTGATCCGATGAGTCGAGGCGGCCCACCATCGCCGGTGGGTCGCCTCGCTCGGTATCGATCCAAGGAGGATGTCGTGACCGACGATCTGTCCCACTACCGTGCCGACTTCCGCGAGATCGAGAATCGAGTCACCCGAGAGTTCGTGGCCGGGTGGCGCCGCCCGGCGATCACCGCGGTGGTCCTCGTTTTGACGTTTGGCCTCGCGCTTCCCCATGCGGGGTCGCTGCCGGCGTGGGCTGTACTCGCGGGAGGTCCCAACCCGGAACATGTCGCGACGCCCGCGCCACTGCGGCTGTTCATCGTGTTCGTCGTGATCTTCGGGGTCATCGTCTCGTTGCTGGGCACCTGGTCACGACGATGGGCCATCGCGCAGATAGCGGTGATGGGAACGGGTGTGGGGACGGTGATCGGACTGCTCGGCTACTGGTCACAACAGAGCCTGCCGCCCGGAATCCGCCCAACGGGAATCGAATACGGGCTGATCCTCACGTGGGCGGGGATGGCCGCCCTCACCGCGCTGTGGGTCCCGGTGGTCCTCAGTCGCGCGAACATCATGCAGGCCGACGTCTCTGCGCCGCGGTGACCATCTCGGTCGACGGTGATTCGCTGGTTCTGAGGTAGGTCTGTGACACGCGACTGTGCGCGAGGTTCGAAGAGGAACCTCGCGCACAGTCGCGTTGTGGCCGGGTCGTGGTGCCATGGTTCATGGGCCAGGGGGCAGGCCAGGAGCCGCGGCGCCGTCGAGCTCGGGTCGCCGAAGAGACCTGCCGCAGATGCGGCCAAGCATTGAAGAATTGTGTGTTGCGATCGCGCCTTCGTCAGGTCGAACTGACGAGGGTTACCCCGAGGTGACTAGTCGTTCACTCCGTGGCGCTGAATGACGTGGCGATGAGTGTGGCCATCCGGGTGAGGGCAGTGACTTCGTCCGGATCGACCAGCCGCCTTTGTGCCTCTGCTCGGCAGGCGACGCCGAAGAATGCGTCGAAAATGATCTCGGCTGCGGTTTGAGCGTTCTTCGGGTCGTCGTCGCGGAGGTCGGCTATTGCGTGAACCAGCGGCTGCAGGAGTTGTTCGCGCATCGCTGCGAGTTCGGTGGGAAACATCGTCTCCCACCGGTACGTGTGGAGCAGGATTGCTCGATACCCCTGCGATACATCCTGGGTATAGGGGAGGACGACGGCTCGAACCCATGCATCGACACGTTCGAGCGGTGTGCTCGCCGATGACATACGTTCGATGACGTGGCTGGTTTTCGTGGTGGTGCCATCTTGCAGGACGGCGATGATCAGCTCTTCCTTCGAATTGAAGAGCCGGTAGAACGCGCGGGTTGCAAGGCCCGCGCGCTCGAGGATCGCGGCGACAGGGGGATCCACCTGACCGGTTTCAGCGATGAGGCTGCCGCAAGCGCGGATGAGGCGTTGCGCTTCCGTGAGGTATTCGTCGCGCTGCCGGTCGAACAGCCGATCGACGGCGGCGGTCGCGAGGGGGTTCACAGCCTCTTGGTCTGCGGAAGTCACCTGGTGTGTCCTCATTTTTGTGGCGAGATTGCCGTTCTCGAAGTCGAGGATAGCTATACCGATGCGGTCCCCAGGAGGTCGACAACAACCCGGGGATGGTCGGCGACGTGAACGACAGCCGCGAGCGGCACGATCGGCGCCAGGAGCAGCGACAGCTACGCGAGCAGCAGACGAGAATCTCTAGGAGCGGCGCGAGGGCGTATATGCAGAACGCCGTCCTATCCGAGCACGCCGCCGATGGGGTAGTCAGCGCACTCAGAGTTGCGGACCGTGTTGGGCACGGATGTCGATCAGAGTCCGGTGGTCAGGACCACACGGAATCGAGCTTTGCCGCTGAGTGCGTGGCGGTAGGCGGCCGGAGCCTCGGTCAGCGGCACCTCCTCGATCATGGGGCGGATGCCTGTGAGAGCCGCGAAGTCGAGCGTCCGTTCGACATCGCGCGCGGTGCCGGCCGGATGCCCGTGCACCGAACGGGACTGGAAGATCAGTTGTAACGGGCTGACCGGTATCGGATCCGGGACGGCGCCGATGACGATCAGTTCGCCGTCCGCCGAGAGGCCGTCGATGGTGGCGGCCATGGCCGCCGAGTTCGCGGCGGTCGCCTGGACGACCCGAGCGCCGCCCAGACGGCGTAGTTCGGCGGCGACGTCCTGTGTCGTGGAGTCGATGTAGTGCCGCGCACCCAACTGGGTGGCCAGCGGTTCCTTGTCCGGGCCGCGGGCGATCGCGACGGTGTCGAAACCCATCTTCGCCGCGAACTGGACACCGAGGTGCCCGAGGCCGCCGAGGCCGAGGATCGCGACCAGGTCACCGGGGCGGGCCGAGCTCCGGCGCAGCGAGTTGTACGTGGTCACGCCTGCGCAGGCCATCGGCCCGGCATCCGCGGCGGTGAACTCGTCGGGGATGCGGGCGATCGCCGTGGCGGGTACGACCACGGCGTCGGCATAGCCACCCGGGTAGTGCCAGCCGGGTATCTGAAGGTTCTCGCAGTGCATGAAGTCGCCGTCGCGGCACGGATCGCAGTACAGGCACGCGCCGCCGAACCAGCCGACGGCCACCCGATCCCCGGGAAGCCAGCGGGCGACGGCGTCGCCGACCGCGTCGATGCGGCCGGCGATCTCGTGGCCGGGCGTCACTGGGAACGTCACGCCGGGAAGGGCATTGGTGACGAACGCGTCGTCGGAGTGGCAGATGCCGCAGGCCTCGACGGTGACCCGCACCTGACCCGGACCGGGGTCGGGTATCTCGCGGGTGGTGAGGCGCAGTTCGGCGTTGGGATGGTCTACCTGGACGGTCCGGATGGTGGACATGACGAGATGTCTCCTCTCGGATGGTGAATTGAACCGAGTATGCGCAGGGAAACGTTTTGCGCGGCAAGGATTGTCGATGGCTCCGGAATCTGGGTGCGTGGGCACCGCCTCCGCGCGGACACGCTTCGGTAGGTATTCGGTCTCGAGCAGAACAGCCATGCGGCGCGTCCTGTCATGACGGGGCCCGCCGGATATTGGCGGCGATGCTTCGAGCGTAATGCGCATCCGCCCAGCGCGGGGGCGTTCCCGGACCGTCCGTGTGCACGGTTCGGCCGCCATCTCCTTTGCATAGCTACGGGATATGGACTTTCGGCGATTCGTGGTGGAAGTGTGGATGGGGTGCCCACCTCAGTGGCATCGACGCTGGTGACCGGCATCAACGGGAGGAACCGAGGCCGTGGACACGAAGCTGGAGATTGTGGTGTTGCCAGTCTCCGATGTGGACCGGGCCAAGGACTTCTATCAGGCACTCGGGTGGCGGGAGGATGCGGACGTCGCCACCGGCCCGGACTTCCGGGTGGTGCAGCTGACACCGCCCGGTTCGGCGTGCTCGGTCATCTTCGGCACCGGAGTCACTTCGGCCGCGCCAGGCTCGGCGGACGGCCTGCACCTCGTGGTGACCGACATCGAGGCGGCCAGGCCCGAGCTGGCGAGCCGCGGGGCGCCGGTCAGCGACGTCTTCCACGACGCCGGCGGGGTGTTCCACCACGCCGGGGCGACCGCGCGGGTCACCGGCCCGGACCCGAACCGCCAGAGCTACGGGTCGTGGCTGTCCTTCGCCGACCCCGACGGCAACAGCTGGTTCGTGCAGGAGGTCACCACGCGCGCGCCTGGCCGCGTCACGCCGGGGCCGGTGGCCTACGCCTCCGCCGTCGAGCTGGCCGGGGCGATGCGCCGTGCGGCCGCCGCACACGGCAAGTACGAGGAACAACTCGGTCGATACGACACGGACTGGCCCGACTGGTACGCGCAATTCATGGCGGACGAGTCGAACGCTCGGGCGACCGACGAATAGCCGGCCGCGGGCCTCTCAGTCGACTCGATGGCGTCCGCCGACGGCGCCGATCGGGACCTCCCGCATGCCCTCGGCGTGGCTCAATTCGGCTTCCGCGTTGCGTTCGACGAGTAGCGGGACGAAGTCCCGCACCCGGCGGCCATCGAAGTGCCTGTGGGCGTGGGCTACCGTGTCGAGCACTGTCGATGCTGAGAGTTCGGGGTGTTTCTTGGTGAGGCGTTCGACAACGAACTCGATGTGACGCCCCTCGTCGTCCGTGGTCATACCGAAGTGTTGAACATCTTCGTGGAATGGTCAAGACGATGGACCGTCCAATGTGGGGAGGGGCCGGTCAGAGATGTCCGGCGAAGAGCGCCGGTGCGACGCGGGCCGATCCGATACCGCGGTCCGACTTGCCGAGCCGGAACCGCACCCGCGACTTCAGCACGGTCCCCGACTGAGCCAATCCATCGATCAGCTCCTCACCGGCAAACAAAGTGAAGGTCCACCGATCATTGTGCTCAGAATCCGGAAGGAACGCGTTACCGGCCTGAAGCACGCGCGCACCCCACAACTGACGGGTCATGCCTGCACGAACGTCATTACCAGCGACGTCGAAATTCACCGCTTCGGCTCCCCGGATCTGCTGATAGCTACCCGCCGACACGCCATACCGACCAACACACGTGACGAAGAACGCCCCAGCCGCATCTTCCTGAACCGCGTCGACGCCGGCGTCCAAACGGCCATCGAAGACATCCCCGGTCAGGTCGGGATGCTGCTGCCGCCGAATGCCCGCCTCCACCGGCTGTCGGGTATCCAGCACCCGCACCGAGGGCACGAACAGCAGCCCGACCTCGACATCGTCGGCGAATCGCTTGTCCGCCACCCACTTCTCAAGTTCGCCCCCCAGCGTTTCAACCCTGCCCCACCACCGTCGCCCCTGCTTACTGAGGAATCGATGTGGATCGTTCGGCAGGAGCGTCCGCAACCCAAGAACCCGAGTCCACCCACTCTCCTCGAACCGCGCGACCTCCCGCTCCGCCGTCAGCCCACGGCGTGTGGTCACTGCCCTACACCGATCGTCTCGCATATATCGGGCGAGGGACGCGACTGAAAGAAACGGCGACGATCACGGCATCCACCTCCACTACGCACCGTACGACCCCACCCCGACAACCACCCCTGTGCGTGGGGTGAGGATTCGATGGGAGGGAGCCCGATGCACCGCGTTCCGGTACCTGCGGACCCGTCTGCTGGATATCCTCACTTCAGCCGGATGTCGTTTGTGACGGTCCGGGTCTGGGATTGCGGTGCTGTGCGGGGGAGTGCGCCCCGCAGGACGGGTATCGGTTCCGCCCCTTTTGGAGGGTGACGATGGATCTGCATCTCGACGGGAAGATCGCGGTGGTCACGGGCGCGAGCAAGGGCATCGGTCTCGCGATCACCGACCGCCTCGCCGAGGCGGGGGCACACATAGTCGCGGGATCACGCACCCGCAGCACACGGCTCGAGGAACTCGAGTCCGATGGACGGGCGACGTTCGTGCCCGCGGACCTGTCGACGAGCGATGGCCCTGTCGCGCTGGTCGAGGCCGCCGCGCGGCTGGGGGGCGTCGACATCCTGGTCAACAACGCGGGCGGGGTCACCCCGCGGCCGGGTGGGTTCGTCACGGTCACCGACGAAGACTGGAATGCCTCGTGGTCGCTCGGGGTGATGGCCGCGGTGCGCACCACGCGGGCGGCGATCCCGGAGATGGTCCGTCGCGGTGGCGGGGCGATCGTCACGATCGGCTCGGTCAACGCGTTCTACCCGGACCCCGGCGTTGTCGACTACTGCGCGGTCAAGGCTGCGGTAACGAACCTCACCAAGGCTCTGTCGAAGGAGCTCGGCCCGAAAGGTATTCGTGCGAACTCGATCAGCCCTGGCCCAGTGCTGACGGATCTGTGGCTGGGCGAGGGAGGTGTCGCCGAGGTGATCGCAAAGGCCAGCGGGGCCAGTCCGCAGGACGTCGCGGACGGCGCGGTGTCCGGCACACCCACCGGGCGGTTCACAACCCCCGACGAGGTCGCTGACCTGGCGCTGTTCCTGGCCTCGGACCGGGCGGCGAACATCACCGGCGCCGACATGACGATCGATGGCGGATTCATCACGACGGTGTGAGCAGGCGCAGCCCGTCCGTCATGGACCATCGGGGAGGTCCCCGGTTCAGCTCATCATGTCGGCAGCCGCAGTGAGGAATTCGGACGGTACAGGCGGCTGGCCCGATGGCCACCGGCCGGCACGCTGGTCCTCGAGGAGTGCCCGTAGAACAGACTGCAGCTGGGGGCCGCCGTCTGGAAGGAAGCGGATCATCCCGTGATCGGCGCACACTGACGCCGCTCCTGCGAGTATCGACTTGGCCTGGTCGGTCCGTCCAGCCGTGGCCAGGCAGGCTACGAGGAGCCGGGCGGATTGCAGGGCCGCGCGCTTACGGGCACCTCCCGCGAGTACCTGAACCCATTCCTCGGCCCACCCACACGCCGATTCGATCGAGTCCGGCTCCCCGGAGGCGAGCATCAGCCGGATCGCGGTGTCGTCCTCGAGTTGGGCGGTGATCGCCTCCGGGCCATCGGTCGAGCGGACCCGCCGCGGCCGCTGCACGGGCCGATAGCCGGGCCGCACCGGGAAATCCCACACCACCCGCTCGTTGTCCATCCGCGCCAACAGTCTTGGGAGCGAGAGCGATTCGGCCGCGGCCGTCCCGTCGCCCAGACGTAGCGCCGCCGCGGCGCGGTCGCCTCGGAGGGCCTTGATCCGGGCCCCGATGGCGTATTGGGAGATCATGAACTCGACCACCCCGCCACCCGAACCGAGCTCACTGCTCTCGTCCAGCAACCTCTCAGCCTCCTCGATCCGGCCCCGCTCGTAAAGCAACTGCCCGAGCAACGCGCCCCCCAGGCGTGCGGCGTGTGAGTGGGTCCCACCCGCCTCCACCGCGAGGCGACGAGCCGTCAGGAAACTGTCTTCGGCCTGATCGAGGTCGAGCTGCGCGTCCGAGACCAAGCCAAGGCAACAATGCCCGTACATCACGCTGAACGGGCCCCCTGTTCGATGGTGGTAGGTGCCGGCCCAGTGTTGGAGCCGGCGTGCGGCGTCGAAGTCGAAGCGGTGGAGGGCGAGAAAGGAGGCCACATTGGCCGCGACAGAGACGACCCAGGGGCGCAGGGTGTCCGGCCTGGACAGGCTGGGCGCGACGAGTTCGTCGACCCCGCTGACCTGGTCGGCGAAGACCATGAGGACGGCGCGCACCACATCGGCTTCGAGCTGCAGATCGGCGATCGCCTGATCGGGTTCGGCGCACTGGTCGAGCGCGGCGCATGCCCGATCGAGCGCGGACAGCCCGGCGGAGCCGCGCTGCAGGAGGACGTTCGCCCAGGCCTGCGCGAGTAGCAGTCGCGGCCGGGTATCCACGACGTCGGCGGGGAGCTTGTCGATCAGGGCGAGCAGGGTCGCCATCTGCGAGTGTTCGAGCAGGACGGTTCCGTCCCGCTCGACGAGCTCCACTGCGCGCCGTATGTCGCCTGCGGCCAGGCCATGGTGGACGGCCTCGCCGAGCAGACCGTGATCGGCGAACCACGATGACGCTGTGCGGTGCAGTGACCTGACACGGGCGGGCTGGTCGCGTTCGAGACGACGGCGTAGGTGGTCCGCGAACAGTCGGTGGTAGCGGAACCAGAAATCGTCCTCGGTTCTGCTCAGGAACAGGTCGCGCTCCTCGAGCGTTTCGAGCATCGCCTGCCCTCGGGGGATGTCGGCAAGATCCGCGGCGAGGTCGCCGCACACCCGCTCGGTGAGACACGTGGCAAGCAGGAAGTCGAGGATCTCCGGCTCCAGTGCGTCGAGTACGTTTTCGGCCAGGAACTCTCCCAGCACATGCTGGCGGCCTGCCAGCCTGCCGATCATCTCGGCGGGGTTCGCAGCCCCGCGCAAGGACAGTGACATCAGCTGTAGCGCGGCCGCCCATCCATCGGTCGACCGCGTCAGCTCGCTGACCTCGTCGGAATCGAGCGCCAGCCCGCCGACGTCGGTCAGAAAGGACATCGATTCGTCGAGATCGAATCGCAGGGCGGTGGCGTCTATTTCGATCAATTCGTCGCGTACCCGCATGCGGCTGAGCGGCAACCCGGTCTGGGTGCGGCTGGTCACGATGACCTGTAGGTGATGACAGGCGTTGTCCAGCAGGTAGGTCAGGGCCGCAACGGTTTCGGGTCCGGCCGCGCGGTGCCAGTCGTCGATGACGATCGCGAGACGCTCGCCGGTGTCGTGGAAATCGTCTATCAGCGAGGACAGTACGTACCGTTCGGCACGATCGGCGTGCTGCTCGAGCGTCTGCTGTAGTTCATCGGCGAGGGTCGGGCGCACCCGCCGAACCGCCTCGATCAGGTGCGCGAGGAACCACACCACGTTGGTGTCGTCCTCGTCGACGGCGAGCCAGGCGACGGTAACTCCCTCGTGGGTCAGTACTTCACGCCATTGAGCGGCGAGGGCGCTCTTGCCGAACCCGGCGGGTGCGTGGATCGCTACCAACCTCCGGCGCTCACCGCCGCGCAACATGTCGATCAGGCGGGTCCGGGGAACCAGCGGACGAGAGGAGGTCGGTGGCCGGAACCGGGTCGCCGGTGCCGGCGGCGTGTCGATCGAGACCATGCGAATTCCGCTGTGCCGAGCCGCCGACGCAACACGGCCTCCGTTGGTTTCGGCGCCCGGGAGGCCGGCGGCGAGGTCCGCGGGCAGTGGCAACTCGTCGACGACCAGTTCGTGGCGGGCCTGCACCGCACGAAACAGCTCACCCATTTCGAGGGCCGTCGCGGGCCGCTCGGTGGGATCGCGCGCCATCGCCTTCTCGACGGCCGCGGACACGTCCGGCGGTATGTCCGCCCCGTGCAGCACCGGAACCGGTTCGCGGGTGATCCGGACGAACTGGGCGATCAGCTTTTCCCCGCTGCGGCGTTCGAACGCGGCGTGCCCGGTGAGGGCGCAGAACAGAGTTGCCCCGAGCCCGTAAACGTCCGATGCGGGGGTCGGTGCCCGCCCCTCCAGTACCTCCGGAGCGGTGAAGGCAGGGGATCCGGCGATGTCGCCGGAGGTGGTCTCGAAGCCACCCGAGAGTCGGGAGATACCGAAGTCGGTCAGCTGCGGCTCCCCGTAGTCGGTGAGCAGGATGTTCGCGGGCTTGACGTCGCGGTGCAGCGCGCCGGCCCGGTGCGCGGTCTCGAGTGCGCCGGCCATCTTGATGCCGAGGTGCAGGGCCTCGCCCCAGGAGAGTGGGCCGCTGCGTCGGATCCGGGACTCCAGCGAATCGTGTGGGTGGTACTCCATCACCAGGTACGGGCGTCCCGATCCGGTCGCCCCCACCTGGTAGATCTTCACGATGTTCGGGTGCCCGGAGAGGCGCCCCATCGCCCGCTCCTCGCGCAGGAATCTATCGAGGCTCTCGGGATCCGGATCGGAAGTCAGCACCTTGATCGCCACCGTCCGGTCGAGGGACCGTTGCAGGCATCGGTAGACGACGCCGAATCCGCCGCGTCCGATCTCCTCGGCGTTCTCGAATCCCGCGGCCCGCAGCTCAGTCGCGATCCGCGGCGCCGGACCGCGCTGCGTCGCCAGCGGATCGGTCTCCGCCACGTCGGCTCACCTCTCGCTCGTCGCCCTCCCAGAATATCCCCGTCCGGGCCGCTCGGAATCGAGAAATCGCTCGATCAGGGGCCCGAACACGTCGGCACGGGTGAGCAGGTCGACGTGCCCGCCGGCGTGGAGTTCGAGGGTGGAGTTCGGGAGCAGTCGACGCATGATCCGGGCGTTGACGATCGGGATGATCGGGTCGTCGGTCCCGGCGATGAGGAGGGTGGGCTGCCGGATCAGGGGCAGGGTGAACAGGCTCGTCCAGACGGCACCGGCCGCGAGTTGGTGCAGGTAACCGCGCATCGACCCGCCCGTGCGCTGATAGCCCAGTGTCTCCACCAGATCCGCGCCGCCGTGCCTCGCGGTGCCTCCGTAGATCGTGTCGGCGACCATGGCCAGATGGTCGGGGTCGGTGAACCGGCGTGGGGTCATCATCTTCGCCAGCACCTCGAGCCGTGCCGGAACCATCAGCACGCCGGTTCCTGTCGCCGCCAGCACCACGCGGCGGCATCGGCGCGGATTCTGTAGGGCGAACTGCTGGGCCAAACCGCCGCCCCACGAGTAGCCGAATACGTCGACGCGATCGTGCTCGAGTGTGTCGAGCAGGCGACCGAGAGTGCATGCGAGGCGGGGAAACCCCTGTGGCAGTGCGCCGGTCGGCGAACCGCCTGACCCGGGGGCGTCGAATCGGATGACGGTGCGGTCGGGGCTGAGGTGGTCGACCAGCGGATCGAGCACCTCGAGTGATGCGCCGATCCCATTGCACATCACCAGGGGAGTCCCCGTTCCCGCCCGCACGTCAACCCGTAGTGGCTGCCCGCACACGGTCACGATCCGTCGGAAGTCACCCGTGTCCGCCGTCATCGGTAGATCACGACGCACTCGGCGACGCAGGCCGGCCTGGGCGAGCCGTCGACCTCGAACACCACCCCGAGCACGGCCTCGACCCCGGCGTCGCGTTGCTGCGCCGAGACGACCCGCGCGCTCGCCCGGACCTTCGAGCCCACCGGGACCGGCGCGGGAAAGCGGACCTTGTTCAACCCGTAGTTCACGGCCGCCTGGAGGTTCTCGATCGCCAGCAGCTCGGCGATCGCCCGGGAGGCGAGGGCGAGGGTGAGGTACCCGTGCGCGATGGTGCCCCGGAACGGCCCGGTGGCGGCGCGGGCCGGGTCCGTGTGGATCCACTGGCGGTCGCCGGTGGCGTCCGCGAACTCGTTCACCTGTTCCTGGGTGATCGGGTACCAGTCGGTGGTGCCGAGTTCCGTTCCGGCGAGATCGATCAGGTCCGTGGGGCGTTCGATGCTGGTGGTCATGACGAGCTTCCCTTCGAGAGTGTTTGTGGAGGTTCAGCGTTCGCGGACGTACGAGCCGGGTGCGGGCATCAATGGCGGCAGGTCGTCGCCGCCGAGCGCCGACGGCGCGGCCTTCTGCGGCCCACTCCGGTCGGCGAGCCAGGAGGTGTAGTGCCGCCACCAGGAGTCCGGGTGCTTCCCGGCTGCCGCAGCCCACTCGTCCGGGCTCTCCGAATCAGGGGCGCCGACGCGGAACGACGCGCGGGGGTTGCCGGGCGGGTTCACCAGCGAGGCGATGTGGCCGCTGGTGGACAGCACGAAGTCGACGTCGCCGCCGAGGAGTCTGGCACTGCGGTAGCAGGCCTGCCAGGGACTGATGTGGTCGGCCACGCCGGCCACCACGTAGGAGTCCGCGGTGACCTTCGACAGGTCGACCGCGGTGCCGAGCATGGTCGCGGCGCCGGGCTCGGCGAGTGCGTTGGTCAGGCCCGTCTGCACCATGTCGCGGTGCAGGGCGGCGGTCATCCGGGTGGTGTCCGCGTTCCAGAACAGGACATCGAACGGGGGCGGCGTCTTGCCCTGGATGTAGTTGTTCACCACGTACCGCCACACCAGATCGGTCGGGCGCAGCCAGGCGAAGACCTCCGCGAGCGACCGGCCGTCGAGGTATCCCCGCGCCGCCGAGACGCGGACGGCCTCCTTGGCGGTGTACTCGTCCAGCGCGGCAGACGCGAACCCGGCGCGATTCTGGTCGAGTACCGTCACCGCCAGCGCCAGACTCGCCACCCGGTCGCCCTCGCCGATGTCCGCCAGATGCGCCGCCACCATCGCGGCAAGCATCCCGCCCGAGCAGGTGGCGAACAGGTGGGTCCGATCGCTTCCGGTGATCTTCTCGACCGCGTCCAAAGCGTCGACAATGGCCTTACCGTAGGTGTCGAAACCCCATGTGCGGTGGCGGGTTTGCGGGTTCCTCCAGGAGATGGTGAACACCTGCTGGCCCTGGTCGAGGAAGTACTCGGTGAGGCTGCGTCCGGGAGACATGTCCACTGCGTAGAACTTGTTGATCACAGGCGGCACGATCAGCACCGGCGTCGTGCAGACCTTCTCGGTCCGCGGGGTGTACTGGATCAGCTCGAGCACGCGCGACTGAAAGATCACCGATCCCGGTGTCGCGGCGACGGTCCCGCCGACGGTGAACGCGTCGGGTTCGACCATTGCCGGCACCCGCGGCATGGTGGTGAGGTCGCGGATCAGGTGGCCGGCGCCGCGCACCGCGCTCGCGCCGCCGGTGTCGATGATCGCCTTGTAGCCGAGTGGGTTGAGCAGCGGGTTGTTGGTCGGTGCCGCCGCCTCGACGAGGTTGTCGACGACGAACTGCATGCGTTCGCGGTCGCGCCAGTTCAGATCGGCGTCGCCGAGCAACTGGTTTGCGGTCTCGGAAGTCGCGAGGTAGGACTGCATGATCCTCCGCAACAGCGGGTTGCCGGACCACGCCGGGTCGGCGAACCGCTTGTCGGACTTGGCGGGTTGCCGCGCCGAGCGGCCGCGCGCGATTTTGGCCAGCTCCACGGTGAGCCCGCGTCCGCGACCGGCCACGAAATGGGGTGCGGAGGCGAGGCTGGTGGCCAGGCGAAGCCACGAGCGGTTGGGCAGCATCCGTCGGGTCAGGCCCAGCGCCGACTCGGCCAGCAGGAGGTCGAGCGGCGCGGCGAGTTCGTCGGCGCCGGCTTCCCCGTTCTTCGTAGTGGTCACAGCCTTCTTGGTGGTCATGAGATGTAGTCCTTCGTGTCGTCTCGGGTGAGCGCGTTCAGCGCGGAGGTGGCGGCGTTGTATCCGCCCATGCCGTGCACGCCCGCCCCGGGCGGGGTGGCGGCCGAGCAGATGTAGACGCCGGGGATGCCTGTCTTGTAGGGGTCGAGCGCGATACGCGGCCGCATCGCGACCTGCAGTGGGTCGTTGGAGCCGGTGAGGATGTCGCCGCCCACGTAGTTCGGGTTGTAGGCGGCCATCGCGGACGCCGAGCGCGCGTGTCTGCCGACGATCCGATCGCGCAGGCCGGGCGCGAACTGTTCGATCCGGTCGATCACGATTTCGGTCGCGTCGACCGGATAGCCGTGCGGGACATGGGCGTACGCCCATACTGGGTGTACGTCACCCGCGGAGCGGGACGGGTCGGCCAGGTACTGCTGACCGACGAGAACGAACGGGCGCTCGGGCATCACGCCCGCCGCGACCGCCCGTTCGGCGGCGGCGATCTCGCCGAAGGCGCCGCCGACGTGCACGGTCCCGGCCCGGCGGGAGTCCTCGTTGATCCACGGGACCCCGCCTTCGACTGCCAGGTCGACCTTGAACGCCGATGGGCCGTAACGCCATCGCCGGTAGGCGCGGGCGACCCTGGGCGGCAATCGATCCCCGGCGATGTGGGCCACGGCGGTGGGCGAGAGGTCGAGCATCACGATGTCGGCGGCGGGCAGCTCCGACAGCGACCGGACGAACCTACCGGTCTCGATGCTGCCGCCGTTCGCGAGGAGCAGCGATGCGAGCGCGTCGGTGACGGCGCGCGAACCGCCCTTGGCTACCGGCCACCCGTATCGGTGCCCGGCGGCGATCATCATCAGTGCCACTGCGGAGGTGGTCGGCCGCGACAAGGGTTGAAGGGCATGCGCCGCGATCCCGCCGAACAGGGCCCTGGCCTCTGGGGTGCGCCAGCGCCGCGCGGTCCACGTCGCGGGGGTCGCGGCGTCGAGCCCGAACCGGGCGAGCGCCAACGGGTGCCGCGGCGCGTGCAGTATCGGCCGGAACAGCTCGCCCGCGAGGACGTCGAAGTTCGCCGCGCGAGGACCGAAGTAGCGAGCCCAGGCCGCGCCGTCGCGGCCGAGGCCTGTCGCGGTGTCCTCGATCGACCGGTGCAGGACCCCCGCCGCACCGGATTCCAACGGGTGCGCGACGGCGACCTCGGGGTGGAGCCACTGGAGCCCGTGCGATTCGAGGTCGAGGGACCGGAAGAACGGGGACGCCACGCCCATCGGGTGGACCGCCGAGCAGTGGTCGTGCAGTACGCCCGGCACGGTCAGTTCGCTGGTGCGGGTGCCGCCGCCGATCGTGTCGGCGGCCTCGACAACGGTGACGTCGATGCCGGCCTCGGCCAGGGTCACGGCGGCGGCGAGGCCGTTCGGTCCGCTGCCGACGATGATTGCGTTCGTCATCGCCGCTCACCCTTCGCGCTCAGCGCGCCAGGAACGTATCCCGGCCTGGTCCATGCGACGGTGAGCGGGATCGGACCATCGGGCAGCCACGGCTGCTCGCTGACGGCATCCGACACCCGCCAGGTCCCACGTTCGACCACCCCGAGTGCCGCGTCGATGACCCGGTAGGACTGGGTCTTGGACTGGACGGGCTGGGACTCGACGTACATCACCTGCAGTTCGCCGGGGGCGAAGTTCAGGCGGCTCTGGACCGCTCTGATCAGCCCCTCGTCGTGCAGGTGCCCGTCCCCGAAGTTCCAGCCGACCAACGTGTTGCACACGAACTCCGCCTCCCGCACGGTGCGGGTGTCGAGATCGTCGACGTGCCGGATCAGCAGCGAGTTCAGTCCTCGCCCCTGGCTGTGCATGGATCGCCAGGCAAGCGTCATCTGCATGGTGATCTCGGCGGCATCGGGCTCGTAGCCCATCGCCTGCAGCTGGTCGACCTGGTTGCGGGCTGGATTGTCGAGCTCGTTGAGTCGCGCCTCGCACCCGGGCGCGAAGACCCAGATCGCCGACGCCCAGTTGCCGGCGTACTGACGCATCGATGGCAGGAAGGAGACCAGGTCCGGACGAAGGGTTCCCAGCACCGGGAAGAACAGCAGTCCGGCCACGATCACGGGCAGCATCCAGGGCTGGGAGAAGTCGAACACGCTGAACCCGTCGCCTGCCGGGTACCCCACGAAGAGAAACACCGCGGCGAACGCGAACAGGACGTTCCATTCCAGCGGCACCGCCAATGGGAAGGTCGAGATGATGAACAGGTGGAACGCCACCATCGCGATTGCCGCGATCACGGTGATCGTGGGGTTGGTGGAGAACAACAGGACCAGCGGGATCGCGATCTCGACGGTGGTGCCTGCCACGTGCGCCATGAACCAGGCGAGGCGTGAGGGCCGCAGGTCCGCGGGGTACTCGCGGTAGTGCTCGCGCTTGAGTCTGCGGAACGGGTTGAACGGCGCATTGGAGACCATCGGCGGGATCACGTTGATGAAGTGCTCGCCGATCTTCGAGAACCCGGCGCCCATCCAGGCGACGAGGATCACCAGCTTGAAGGCGATGATCATGTCGACGAAGCCGAGAGTCGCCGAGAACAGCAGGACCGGAAGGTACTGCTCGGCCCGCGCGGCGAGGAAGACGACCTTGTCGCGCAGCCCGATGATCACGAGCAGCGCCATGATCGGCACCAGAGATCCGGCCCGCAGCAGGCCGCCGGTGCTGTCCGGGACGGCCTCGCTGAGGCCGTGGCTGGCCACCCCGGGCAGGGCGAGCGCGACCACGAGGCTGATCAGCAACGCCAGGTAGAGCAGGACGTCGCCGGTCGTGCGACGGTCGCCGCCGGTGAAGGGGACCTTCGTCGGCCACGGCGCGAGGCGTATGGTGCCGGGGCGCAACCAGTAGGTGATCCCGCCGGTCATCGGCTTGAAGTGCCCGGCCAGCGGACCCCAACTGCCTGCCAGTCCGCAGACCTCGAGCAGGACGGTCCACAACACCAGCTTCTGGTAGACGATGGGTTCGTTCCACCACGAAGCGATGTCGAACGGCGAGCCGACGTCCGAGGTGAGCGTCGCGACTGCCACGCCGCCGACGATGTACAGCAGCGCCAGCTTGGCCAGGTAGATGACGTGCACGATGCGGGGTGTGCCGAACCCGTTGTCGACCCAGTGAGTCGCCAAAGTTCGCATGCGGTCGAAGAACGGCTGTCGAAGGAAGGTCGACGGGTCGACCTGAGGGGATGTCTGTGTGAGGAATCCCATGACGTCACGCTCCTTGGCGTGTAGTGGAGGGGGTGGTGGGAACCGAGCGGCCGGCGGGCGTCAGCGTGCGCAGGGCACGTTTGTCCACCTTCCCGATCGGGTTCTTGGGGAGGTCGTCCAGGATGTGAATCGCGACCGGGACCTTGATCTTGGTGAGGTGGGTGCGGCACAGCGTGCGCAGATCATCGGCGTCGAGCGCGACGTCGGGATAGGTCGAGACGTAGGCGACGGGAACCTCGCCGTAGAGGGCGTCGCCGGCGCCCACGACCGCGGCCTCCAGCACATGCGGGTGGCTGTGCAGGACGGATTCGATCTCCTTGGGATAGATGTTCTCGCCGCCCCGGATGATCATGTCCTTGATCCGATCGACCAGGGTCAGGTAGCCGTCCTCGTCGAGCACGCCGACGTCGCCGGTGTGCAGCCAGCCGTCGCCGAGCGCGTCCGCGGTGGCCTCCGGACGATTCAGGTAGCCCTGCATCACGTTGGGGCCCTTGACGACAACCTCACCGCGCTCGCCGGGTGGCAGGACGGTGCCGTCGTCGCCCATGATCGCGACGCGTTGCCCGGGCAGTGGTACTCCGACGGTGCCGAGTTTGCGTGGCCCGTCGACCGGATTGGCGGTGCACGCGCAGGTGCTCTCGGTGAGCCCGTACCCCTCCACGAGCCCGAATCCGAATCGCTTCTCGGTCGCGGCGAGCAATTCCCTTGACGCGGGCGCCGCACCGCAGATCGCGAATCGGATCGAGGAGGTGTCGGCGACGACATTTGCGGGCTGCGAGACGAGGTGCGCGTAGATCGTCGGCACAGCCGAAAAATAAGTCGGGCGAAGGGTTTTCACCGCAGCCAGGAACTCCAGCGGGCGGAATCGCTCCTGGAGGGTGAGCTGTCCGCCCACCGAGATCGGCGTGACGAAGCCGACGCAGATCGCGTTGACATGGAACAGCGGCAGGACGAGCAGGCAGTGGTCGTCTCGGGTGATACCCAGGTGCTCGGACATCATCGATGCCATCGACCCGACGTTCCCGTGGCTGAGCATGACGCCCTTCGGCCGGCCGGTCGATCCGCTGGTGTAGACGAGTAGCGCGATCTCGTCGGCGGTCGTGGCCGGTTCCGGCAGCGGACAGAGGCCAAGGGGTACCCACCGCAGGTCCCTCACCGCGATACTCGGGCGCCCGGCGTCGGGTGCTTCAGGTCCGGCGTTGACGACGACCACGGCGTCGGCGTCGTTGATCTGGTAGGTGGCCTCGGTGGCGGTGAACACGGGGTTGATCGGTGTCACCGCAGCGCCGAGCCGCCATGCCGCGACCATCGCGACGAGCAGCTCGACCCGGTTCGGGAGCATGATGGCGACGGTCGAGCCGGGGACTACGCGGTGGTCGGCGAGCTGCTCGGCCACTGCGTCCACCCACTGCGAGAACTCGGCGTAGGTCAGTGCGCATCGTTCGTCGCGCACGCAGGGCAGCTCGTCGAAGGCCCGCGGCCGCAGCCAGGGCAGGTAGGCGAGTGTTGTCACGATGAGGTCTCCTCAGGGGCTGGTGTGGGGAATTGCCGTCTCCCGCCGGGTCTTCGGCCGGATGGGGTGGTGGCGATGAATTCACGCTAGGAGCGGGAGGCGTCCGGATTCCTGTGCCCGAGACACCAAGGTTCGCGACACGTTCGTGCCCGGCCGCCGATCTTGCGGCCGAATTGTCTTGTCAGAACCAGCGACACGGCGCAGAGTTGGTTCCGGGACACAAACGCGGCGATGTCGACGGGAGGTGTTCGATGGCTTCCGCAGAGGACCCCGACCTGCATCGCCGGGCGGCTGCACTGGTCGTGGAGGTCGCGACCACGCTCAGTATCGACGCGCCGAGGCTGACGAGGCCCCTGGCCGCTGAGCTGGCCCGATCCATCGAGGACGTCCGGGAGGGTCCGCAGATCCTCGACCTCCTGCGGGCAAGCGTCGAGAGCAACCTGGAGATGCTCGCCGACACGCTGCGGTACGACATACCCGTGGGCGAGATCTCGTCGCCGTCGGTGGCCAAGGAGTATGCCCGGCGGCTCGCCCAGCGGGGGATCTCACCGAATGCGTTGGTGAGGGCCTACCGTCTCGGGCAGCAGCACGTTCTCAATTGGGCCTTCGACGAGATCTCGAAACGTGAAACGGATGCCAGGGTGGCCTTCGCCGCCGGTCAGCTCATCATGGGAACCACGTTCGAGTACATCGACGCGATCACGGAGCAGGTCGTCGACGAGTACGAATCCGAACTCGAGCGTTGGCTGGCGACCCGCAACACCGTCCGGTCCGTCACGCTCGACGAGTTGCTCGGAGGCAGGCGGATCGATGTGGCCTCCGCCGAGGCCTCTCTCGGGTACCGCCTGCGGCAGCATCACCTGGGCGTGGTTCTCTGGAGATCCGATCGCGGGGATTCCGGCGCAGACCTGCGACGATTCGAACGCGTGCTGCAGCAATTGAGCCGGACGGCTGGCGCGGCGGGGGATCCGCTCTTCCTTCCGAAGGACAGTATTACGGCTTGGGGATGGATCGGTCTGGGACGCACACCCGCCCCGCCCGCCGTGGACGGCCTGGAAGCGGTGTTGGACCACGACGGGAGAGGCGTGTTCGTGGCGGCCGGCAGTCCTGTCGCCGGCGCCACCGGCTTCCGGGTCAGTCACCTCGAGGCGGTCCGTGCCCAACAGGTCGCCCTGGTCGCGCAGGGCGACGCCCGCGCGCTGACCAGTTTCTCGGATGCCGAGGTGCGGGTGGCCGCCATGCTCGCTGCGGATGTCGAGGGCGCGCGACGGATGGTCGGTCGGGCCTTGGGCCCGCTTGCCGCCGACACCGAGCACGCGGCCCGGCTCCGGGACACGCTGCTGACCTTCCTCGATGCGCAGGGGAGCTACACGGCGACTGCCGATCGCGTCCACCTGCACAAGAACACGGTCAAGTACCGCGTCGACAAAGCGCTCGAGGAGCGGGGCCGGCCGCTCGACGACGAGCGTCTCGACCTCGAGTTGGCCCTCATCGGGTGCCGGTGGCTCGGACGGTCGATACTCACGCCGCCCGCAACGTGAGTGTCTCAGTCGCTCCGAGGTCTGTTCCGTGGCCAAGGCTGTCCTTCGTGCACAGAACCCCGGAACGCCCGAATCGTGATGGTTCCTCTGCCAACACGTAGCGCCGAGCCAAGGCCAGAAGTGGCTATCTCGGAATGGAACATGCTGGGGGAGGCAGCTCAGTCCCGCAGGCTGGTCGCCGGGGCCGGGGCCGGGGCCGGAGCCGGAGCGGGTGGCCGTGCGCGGCGTTATGGACGTGGTGTTCGTACCTCGCACTCAGTTGGTAACCTCGACTGCGCGCTCTACGTCTGGTCATCGGACACCGTCGTCCGCAAGATCGCAGCCAACCATGCTCCCTCTGGTACGCGACACCCTCGCCGAGTCGGCGAGCGGAGGTCGGCAGGCAAAGCCGCCGCCGGCGCACTACTGACCAGCCTCACAAACACCTGGAGGTAGGCAATGGACATCGTCGTTCTCATCGGCCGAATTCTCTTCGCCGCGTTGTTCCTCTCATCCGCGCTGGGCCACCTGACCCAGTCCAAGGCCATGGCGCAATACGCCGCAGGCAAGGGCGTGCCCATGCCGCAACTCTCCGTCCTGTTCTCAGGTGTGCTCTTGGTCGTTGGCGCGCTGAGCGTGCTCCTCGGTGTGTGGGCCGATCTCGGCTCGCTCCTGCTGGTGGCCTTCCTCGTCCCGACCGCGGCGATCATGCACAACTTCTGGTCCGAATCCGACCCTCAGGCCCGGCAGATGGAGATGATCCAGTTCAACAAGGACATCGCGTTGGCCGGTGCGGCACTGATGCTGTTCGCCTTCTTCGCCCACACCGGTGATCTCGGGCTGACCATCACCGGACCGCTGTTCACGATCTCCTGATCCGGTGCGTATGGGGAATCCCGTCCCTTCTCCGGATGGTTCACGGCGCGACGAGGACGACCTTGCCGAAGGCTCGGCCGCTGTACAGGAATTCGTGCGCCTCGGCGGCCAGGGGCATGGGTAGGACGGTGTCGACCACTGGGGCGATCACCCCTTGGTCGATCAGAGGCCACATGTACTTGCGGACCCGGGCGACGATGGCGGCCTTCTGGTCGGGTGGTCGGGAGCGTAGTGATGTTGTCGCCACGCTGGCACGCTTGCTGAACAGCAGTCCGAGGTCGAGTTCGGTGGGTGCGAGGGTTCCACCGATGATGACGAGATGTCCGTCAGGTCCGAGACATTCGAGGTTTTCCTGCAGATACGGCGCACCAGCGATGTCGAGGATCGCGTCGACGCCGCGGCCGTTGGTGGCGTCGAGCGCACGCGCCACGAAATCGTCGGTTCGATAGTTCACAGCGACGTCCGCACCGAGACGCATGACGGGGTCGAGCTTGGCGTGGTTTCCGACGGTGGTGATCACCCGGGCGCCGGATGCTTTGGCCCATTGGACGGCAATCGTCCCGATGCCACCGCCGCCGCCGTGCACGAGAACCCACTGCCCAGGGCGCAGGTGGGCCTTGAGCGTCAGGTTGGCGTACACCGTGCACGACGCCTCGGGCAGCGCCGCCGCGTGCGGAAAGTCCAGGCCGTCAGGGATGGGAAGCAGCTGGCGTGCCGGCACCACGGCCTGTTCGGCGTACCCGCCGCCGTTGAGCAGCGCACAGACCCGATCGCCCTTCGACCACCCGATCACCCGATCGCCGACCCAGCGGATCGTGCCCGCGCACTCGAGGCCGAGAACGCGGGGTGCCCCGGTCGGGGCCGGATACCGGCCTTCGCGCTGGAGGAGGTCGGCCTGGTTGATCCCGGCGGCCCGGACGTCGACCACGACGTCGGACGACGTCGGCTCGGCCAGTGGCGTCTCCCGCCACTTCAGCACCCCGGGAGGTCCCGGTTCGTCGAAGTCGATTCCTCGCATGTATCCACTGTCGACCAACCCGACCAGCAGGTCGAGCACATAGCTATCTCGGTGTCCCGGTCTGCTTCGCTGATGCGGGCGTCATGGCGCCACTCACGATCTCAGTCATCGTGGTCTCCCTCCGGGCCGGCGAGCGGAATGCGGACCACGAATTCGGTATGTCCGGGCCGCGATTCCACGCGGATGTCGCCCCGATGTTTGTTGACGATCCGCCACGAGATGTCGAGTCCGAGCCCGGTACCTTCCCCGACCGGCTTCGTGGTGAAGAACGGCTCGAATATGCGGTCGCGGGCCTCGTCGGGGATGCCCGGTCCGGTGTCCCCGATGGCCACGCCCAGGCAGTCGCCGTCCCGGTAGGTGCGGACGGCGAGGGTGCCGCGGCCGCCCATCGCGTCCACCGCGTTGTCGATGAGGTTGGTCCATACCTGGTTGAGTTCGGCGGCGTGCACAGGCACGCGGGGCAGGCCGCGGTCATAGTCCTTGACCACGTCGATGTCGCCGACCTTTCGGCTGAGCATGACCAGTGTGCTGTCGAGCAGTTCGTGCACGTCCGAGACTTGGAATGGGGCGCGGTCCATTTGCGAGTACTGCTTGGCGGCGCCGACGAGCGAGGAGATCCGCTTGGTGGAGTCCGAGATCTCGTTCATCAACAGCTCGGTCTCGATGGTGTAGTTCAGCCAGGCGACGGCGCCCCCGAGGATGGACGGCGTGGTCGAGGCCGCGACCCGCTCGAGCCAGGCGACGTCGAGGCCGGCCTGCACGAAGGTCGGCGCGAGGTTCCACCCGCCGGCGATGCCGTGGTCGTCGAGCCACTCGCTCAGTGCCTCTTCTCGGTCCGATTCCTCCAGCGGGCTCAGGGTCGGGGCCTTGGCGACCAGTCTCACGGCCTCCTCCTGGATCTCGATGAGCGCCTGGAGGGTGGCGGGTTCGTATGCCCCCGAGGCGATCATCCCCAGTTTGTGCCGCATGCCTGCGACCCGGTCCCGCAGCGAGTCCGTTGCCCGGACGGCGGCCGCGGCGGGGTTGTTGAGCTCGTGCGTGAGTCCGGCAGACAGGGATCCGAGCGCGAGTAGCCGCTCCCGTTGGTCGAGGATCTCTCGGGAGTTCTGGTTGCCGAAGAACAGCCCCTCCAGTAGATGCAGGGCCATCGGGAACCATTCCTCCATGAACCGCGCGAAGTCGCCGGCGTCCAGGACGAAGAAGGTGGAGCGCTCGGGGACGGTCATCGATGCGCTGTAGAGCTGCGGTACCCGGTCGCCCATGTAGGCGGTCCACGCGCCCGAATACGAGCCGCGATGAGAGGTGCGCACCATCTCCACCTCGTGACCGCCCGAGAGTTTCGTGAGCACCACCGCGCCCTCGATGAGTACGTAGAAGCAGGTGGCCGGGTCGCCCTCGCGGTAGACCGGGCCCGGCTCGAGCACCTCGAGTCGCCCGGCGCGGCTCAGCTGCCCGAGTTGCTCGTCGTCGAGCTTCTCGAACAGGAACAGCGTCCGCAGTTCCTCCGCCGTGACCGCTCGTTCGGCGGTCACGGCTTGGCCAGGTATCGGTGCACGAGCATCACTGCCATTGCTCCCTCTCCCACCGCGGACGCGACCCGTTTCGCGGAGTCCGAGCGCACGTCCCCGGCCGCGAAGACCCCGGGCACGCTGGTCTCCAGGTGCTGGGGCATACGCTCGAGTTCCCAGCCGCGCGGCCGTTTGCCGTCGACGACCAGGTCCGGACCGGAGACGACGTACCCGTGGTCGTCGCGCACCACGACGCCGTCGAGCCAGTCGGTGCGGGGCGCCGCGCCGATGAACAGGAAGAGCCAGTGCGCGTCGACGGTCTCGGTGCGGCCCGTGGTGTTGTCACGCAACGTGATCCGCTCCAGATGATCGTCACCCTTGACGCCAACCACCTCCGAGCACGCCCGGACCACGATCCTCGGGTTCTGTCTGATCTGCTGGATCAGGTAGTGCGACATGGAGTCGTCCAACGAGCGGGCCCGCACCACGATCGTCACCGAACGCGCGCCCCTGGCGAGATAGACGGCGGCCTGCCCCGCCGAGTTCGCGCCGCCGACGATGTACACGTCCTGGTCGCTGCACCGCGCGGCCTCCGTCACCGCGGATCCGTAATACACCCCGCGGCCGGTGAACTCGCCCAGTCCGGGGACCGACAGCTGCCGATAAGAGACCCCGGTCGCCAGGATCACGGTGTGTGCGTCGAGCGACGCGCCGTCGGCGAAGCGGACCGTGCGCGCGGACCCGTTCACCTCCAACGCGACGACGTCCCGGGTGGTGATCACCTCGGCGCCGAACTTGGCGGCCTGCCTGCGGGCCCGGTCGGCCAGCTGGGCGCCGGACAGGCCATCCGGGAATCCCAGGTAGTTCTCGATCCGGGAGCTCTGCCCGGCCTGCCCACCGGTGGCGGTGCGTTCGATCAGAACGGTGCGCAGACCCTCGGACGCCCCGTACACGGCCGCGCCGAGCCCGGCCGGTCCGCCGCCGATGACGACGAGGTCGTAGAAGTCCGACGCGGGGGTGGTGGCCAGACCGACGTGATGCGCCAGCTCCGAGTCGCTCGGCTCCACCAGGGCATGCCCGGCGCATGTGATCACCACGGGCAGACACATGCCGTCAGCGCCCGCGGCCTCGAGCAGACGCTGACCCTCCGGTTCGTCGGACATGTACCACCGGTAGGGGAGCTGGTTGCGCGCCAGGAACTCCCGTACCTCCGAAGACCGCGCCGACCACCGGTGTCCGACGACCTTGGTCTCGGTCACCGGCTTGCGATCGGAGGTCACCCAGGCGTCGAGCAGGGCGTCGAGCACCGGGTACAGCTTCTCCTCTGGCGGATCCCACGGCTTGAGCAGGTAATGATCGAGATCGACGACGTTGATCGCGTCGATCGCGGCATCGGTGTCGGCATAGGCGGTGAGAAGCACACGCTTCGCCGCGGGATACAGGTCCATGCCCTGTTCGAGGAACTCGATGCCGCTCATACTCGGCATCCGGTAGTCGGCGAGCAGGACCGCGACCGGGTCGCCGCGCAGCTTCATCTCCTTGAGCGCGGCGAGTGCCTCCTCGCCGGACTGCGCCCGGATGATCCGGTACTTCTCGCCGTAGTTGCGACGTAGGTCCCTCACGATTGCCCGGGACACGCTCGGATCGTCGTCGACGCTGAGAATTGCCGGCTGTACCATCGGTCTCCCATTCGCGGCTGCCGTTCGCCACACCGCCTTCCAGTATGGTCCTACTCCCGGTTCATGGTCGCCTCCTCGAGGTCGAGTTCGCGCAGCACCTGTCGCAATACCTCGTCGTCTATTCGTCCGTTATCACGCTCAGCGACGAAGACGCCTCGCTCTGTGTCCAGCATCTGCAGGCGCAGCGCGCGGAATGCGGCGGACGGGCTCTCGCCCAACTCGGCTTCGCTGCGCCCGAGTCGCTCCCATGCCGCGTGAGCGCGGTGCTCGCTCCACGTACGTAGGATCGCTGCGGCCCGCTCACGGACGGCGGCGGGGTCCCCGTCAGCGTTTGCGACGAGGCTGTCGAGCAACTCCGTCGCGGCCCGTGCAGCCTTGTCCTGCGCGGCGGCCAGCGCCAGCGCGTCCTTACGGCGCTCTTCCTCGTTGTCGACCCCCAGTCTGGTGATCAGCCACGGCAGGGTCAGCCCGTGCAGGAGGAGGGTGCCGACCACCACAGCGAAGGTGATGAACAGGATCATGTCGCGCCCGGGGAACGGGGCGCCCGAATTTACGGTGAGGGGAATCGCGAAGGCCGCGGCCAGCGAGACCACACCGCGCATGCCGGACCACGCGACCACGAACACCCCGCGGGGAGGCGGCGCCGGCTCCCGCTCGCGGATCCGTACCGACAGCAGACGGGGGAGGTAGGTCGCGGGGTAGACCCACAGCAGCCGGACGGCGATCACGGCGGCGAGCACGGCAATGGACGCTCCGATGACTTCGGCCACACTGCGGCCGTGGAGCCCCTGGACGACGCTCGGCAGTTGCAGCCCGATCAGCAGGAAGACGAACGACTCGAGGACGACATCGATGGCCTTCCACACCGCGGTGTCCTGCAGGCGGGTCGCGTATCCGGCGCGGGTCGACCGCTGGCCCAGGTACAGGCCGGCGACAACGACCGCGATGACCCCGGAACCGTGCACTTCCTCGGCCGCCAGGTAGGCGACGAAGGGAACCACGAGCCCGATGGCACTCTCCATCACCGGGTCCGTGAGCCTCGAACGGATCACGGCGACGACGATCCCCACCCCGAGGCCGATCAGCGTGCCGCCGACCGCGGCACCGAGGAAGGTGCGCACTCCCTCCAACAGGGTCACACCGGTTCCGACCGCCGCGGCGAGCGCGACACGGTAGGCGGTGAGCGCCGTCGCGTCGTTGAGCAGGCTTTCGCCGCCGAGCAGTGTCATGATCCGTCGGGGCAGGCCGAGGCGTCGTCCGATCGCGCTGGCGGACACCGCATCCGGCGGAGCCACGACCGCCCCGAGTACCAGCGCGGCGGCGAGGGGAAACTCGGGAATGGTGAGGTATGCGACGACCCCGACGACGGCGGTGGTAGCCAGCGGCAACCCGACCGCGAGGAGCCCGATTGCACGCGCATTGCGGCGCAACGCCAGCGAGGAACTGTCGAGTGCGGCCGAGTAGAGCAGCGGCGGTAGTACCGCGAACATCACGAGATCGGGGTCGAGCGCGGTGTCGGGAAGTCCGGGGATCTGCGACCCGGCCAGTCCGACCGGGACCAGCAGCAGCGGTGCCGACCAGTTCAAGCGGCGCGCGAGGGCGGCGGTGAGCAGTGCCGCCACCGCGACGGCGAGCAGGGCCACGTTCACGGCGGTCTCCGTCCGAGCGGTCGGATGTGTGGATATCCCACCCTGCAGCATGCAGGATGAGAGGTGATGAAGAGAGTTCTCCGACGCGCGGCCGACCACATTCGTGTCGGGTCCCCGGATCCGGCCGCCGAGTCCTGCGACGAACTCGCGGCGGCCACCGGGCCGGATCCAGAGCCGCGCACACCCGGCCTTTGCGAGGAATGCACGGCGCTCGGTGAACAGAACTGGGCGCACCTGCGGATGTGCCTCACCTGCGGGCACGTCGGGTGCTGCGACTCGAGCCCTCACCGGCACGCGACCGCGCATTTCGAGCAGACCGGACACCCCGTCATGCGATCGCACGAGCCCGGCGAGTCATGGCGGTGGTGCTACCAGCACGCCGAGATGGGCTGACTCTGTGGGAGCACAGTGACCCACCTGCCGCTGCGTTGCTCCAGGGCGGTCACCGCGGAGGCAGGGTATCGAGGAATGTTTGCCCTCGATCAGCTCCCTTCCGTGATGTTCGCGCGAGTGGTGTGCTGGATGTATCACCGACCCCGGCTCTTCGGGACCGGAGCGGATCATCCAAGTGTCAGGAAGCGGCCATGACCACGATCCATCTCCACCAGACGACCACCGCGACGCCCGAGCAGGTCCTAGCAGGCCTCACCGACTTCGGGCCGGGTCGCGAGGAAATCTTCGGCAACAGCGCAGACAGTTACCTCAAGGTGCACCACGAAGGCCCCCACGATGCCGATGTCACGGAGGGGTCGAACGGTATCTGGGAAACTCTGCACTACGACTGGACCGACCCCCATCGTGTCGTGATGACGACCACCGATTCCAACCTGTGGGGTGGTGCCTCGGGCCACACCTACACCCTCACGCAGGAGCCCACGGGTGTGACCGACGTGGACGTCGTCGTGGTTCGCGATGGCAAGAACCTCAGGGGACGGCTTCTCGCGGGCGTGCTCGGACTCTTCGGTACCCGCGTTCTGGGAAAGCCGTTCAGGAAGTCCATCGAGGCCATCGAAACTCACAACAACGGCGCGACCGGAGAGAACACGCAGACGTGAGAAGGGTGAGTGGACATCACGTCGGTGTGCCTTGGGGTATGAAGTGCTGAATGAGACTGTGGCACAGTTTTTCCTATGCCACTGATTCAGATCAGCCAGACGCCCGGACTCACCACCGAACAGAAGAAGGCGACCATCGAGGCCGTCACCAAGGCATACGCCGAGGCCACTGGGAAGAACCCCGCGCAGGTGTGGGTCACCCTCACCGACGTGCCGCGGGAGAACTGGGGCGTCGGCGGGGTCCCGCTGGGTTGATCGAGCGGCCCGCCCTCAGGCCTGGCCGTTGCCCGCGGCGAGGCCGCGGTCGAGCTGCGCGACCATCGCCGTGCCGAGGGTGAGGAGCTCGCGCACCTGCCGCTCGTCCAGCCCGTCGAACAGCAGCGCCTGCACCGTCTCGGCGTGGCCGGGCGCCGCCTCGACGACCTTCTGATAGCCGGTGTCGGTGAGTACGGCCAGAGATCCGCGGGCGCCGATGATGCTCTCGCGGCGCACCCAGCCGACCTTCTCCAGCTTGGTCACCACGTGCGAGAGCCTGGAGAGCGAGGCATTCGCCGCATTCGCCAGCGCGCTCAGCTGCAGCCGGCGGTTCGGTTCCTCGGAGAGTGCCGAGAGCACGAAGTACTCGAAGTGCGTCAGCCCGGAGTCGCGCTGCAGCTGGGTGTCCAGCGCCGCGGGCATACGGGTCATCACGTTGACCAGCTCGCGCCAGGCCTGCTGCTGCTCCGCGCTCAACCACCGTGTCATCGCGACCTCCATCGGAAATATTCGTCGTGCTGCTACGTTGACTCCTCAAGATACTTGAAGCTTCAATGTTAGGAGTCGTTATGAGCGATCACGCTATGCCAGCGCTCTACCTCAGCCACGGCGCCCCTCCGCTTGTCGACGACGATCTCTGGGTCTCCCAGCTCGGGGCCTGGTCGAGCCGGCTGCCGCGCCCGACCGCGATCCTGGTGGTCTCCGCGCACTGGGAGTCGGCTCCGCTCACCATCGGCGCCACCGCCACCGGGACCCCGCTGATCTATGACTTCGGTGGGTTCCCCCGCAAGTACTACGAGGCGACCTACTGTTCGCCCGGCGCCCCCGAGCTCGCCCGGCAGGTCGCCGCGCTGATGCCGGACAACGAGCCGGTCGCGCATCAGGAGAGCCGCGGCCTCGACCACGGCGCGTACGTGCCGCTCAGCGTCATGTACCCCGACGCCGATGTCCCGGTGCTGCAGATCTCGCTGCCCACCCTCGACCCCGAGCGGCTGATGCACCTGGGCGAACGACTGCGTCCGCTGCGCGAACAGGGCGTGCTCATCGTCGGATCCGGATTCACCACCCACGGACTGCCGTTTCTGCGCGATCCGTCGCCCACCGCGCAGGCGCCCGGCTGGTCAGCCGAGTTCGACGCCTGGGCGGGGGAGCGCTTCGCGGCCGCCGATGTGGACGCGCTGATCGACTTCCGCGCCAAGGCGCCCGGGATGCCCTACGCGCACCCGACCATCGAGCACTTCGCCCCGTTGTTCGTCACGCTCGGTGCGTCCAGCGACCCCGAGCAGGTGCCCTCGCAGGTGATCGACGGGTTCTGGATGGGCCTGGCCAAGCGCTCCATCCAGGTCGCGTAGGAGGGCTCAGTTCTCCCGCGCGGTGTTGCGGCTGCGCAGGAACTCCAGGGCCTGGTCGCCGTGGGTGTTCGCGCGCAGCTCGCTCGCGATCACCTTGAGCACCGTCCGGTCCGTGTCGATCACGAAGGTGGTGCGCTTGACCGGCGACAGCTTCGCGAGCAGCCCGCGACGCACGCCGAACTGCTCGGCCACCACGCCGCCGACGTCGGCGAGCAGCGGGTAATCGAAGGACTGCGCCGCCGCGAACGAGGCCTGCTTGTCGACGGTGTCGGTGCTGATCCCGGCGCGCGACGCGCCGACCGCGGCGAACTCGCCCGCCAGATCGCGGAAGTGGCAGGCCTCGGCCGTGCACACGGGGGTGGAGGCGGCGGGGTAGAAAAAGAGCACGAGGGGCCCGTCCGCGACCAGTCCGCTCAGGGTCCGGACGGTGCCGTCCTGGTCCGGGAGCGAGAAGTCGGGGGCCTGCTGTCCGGTCTGCATTCGGGTGAGGCTACAACGTGCGCTGCCCGGCTCCTCGGGACTAGCCTGCGTGCGGCGGACGACAGGGACACGGGGGAGCCGATGCGGAGGGTGGTGCGGGGCTTCTGGGGTCCTCGGCGCGAGTCGGTCGATGCGCTCGCCACACGCTGGATGACAACCCTGGACCAGCTCGCGCTGATGCTCCCTGCGGCAGGTTCACCGTGTGGGCCGGGCGAGCCGTGGAACTGGCGGCACATCCACGGGTCCGGCCCCGAGACCGACCTCCCGGCGGACCGGGATTCGCTGCTGGTGGCCCTGCGCGCAGCACAATCGGCCGACGACTGGTCGGACGTCGTCGGCATCGGACTGCGGCTTGCCACCGCGGGCGAGCCGCGCTGGGAGGTGGAGGTCAGCGCACTGGCGGGCGGCGCCCCGGAGTTCCTGCTGCAGTCGATCGTGATCGCGGTCGATGCCCCTGTCGAGGCCGCGGTGCCCGAGGTCGACCTTCTCGCGGCCGTCGCGCGGGCGTGGGAGCCGGACTTCGGCGACGTGACCGACGACGACGTGCTCGACGCTCTGGAGGACTCGGGTTTCACGATCGGCGATCCGGTCGTCGGACGTCTCGGCTACCTCTCCGCCGGCCGCGCGGCGGTGTTGCCGGACGACGTCCAGGCGGCGCACGAGAGCTCGACCGGGGGAGTGCTGATGCGCATCGCGGCACCGGGGGAGGTCGGCGACGTGGTCAGGGCCTACCGACGATTGCGCGAAGCGGGCGCACTCGAGCCGCTGGCCCGACCGATGGACCGGTCCGCATTGTAGGCGGGGCCACCACCTGTCCCCGGTCGCTCCGCCTGCGATGATGGACGGTATGTCCGGCGAGTCAACCACCGTCCAGCCCGCAGTCGCCGTCGCCGATGCGGATGACCACACCACCACCAGGGCGCAGTTCCGTGCCCTCGCGGCCGACCATCGAGTCGTCCCGGTGACGCGAAAGGTGCTGGCGGACTCCGAAACCCCGCTGTCTGCGTACCGCAAACTCGCGGGCGACCGGCCCGGCACCTTCCTGCTGGAGTCCGCGGAGAACGGCCGCTCGTGGTCGCGCTGGTCGTTCATCGGCGCAGGCAGCCCCGCCGCACTGACCGTCGTCGACGGGCAGGCCGGCTGGCTCGGCAACGTCCCGGCCGGCGCGCCGTCGGGCGGCGACCCGATCGCCGCCCTCGGACAGACCCTGGAACTGCTGCGCACCGAACGGCTGCCCGGCCTGCCCCCGCTCACCGGCGGCATGGTCGGCTTCCTTGGCTACGACATCATCCGCAGGCTCGAGCGGCTGCCCAGCCACGCGACCGACGACCTGCAGATCCCCGAGATGGTGATGCTGCTTGCCACCGACCTGGCCGCCGTCGACCACCACGAGGGCGCCATCACGCTCATCGCCAACGCCGTCAACTGGAACGGCACCGACGAGCGGGTCGACGAGGCATACGACGACGCCGTCGCCCGGCTCGACGCGATGACCCACGCGCTCACCGCGCCCGCGCCGTCCACCGTGTCCACCTACGCCAAGACCACCCCCGACTACCGCCGCCAGCGCACCGCCGAGGGCTTCGGGGCCGACGTGAAGCGCCTGATCTCGGAGATCGAGGCAGGCGAGGCGTTCCAGGTGGTGCTCTCGCAGCGCTTCGAGATGGACACCGACGCCGACCCGTTCGACGTGTACCGGATGCTGCGCGCGTCCAACCCGAGCCCGTACATGTACCTGGTGCACGTCCCCGGCGAGGACGGCGAGACCGCCTTCTCCATCGTCGGCTCGAGCCCGGAGGCCCTGGTCACCGTGAGCGAGGGCGTGGCGACCACCCACCCGATCGCGGGCACCCGCTGGCGCGGCGCCACCGAGGAGGACGACATCCTCCTCGAGAAGGACCTGCTCGCGGACGAGAAGGAGAACTCCGAGCACCTGATGCTCGTGGACCTGGGTCGCAACGACCTCGGCCGGGTGTGCGAGCCGGGCACCGTCAAGGTGCACGACTACCGGCACATCGAGCGCTACAGCCACGTCATGCACCTGGTCTCGACGGTCACCGGCCGGCTGGCCGAGGGCATGCACGCGCTGGACGCCGTCACGGCCTGCTTCCCGGCAGGCACCCTCTCCGGGGCGCCGAAGGTGCGTGCGATGGAGCTGATCGACGAACTCGAGCCGACCCGCCGCGGCATCTACGGGGGAATCGTCGGATACCTCGACTTCGCGGGCGACGCCGACACCGCGATCGCGATCCGGACCGCGCTGATCAAGGACGGCACGGCCTATGTGCAGGCCGGTGCCGGCGTCGTGGCCGACTCGGACCCCGTCTACGAGGACACCGAGGCGAAGAACAAGGCGATGGCGGTGCTCAGCGCGATCGCGGCGGCGGGCACGCTCCGGGCCGTGGGCGGCACCGATGACTGAGCAGGAACCGGACCGGGACCCGGCCGCCGCGCCCGCAAGGGGGCGGGCGTCCGCGGCCGCCGTGCCGGTGCTGCTGCTCGCGGTCGCGGCGCTGTGCCTGTGGGCGTCCTCGCGGATGACCTGGGTGCGGGTGGAGTCGTTCGACGGCCTCGGTGGGGCCCGCACCAGCGAACTGATCGGCGGCACCTGGGCGGCCGCGACGACGCCGCTGGCCCTGACGCTGGTCGCGGCCATCGCCGCCTCCTTCGCCGTGCGCGGCTGGGCCCTGCGGGTGGTCGGGCTGCTGGTCGCGCTGGTCGCGGTCGCGGCGATCGTGCCGGCCGCGTCCCTGCTGATAGGCGGTGTCGACGACGACAAGGCCGGACGGCTCGCCGAGCTGCCCGGCCGCGCGGAGGTCACCGCGACCGAGGCCTTCACCCTGCCTGCGGTCCTCGTGCTGCTGGGTGGGGTCACGGCCCTCGTCGCCGCGGTCGCGCTGATCCGCAAGGCGGGCGCGAGTGCCGGGCTGTCGTCGAAGTACGCTGCCCCCGCCGCCCGCAGGGAAGAGGCGGGCAACCGCGCGGCGACCTCGAAGGAACCGCTCAGCGAGCGAATGCTCTGGGACGCACTGGACGCGGGGGAGGACCCGACCACGGGCGACGTGGCCGGGCCAAACGACCAGGACGGACCCGAGCCTGCCGGAGGCACAGACACCCGCCGTTAGTCAATATGGTGGCGCCCTCTAGGCTTGCCCAATCCGATGAGGTTGCTCACACGGCAACGGCCCAGAAAGGACTCGGGACACGATGACGGTTCTCGATTCGATTCTCGACGGGGTGCGTGCAGACGTCGCAGCCCGTGAATCCGTTCTGGACTTCACAGCCGTGAAGGCGGCCGCGGCCGCCGCTCCGGCGGCACTCGACGCCGCCGCCGCGTTGCGGGCTTCCGGTATCGGGGTGATCGCCGAGGTCAAGCGGGCCAGCCCGTCCAAGGGCACGCTCTCGGACATCGCGGACCCCGCCGAGCTTGCGTTGGCGTACCAGCAGGGCGGCGCGCGGGTGATCAGCGTGCTGACCGAGGAGCGTCGTTTCCGTGGCTCGCTCGCGGACCTCGACGCCGTGCGGGCGGCCGTGACGATCCCGGTGCTGCGCAAGGACTTCATCGTCGGCCCGTACCAGATCCACGAGGCCAGGGCCCACGGCGCCGATGTGATCCTGCTGATCGTCGCCGCCCTCGAACAGGACGCGCTCGCGTCGCTGCTCGACCGCACCGAGTCCCTCGGCATGACCGCCCTCGTTGAGGTGCACACCGAGGAGGAGGCCGACCGGGCCCTCGAGGCGGGCGCGAGCGTCATCGGCATCAACGCGCGCAACCTCAAGACCCTCGAGGTGGACCGCGACACGTTCGCCCGTATCGCCCCCGGGCTGCCGACCGAGGTCGTCAAGATCGCCGAGTCCGGAGTCCGCGGGACCGCGGATCTGCTGGCGTACGCGGGCGCGGGCGCGGATGCGGTCCTCGTCGGCGAGGGCTTGGTCACCAGCGGCGATCCGCGCACGGCCGTCAAGGATCTGGTGGCCGCCGGGGCGCACCCGTCCTGCCCCAAGCCCGCTCGCTGACCGACCCCTGGCGGTCGGACCCGACGTGAGTTCGGTCGCACCGACTAAGGCAGACTGGACGGGTGAGCACAGACGATCCCGTACTTTCCGCCAAGGGCCGCGGCCTTCCCCGCATGAGTGCCGGTGTGACCGAGCGCAGCGCCCACGAGCCCGATCAGGGCGGCCATTTCGGTGTCTTCGGCGGACGGTACGTCCCCGAGGCACTGATGGCGGTGATCGAGGAGGTCACCGCCGAGTACGACAAGGCCCGCGGGGACGACTCGTTCCTGAACGAGCTGGATCGGCTGCAGCGTGACTACACCGGCCGTCCGTCGCCGGTGTACGAGGCCACTCGGCTCAGCGAGCACGCGGGCGGCGCCCGGCTGCTGCTCAAGCGGGAAGACCTGAACCACACCGGTTCTCACAAGATCAACAACGTTCTCGGGCAGGCGCTGCTGGCCAAGCGGATGGGCAAGACGCGCGTCATCGCCGAGACCGGCGCCGGCCAGCACGGCGTCGCCACCGCCACCGCCTGCGCGCTGCTCGGCCTCGACTGCGTGGTGTACATGGGTGAGGTCGACACCAAGCGTCAGGCGCTCAACGTCGCTCGGATGCGTCTGCTCGGCGCCGAGGTGATCCCGGCGATGACCGGCTCGCGCACCCTCAAGGACGCCATCAACGAGGCGTTGCGTGACTGGGTCACCAACGCGCACAACACCTATTACTGCTTCGGCACGGCCGCCGGGCCGCATCCCTTCCCGGTCATGGTCCGCGACTTCCAGCGCATCATCGGTCTCGAGGCGCGGGCGCAGGTGCTGGCGCACACCGGTCGGCTGCCTGACGCGGTCGCAGCCTGCGTCGGCGGTGGATCCAACGCCATCGGCATCTTCCACGCGTTCATCGACGACCCGTCGGTTCGGCTCGTCGGCCTCGAGGCCGCGGGCGACGGCGTCGAGACCGGCAGGCATGCCGCGACCATCACCGGTGGCTCCCCGGGTGCACTGCACGGGGCCTACTCGTACCTGCTGCAGGACGAGGACGGTCAGACCATCGACTCGCACTCGATCTCCGCCGGGCTCGACTATCCGGGCGTTGGACCCGAGCATTCGTTCCTCAACGACATCGGCCGGGCCGAGTACCGCCCGATCACCGACACCGAGGCGATGGACGCGTTCGCGTTGCTCAGCCGCACCGAGGGCATCATCCCCGCCATCGAGTCGGCGCACGCCGTGGCAGGCGCCCTCAAGCTCGGCAAGGAGCTCGGCGAGGGCGCGATCGTTTTGGTCAACATCTCCGGCCGCGGCGACAAGGACGTCGACACCGCCGCGAAGTGGTTCGGCCTGATGCCGGACAGCGACACCGACCACTCCAACGAGGAAGGCCAGGCGAAGTGACCGCACCGCAGCCGCACGCCGCAGCACCGTCCCGCCTGGGTGAGCTCTTCGCGCAGTGTCGAGCGGAGAAGAGGGCCGCGCTGGTCGGGTACCTGCCCGCCGGCTACCCCGACCTGCCCGGCTCGATCGAGGCGTTCGAGACGCTGGTCTCCTCCGGCTGCGACCTGATCGAGGTCGGCATCCCGTACAGCGACCCGGTGATGGACGGACCCACGATCCAGGCGGCCGCGGACGCGGCCCTGGTCGCCGGGTTCCGGGTCCGGGACGTGTTCACCGTCGTCGAGGCGATCAGCAAGGCCGGTGGCAAGGCGGTCGTGATGACCTACTGGAACCTGGTCCTCAAGTACGGCGTCGACGAGTTCGCCCGGGACCTCGCCGCCGCGGGCGGCCTGGGGATCATCACCCCCGACCTCATCCCGGACGAGGCCGCCGACTGGCTGGCCGCCTCCGAAAAGTACGGACTGGACCGGACCTTCCTGGTCGCGCCCTCCTCGACCAACGAGCGCCTCGCCAAGACCGTCGACCTGTGCCGCGGCTTCGTCTACGCGACCTCGACGATGGGCGTCACCGGCGCCCGCGACGCGGTGTCCAACATGGCGCCGGAGCTGGTGGCGCGGGTGCGTGAGCACTCCGACATCCCGGTCGGCGTCGGGCTCGGCGTGCGCTCCGGCGCGCAGGCCGCCGAGATCGCCGCCTACGCGGACGCGGTCATCGTCGGCTCGGCGCTGGTGACGGCTGTGGCCGAGGGCCAGGAGGCGTTGCGCGCGATCACCACCGAACTCGCCGCGGGAGTCCGCTCGGCTACCGTGGCGTCGTGACTTCGACTGCCGACATCCTTGCCTATATCCCGAGCCCGCCCCAGGGCGTGTGGTCGATCGGCCCGATTCCGCTGCGCGCCTACGCGCTGTTCATCATCCTCGGCATCGTCGTCGCGGCGGTGTGGGGCGACCGGCGCTGGGTCGCCCGCGGTGGCGAGAAGGGCACGGTCCTCGACATCGCGATCTGGGCCGTCCCGTTCGGGTTGATCGGTGGCCGGCTGTACCACGTGGCCACCGACTGGAGCACCTACTTCGGTGAGGGCGGCAACCCGGTCGATGCGCTGAAGATCTGGCAGGGCGGCCTCGGCATCTGGGGTGCCGTGCTGTTCGGTGGTATCGGGGCCTGGATCGGCTGCCGACAGCGTGGGGTTCCGCTGCCCGCCCTCGGTGACGCCGTCGCGCCGGGAATCCTGCTCGCGCAGGCGATCGGACGGATCGGCAACTACTTCAACCAGGAGCTGTACGGGCGCGAGACGACCGTGCCCTGGGGCCTGGAGATCTTCGAGCGGGTCAACGCGGACGGCCGGCTGGATCAGCTGGCCGGCACCTCCACCGGGGTGGTGGAGAAGGTCGTGCACCCCACCTTCCTGTACGAGCTCGTCTGGAACCTGCTGATCGTCGTGCTGCTGGTCTGGGTGGACCGCCGCTACCGGATCGGCCACGGCCGGTTGTTCGCGCTCTACGTCGCCGGATACTGCATGGGCCGTCTCTTCGTCGAGCTCCTGCGCGACGACTACGCGACCCACATCGCCGGGATCCGAATCAACGTGTTCACGTCGATCATCGTGTTCATCGGAGCGGTGATCTACTTCCTCGCGGCGAAGAAGGGCCGGGAGGCCCCGGAGGAGCTCCAGCCGAAGCATCCTCGGGAGCCTGTGGCGACCGCAGTCGCGGCGACCGGTTCATCCGCGACCGGGGGGTCGGAAGGAGCACCCGACGCGGGCCCCGCGGGCCCCGCGGAATCCGGCGGTACCGAGGCGGGCAAGACCGACAGTTAGCTCATGAACAACCAGGGGGGAGATATCGACATGTCTGAGGTACCAGAGGGCGGATCGACACCGGGTCCCGTGTACGGACCCGAGGGCACCGGCCCGGGATGGCTCATGGACGCCGGCGCGACCGCGCCGCAGCAGGAGGCTTACGGGCAGCAGCCCACGCAGCCGCAGCCACAGGCTTATGGGCAGCAGCCCACGCAGGCACAACCGCAGGCCTACGGGCAGCCGCCCGTGCAGCCCTTCGGCCAGCCCTACGCGCAACAGCCCTATGGTCAGCAGCCCTTCGTGCAGCCGGCGTATTTCGGCGGCGCCCCGGAGGCGCCCTTCGGACGCGACCCGCTGACCGGCGAACCGCTGTCGGACAAGTCGAAGGCGACCGCGGGCCTGCTGCAGATCCTGCTGCCCTTCGTCGGGATCTGCGGTGTCGGCCGCCTCTACGTGGGCAGTACCGGCATCGGTCTGGCGCAGCTGCTGCTCTTCTGGTTGGGCGTCATCACGACGTTCCTGCTGATCGGTTTCGTCATATTCCCGGTCGTGTGGCTCTGGTCGTTCATCGACGGGATCATGATGTTCTCCGGCAACGTCAAGGACGGGCAGGGCAGGCCGCTCAGGGGCTGATCGGTCCTGGTTACGCCCCTATACTCGGGCGTTTCTGCTGCTAAACTGAGCACGCCCGAGTGTGACGCTCGGAGTTTTCTTTTCGGGCCAGAGTCGTCCCGGAACCCCGAACTGGTGTGATCTCCACCCGACCCGGTGGGACCCGCCAGCCGAGGCTCCGTGCGATGGCCCCGCGCGCCACACCCGGCAGCCTTCCCGGCCGATGTGGAGGTGCCCGTTGCTGTTCTCTCGCTCGCCCGCGCCGCAGGGTCTGTACGACCCGGCCCAGGAGGCCGATTCCTGCGGCGTCGCGATGGTGGCTGACATCCTCGGCAGGCGCTCACACTCGATCGTCGCGGACGGGCTCCTCGCCCTGGCGAATCTCGAACACCGCGGGGCCGCGGGCGCCGAGCCGAACAGCGGTGACGGCGCGGGCATCCTGCTGCAGCTGCCGACCGCCCTGCTGGCCGAGGTGGCCGGGTTCGAGCTGCCCGAGCCGAACCCCGACGGCGCGAACACATACGCCGCCGGGATCTGTTTCCTCCCGCGGGACCCGGATCGACGCGCCGCCGCCGTCGAGCGGATCAGTGCGATCGCCGAGGACGAGGGACTCGAGGTGCTCGGCTGGCGCGAGGTGCCCGTCGACCCCGACGGCGCCGACATCGGCCACTCCGCGCGCGACTGCATGCCGCACATGAGCCAGCTGTTCGTCGCGGCACCGGCGGGTCCGGACGGGCGGCCCGCGGACCTGGTACTGGACCGCCTGGTCTACGGGCTGCGCAAGCGCGCCGAGCAGGTGAGCCCCGAGGTCGAGGCGGATGGCACGGGGGTGTACTTCCCGTCGTTGTCGAGCCGGACGATCGTCTACAAGGGGATGCTGACCACCGCGCAGCTGCCCGCGTTCTTCCCCGACCTGCGCGATGACCGCTGCCACAGCGCGATCGCGATCGTGCACAGCAGGTTCTCCACCAACACCTTCCCGTCCTGGCCCCTCGCGCATCCGTTCCGATTCGTCGCGCACAACGGCGAGATCAACACCGTGCGCGGGAACCGCAACCGGATGCACGCCAGGGAGGCGCTGCTCGCCAGCGCGCTGATCCCCGGCGATCTCACACGGCTCTTTCCGATCTGCACACCCGAGGCCTCGGACTCCGCGTCCTTCGACGAGGTGCTCGAGCTGCTGCATCTCGGCGGACGCAGCGTGGCGCACGCGGTGATGATGATGGTCCCGGAGGCGTGGGAGAACGACGCCCAGATGAAGGCCGAGCGGCGCGACTTCTACCGCTTCCACGCCTCGCTGATGGAGCCGTGGGACGGCCCCGCCTGTGTGACCTTCACCGACGGCACCGAGGTCGGGGCGGTGCTCGACCGCAACGGCCTGCGTCCCGGCCGGTGGTGGCAGACGGCGGACGGGCGGGTGATCCTCGCCAGCGAGAGCGGCGTCCTCGACGTGCCGCCGTCCGAGGTGGTGGCCAAGGGCAGGCTCGAACCCGGCCAGATGTTCCTCGTCGACACCGCGGTCGGTCGGATCGTGCCGGACGCGGAGGCCAAGCTGCGGCTGGCCAGGGAGCGTCCGTACTCGGAGTGGCTGCACAGCGGGCTGCTCGAGCTCAGGGAGCTGCCCGAACGCGCGCACATGCAGCATCCGCACGAGTCGGTGGTGCTGCGGCAGGTTGTCTTCGGATACACGGAGGAGGACCTCCGGATCCTGCTCGCCCCCATGGCCTCCGCGCCGGGTGAGCCGCTGGGCTCGATGGGCACCGACACCCCGGTGGCGGTCATGTCGCAGCGTTCGCGGTTGCTCTACGACTACTTCATCGAACTGTTCGCACAGGTGACCAACCCGCCGCTGGACGCGATCCGGGAGGAGGTCGTCACGTCCCTCTCGCGGGTGATGGGACCGGAACAGAACCTGCTCGAACCGACCGCGGCCTCGTGCAGGCAGATCGTGCTGCCCTGGCCGGTCCTCGACAACGACGAGCTCGGCAAGATCATCCACATCAACGACGACGGCGACAACCAGGGCCTGGCCGCCACGGTGCTGCGTGCGCTCTACGACGTCGAGCGCGGCGGCACGGGCATGGCCGAGGCGATCGAGGAGTTGCGGTCGGCGGCGAGCGAGGCGATCGCGGCGGGGTACCGGACGCTGATCATCTCCGACCGCGACTCGGACCATGCCCGCGCGCCGATCCCGTCGCTGCTCGCGGTCTCCGCCGTGCACCACCACCTGGTGCGGACGAAGGAGCGCACCAAGGTGGCGCTGGTCGTCGAGACCGGCGACGCGCGCGAGGTGCACCACCTGGCGCTGCTGATCGGTTTCGGCGCCGCCGCGGTCAACCCGTACCTGGCGATGGAGTCCATCGAGGACCTGGTCAGTGAGGGCGAGCTGGTCGGCGTCGAGCCGCAGATCGCGGTCCGCAACTACCTGACCGGGCTGGGCAAGGGCGTGCTGAAGGTGATGTCTAAGATGGGCATCTCGACCGTCGGGTCCTACACGGCGGCACAGGTTTTCGAGGCCATCGGACTCGACCGCGAACTGGTCGACGAGTACTTCACAGGCACCGTCAGCAAACTCGGCGGCGTGGGCCTCGACGTGCTCGCCGAGGAGGTCCGGATCCGGCAGCGGATCGCGTACCCCGACAACCCGACCGATCGGGCGCACCGCCGCCTGGAGGTGGGCGGCGAATACCAGTTCCGGAGGGAGGGCGAGCTGCACCTGTTCACCCCCGAGACGGTGTTCCTGCTCCAGCACGCGACCCGATCGGGCCAGCACGAGGTGTTCGCCCGGTACAGCGAGGAGGTCAATCGGCTGGCCGCGGCCGGCGGCGCGCTGCGCGGGCTGTTCCGGTTCCGTGAGGGGCTGCGCGAGCCCGTACCGCTCGACGAGGTGGAGTCGGTGGAGTCCATCGTCACGCGCTTCAACACCGGCGCGATGAGCTACGGCTCGATCTCGGCCGAGGCGCACGAGACGATGGCGATCGCGATGAACAACCTGGGCGGGCGGTCGAATTCGGGGGAGGGCGGCGAGGACACCGATCGGCTCTACGATCCGCGCAGGCGCAGCGCGGTCAAGCAGGTCGCCAGCGGCCGGTTCGGCGTCACCAGCGACTACCTGGTGAACGGCACCGACATCCAGATCAAGATGGCGCAGGGCGCGAAGCCGGGGGAGGGCGGGCAGTTGCCCGCCTACAAGGTGTACCCGTGGGTGGCCAAGACCAGGCACTCGACGCCCGGCGTCGGACTGATCTCCCCGCCGCCGCACCACGACATCTATTCGATCGAGGATCTCGCCCAGCTGATCCACGATCTGAAGAACGCCAACGAGCAGGCCCGCGTGAACGTGAAGCTGGTCAGCTCGGTCGGCGTCGGCACGGTCGCGGCCGGGGTGTCGAAGGCACACGCCGACGTGGTGCTCATCTCCGGCCACGACGGCGGCACCGGGGCGTCCCCACTCACCTCCCTCAAGCACGCGGGCGCGCCATGGGAGATCGGGCTCGCCGACGCGCAGCAGACGTTGGTGCTCAACGGCCTTCGGGACCGGATCACCGTCCAGTGTGACGGTGGCATGCGTACCGCCCGCGATGTCATGGTGGCGGCACTGCTCGGCGCGGAGGAGTTCGGGTTCTCCACGGCGCCACTGATCGTGGCCGGCTGCATCATGATGCGGGTCTGCCACCTCGACACCTGTCCGGTCGGGGTGGCCACCCAGAACCCGGAGCTACGCAAGCGGTACAACGGCAAGCCGGAGTTCGTCGAGGAGTTCTTCCGGTTCATCGCCCAGGACGTCCGGGAGTACCTGGCGCAGCTCGGGTTCCGCAGTGTCGACGAGGCGGTGGGCCGAGCTGACGTGCTCGAGACCGCGGAGGGCATCGCGCACTGGAAGAGCCGTGGGCTCGACCTGTCGGCGATCTTCGAGATCCCGACCGACCGCGACGGCACACCGATGACCCAGCGCCGCAGGCAGCGCGATCAGGACCACGGGCTGGAGCTGGCGCTGGACCGCACCCTGATCCAGCTCGCCGAGGGCGCGCTGGAGGACGCGCACCCCGTCCGGCTGGAGCTGCCCGTACGCAACGTCAACCGCACGGTCGGCACCCTGCTGGGGTCGGAGGTGACCCGCCGCTACGGCGCGGAGGGTTTGCCGGACGACACCATCCGGTTGGAGCTGACCGGCTCGGCGGGCCAGTCGCTTGGCGCCTTCCTGCCGCCAGGGGTGACGATCGACATGATCGGCGACGCAAACGACTATGTCGGCAAGGGGCTCTCGGGTGGCCGGATCGTGGTGCGGCCGTCCCCGGACGCGACGTTCGTGGCGCAGGCCCAGGTGATCGCGGGAAACACGATCCTCTACGGCGCCACGTCCGGCGAGGTCTACCTGCGTGGACTGGTGGGTGAGCGGTTCTCGGTGCGCAACTCCGGCGCCACCGCGGTCGTCGAGGGGGTCGGGGATCACGCCTGCGAGTACATGACCGGCGGGCGCGTCGTGGTGCTCGGGCGCACCGGGCGCAACCTCGCGGCGGGCATGTCGGGCGGCATCGCGTACGTGCTGGATCTGGATCCGGAGATGGTGAACCCGGCGATGGTGACGCTGCAGCCGCTCGATGCAGACGACCTCGCGTGGCTGTCCGAGGCGGTCGCGCAGCACCGGCACTGGACCGGGTCGCCGTTGGCGGCCTCGGTGCTGGCGGACTGGCCGCGCCGAAGCGCGTTGTTCACCAAGGTGCTGCCGGTCGACTACCAGCGGGTGCTCGACGCGACCCGGCTCGCGCGCGCCGAGGGCCGGGACGTGGACACGGCGATCATGGAGGCGGCTCGTGGCTGATCCCCAGGGCTTCATGAAGGTGGTCAAGAAGGACGCGCCCAAGCGCCCGGTCACCGAGCGCATCGGCGACTGGGACGAGGTCTATGCGGAGCAGCCCGCCGCCGAGCGGGTCAGGGAGGTGGCCGAGCAGGCGACCCGGTGCATGGACTGCGGGGTTCCGTTCTGCCACTCCGGTTCCGCGGGATGCCCGCTGGGCAACCTGATCCCCGACTGGAACGACCTGGTACGCCGGGACCGGTGGGGTGCGGCCAGCGAACGGCTGCACGCCACGAACAACTTTCCGGAGTTCACGGGGCGGGTCTGTCCGGCGCCCTGCGAGGCGGCGTGTGTGCTGTCGATCGCCGAGAACGACACCGGCGGCTCGGTGACGATCAAGCGGATCGAGCAGGCCATCGCGGACGCGGCGTGGGAGGGCGGCATCGTCGTGCCCCAGCACCCGGTGATCAGCACGGGCAAGAAGGTCGCGGTGGTCGGCTCGGGACCCGGTGGCCTGGCCGCGGCGCAGCAGCTCACCCGGGCAGGGCACGACGTGACGGTGTTCGAGCGCGACGACCGCCTCGGCGGACTGCTGCGGTACGGCATCCCCGCGTTCAAGATGGACAAGTCGATTCTGGAGCGGCGCCTGTCCCAGATGCGATCGGAGGGAACCCATTTCGTCACCGACTGCGAGGTGGGCGTCGATCTGACCGTCGAACAACTGCGCGCCCGGTTCGACGCCGTGGTGCTGGCCGTCGGTGCGCTGCGGGCGCGGGACAACACGATCGTGGAGGGCCGCGAACTCAAGGGCATCCACCTGGCGATGGACCACCTGGTGCCGTCGAACCGGGAATGCGAGGGCGACGGCGCGAGCCCCGTCACCGCGAAGGGGAAGCACGTGGTGATCATCGGGGGCGGCGACACCGGGGCCGACTGTCTCGGGACCGCGCACCGTCAGGGCGCGGCGTCGGTGACGCAGCTCGACTACAACCCGGAGCTGCCAACCGAGCGCGACGACGAGCGTTCCCCGTGGCCGTCCTGGCCGATGGTGCTGCGCACCTCGCCGGCGCACGCCGAGGGCGGCGTCCGGCGCTACGAGGTGGCGGTGCAGCGCTTCCTCGGCGACGAGCAGGGCAACGTGCGGTCGATGGTGCTGGCGGAGGTGAAGGTCAGCCGGGACGAGGAGGGGCGCAGGCACGTCCGGCCCGTCGGCGAGGAGGTCGAACTGCCCTGTGAGATGGCGCTGTTCGCGATCGGATTCGAGGGCGTCGAGTACAGCCGGATGCTCGACGATCTCGGGCTGTCGCTGACCAGGCGCGGCGTGCTGTCGTGCGGCCCGGACTGGCAGACCACGGCGCCGGGCGTCTTCGTCTGCGGCGACGCGCACCGCGGGGCCTCGTTGGTGGTGTGGGCGATCGCCGAGGGCCGGTCAGCGGCGCGCGGTGTCGACGTGTACCTCACCGGGCACTCGGACCTGCCGTCGCCCGTGCACCCGACGGCGCTGCCGCTCGCCGTCGTGTGAATCGCAGGCAAACGCAAAGGGTCTAATTGTTTGTATGTATGCACAATTCACCGCCTGCGATGGAGATGAGTGAGGGCACCGACTAGGCTCGACGCGTGACCCGACGGACGAAAATTGTGTGCACGCTCGGCCCCGCAACCGCGACCGGGGATCGCATTCGTGAGCTCGTCGAGAGCGGCATGGACGTGGCCCGGTTGAACTTCAGTCACGGCGAACACGCCGACCACGAGGAGAACTATCGCCGGGTCCGCGAGGCCTCGGACGTGACCGGCAAGGCCGTCGGCATCCTCGCCGACCTCCAGGGCCCCAAGATCCGGCTCGGCCGCTTCGCCACCGGCAGCACCGTGTGGGAGAACGGCGAGGAGGTGCGGATCACCGTCGAGGACTGCGACGGCACCCACGACCGCGTCTCCACCACCTACCGCGAGCTGGCCAAGGACGCCAAGCCCGGCGATCGGCTGCTGGTCGACGACGGCAAGGTCGGACTGACGGTCACCGCCGTCGACGGCAACGACGTCGTCTGCGAGGTGACCGAGGGCGGTCCGGTCAGCAACAACAAGGGCGTCTCGCTGCCCGGCATGGATGTCTCGGTGCCTGCCATGTCCGAGAAGGACATCGAGGACCTCGAGTTCGCGCTGCGGCTCGGCGTGGACTTCATCGCACTGTCCTTCGTGCGGTCGCCCGCGGACATCGAGCTCGTGCACGCGGTCATGGACCGCCTCGATCGCCGCGTCCCGGTGATCGCGAAGCTGGAGAAGCCCGAGGCGATCGAGAACCTCGAGGCCGTGGTGCTGGCCTTCGACGCGGTGATGGTGGCCCGCGGCGACCTCGGCGTCGAGCTGCCCCTCGAGCAGGTGCCGCTGGTGCAGAAGCGCGCCATCCAGATCGCGCGGGAGAACGCCAAGCCCGTGATCGTCGCGACGCAGATGCTCGAGTCGATGATCGAGAACTCCCGGCCGACCCGCGCCGAGGCCTCGGACGTCGCGAACGCCGTCCTCGACGGCGCCGACGCGGTGATGCTGTCCGGCGAGACCTCGGTCGGCAAGTTCCCGATGGAGACCGTGCAGACGATGGCCCGGATCGTGGAAGCGGTCGAGGCCGAGTCCACCCGGGTGCCCCCGCTGACCCACGTCCCGCGGACCAAGCGCGGCGTGATCTCCTACGCGGCACGCGACATCGGCGAGCGCCTCGATGCCAAGGCGCTGGTCGCGTTCACCCAGTCAGGCGACACGGTCCGCAGGCTGGCCCGGCTGCACACGCACCTGCCGCTGCTCGCGTTCACCCCGTTGCCGGAGGTGCGCAGCCAGCTGACCCTGACCTGGGGCACCGAGACCTTCCTGGTGTCGCCGGTCTCGACGACGGACCAGATGATCGGGCAGGTCGACACCGCGCTACTGTCCCTCGGCCGGTACAACAAGGGCGACCTCGTCGTGATCGTGGCCGGTTCGCCCCCGGGCACCGTCGGCTCGACCAACCTGATTCACGTGCACCGCATCGGAGAAGAGGACCACTAGGTGACTGACCTGGGGGCACAGCCCCGCCCTGTTCGGGCGGGGGATCTCGACACCCTTCTCAGCGTGCTCGACCTCGAGCAGCTCGACGAGGACGTGTTCCTCGGGCAGCACCCGCCCCAGGCCCAGCTCGGCAGCCGGACGTTCGGCGGCCAGCTGGTGTCCCAGGCGATCATCGCGGCCGGGCGTACGGTCTCCGGTGACCGGCCGGTGCACGCAATCAACGCCCATTTCATCCGGGGCGGCGATGTGAAGCGGCCGATCGAGTACCGGGTGCAGCGCCACCGCGATGGCAGGGCCTTCGCGAACCGCCAGGTCGTCGCCTACCAGGACGATCAGGAGCTGTTCGTGATGCTCGTGGCCTTCCAGGACTGGGGCAAGGGTCTCGAGCACGCGGTCGAGGTCCCGGACGTGCCGTACCCGGACACCCTGCCGCCGCTCGGCGATCACTTCGTCGGGTACGAGGACCGGCTGCAGATGTTCGTCAACGCCCTCAAGCCGATCGACATGCGCTACGCGAACGACCCTAGCTGGATCCTCAAGGGCACAGGGGAGAAGCTCAACCACAACCGGGTCTGGATGAAGGCGGACGGCGAGCTGCCCGACGACCCGCTGCTGCACGTCGCGACGATGGGCTACTCGTCGGACACCACGGTGCTCGACTCGATCATCACCACCCACGGGCTGTCCTGGGGCCTGGACCGGATCGTCGCGGCCACCGTGAACCACTCGATCTGGTTCCACCGACCGTTCCGGTTCGACGAGTGGGTGCTGTACGCGACCGAGTCGCCTGTGGCGGCCGGCTCCCGCGGGTTGGCGACCGGCCGGTTCTTCTCGCTCGAGGGGCAGCTGCTCGCGACCGTTGTGCAGGAGGGCCTGATCCGGCACTTCCCGAGCCGGAAGTAGTCGCGCGTCCCCTCGCTACTGCGGGCGAAACTCGTTGACGCCGTGCAGGAACGGCACGACGGTGCCGTTGGTCGCGCTGCGCGGGTGTCATCGGGGTTAGACTTCGCCATCTCTACGGCGCGGGCGTCTGGTCGCTCGGGCCGTGAACGCGCGAATGGGGTGGCGTATGTCGGAAGACGGCGGGCTCGACTGGGACCACGAGGTCGTCACCAGCCTGATATGGACATTCCGGGCATTTGCCATTGCGGCGGTGTGCTTCGTCCTGATCGCCTACGTGCTCTTCCGGACCACCAGGTGGGGCAGGCAGTTCTGGCGGATCAGCGGCGACTACTTCAAGGGCCGCGAGAGCGCGCCGGTGTACGCACTGCTGGCAGTGGTGCTGTTCATGACGGTCTTCGCGGTCCGCATGACGGTGCTGTTCTCATACCAGGGCAACGAGATGTACACCGCTCTGCAGATGGCCGCGCAGTCCTTCGCTCAGGGCGATGTCGGGGCCTTGGACGCGGCGAAGGCGACGTTCTGGCGGAGCCTGTGGATCTTCGGGGTGCTGGCCACCATCCACGTTGCCCGTTCACTGCTGATCTACTACATCGGCCAGGCCTTCGACATCCGCTGGCGGGTGTGGTTGACCGAGCACGTGACCACCGACTGGCTGGAAGGGCGCGCGTTCTATCGCGACCGGTTCGTCGACGAGACCATCGACAACCCCGATCAGCGGATCCAGGCCGACATCACCGATTTCGTCACCATCTCGCGCTCGCTGTCCATGGGCGCGGTCGGCGCGATCGTCTCCCTGGTGTCGTTCACGACCATCCTCTGGGACCTGTCCGGGCCGATGACGGTGTTCGGCACCGAGATCCCCCGCGCCATGGTCTTTCTCGTGTTCGGGTACGTGCTGCTCTCGACCATCGTCGCGTTCTGGATCGGCCGGCCGCTGATCCAGCTGAACTTCTGGAACGAGCGGCTCACCGCGAACTTCCGCTACGCGCTGGTCCGGGTCCGCGACAGCGCCGAGAACGTCGCCTTCTACCGAGGTGAGGGCGTCGAGCGGCACGGGCTGCTCTTCCGCTTCGCCGCCGTCATCCGCAACTACTGGCGAATCGTCTTCCGTACCTTGAAGTTCAACGGCTGGAACCTGGTGGTCAACCAGATCGCCGAGGTGTTCGCGTTCATCATCCAGGCGCCGCGGTTCTTCAACGGAACGATCACGCTCGGCGACATGACGCAGTCCGCGACCGCCTTCAGGCAGGTGCACGACTCGCTCTCGTTCTTCCGCGAGTCCTATGACGTCTTCGCCGGGTACCGGGCCAGCCTGATCCGTCTCAACGGTCTGATGGACGCCAACTCGGACTCGCGGGAACTGCCCGCGATCGCGGTCTCGGAGCTCGAGGGCGCGCTCCGGGTCGAGCGGGTGCAGGTGCGCAGGCCGGACGGGTTCTCGCTGATCGCGGACCTGGACCTGTCGATGGAGCCGGGCGACACCCTCGTGGTCAAGGGGCGCTCGGGCAGTGGCAAGACCACCCTGCTGCGCAGCCTCGCCGAGATGTGGCCCTTCACCGAGGGGCAGGTCAGGCGGCCCGCCGGAACCAAGACGCTGTTCCTGTCCCAGATGCCGTACCTGCCGCTCGGTGACCTACGGACCGCAGCCGCCTATCCGGGCACGCCGGACGAACTCGACGACGAGTCGATCCGGGAGGCCCTGCGGAAGGTGCAGCTCGCGAACCTGGTCGATCGGCTCGACGAGCAGGCGGACTGGGCGAAGATCCTCTCGCCGGGAGAGCAGCAGCGGATCGCGTTCGCCCGCATCCTGCTGATCCGGCCGGAGCTGGTGTTCCTGGACGAGGCCACCTCCGCGGTCGACGAGGGACTCGAGTATTCGCTGTACAGCCTGATCCGCACGGAGGTGCCCGACACCATCCTGGTGAGCGTCAGCCACCGCAGCACTGTCGACCAGCACCACGCGCAGCAGCTACAGCTCGCGGGCGACGGACCCTGGGACCTGTCCCCGGTGCCGGTGCGGGTGTAGGACGGGCGGTCAAGCCGGGCGCCAGCCGTTCGGCATGTGCTCGTCGGCGAACGCCAGCTTGATCCGGATCAGTTCCGATCGGTTGGGCTTGCCTGACTTCATCAGCAGCCCCTCCTGCTGGGCCTGTGCGTCGTACTCTTCGATCCGCACGGCGTCCATCTTCACCCCGACAAGGGGCCGGACCGGGCCCGGCCTAGGCATGACCGACCGCCCTCCGGCGTCCCCGAATCGACCACGTTCCCCGCATGATGCCGCCCCTCCCCAAGGATCTTTGTGGCCGTGCCACATTCGCCGGTCAATGTATCCAAACCGGACAAACCTATCGGTTGGTTTGATGGTAAATCTTGGGCCGGTCTCGCCAGGACACCGGGGCGTTTCAGGGTCGCGGAACGGTGTCGTTTCGGGCCACGTGCAGGTAACGATTGCGCGGAGGAGGCGACTCGGGTGCAGTCGAGGGGAATAGCGTGGTGCCACTGTGACTCATGTCACGACGGAGGTCGATGGCGATGCGCGGATCTACGAGGGGTGTCCGAGACGGAGCGCGGACCGCGGTGCTGCTGCTGATCGCGGCACTGGTGCTACCGCTCGGACTGGCGCTCGGCGCCGCCGCGCCCGCCTCGGCCAATCCGTACGACCGGTTCCACGAGGACTGGGTGCCTGCGCCGGGAGGGGTCGGGCATATCAAGGTCCGGATGTGGCTGGCGAACAACGGCAGCAACAAGGCCGTCTACCTTCTCGACGGGATCCGGGCGACCAACGACGTGAGCGGCTGGGAACACGAGACCAACGCCGCCTGGCTGTCGGATCACGGCGTCAACGTGATCGAACCGGTCGGCGGCGAGTCCAGCTTCTACGCGGATTGGTACGCCCCGAACAACTTCACCAACCAGCCGTACAAGTACATGTGGGAGTCGTTCCTCACCCAGAACCTGCCCGACCACCTGGCGGCCAGGTACGGCATCAGCCGGACCAGCAACGCCGTCGTCGGGTTGTCGATGGGCGGCAATGCGGCCCTGATCCTGGCGGCCCACCACCGCAACCAGTTCACCTTCGCCGGCGCGATGTCGGGCTACCTCAACCTGTCGGCACCCGGGATGCGGGAGGCGATCCGCATCGCGATGCTCGACGCGGGCCTGTACAACTCGGACTGCATGTGGGGCCCGCCCTGGGACCCGGCCTGGTTGCGGCACGACCCGTTCGTCCAGGCCGAGGGCCTGCGCGGGCTACCGATGTGGATCTCGGCCGCCAGCGGTCTGCCGGGCGTGCACAACCGTCCGGTCTATCCGATCGACTACGTCAACACCGCGACGGGGATGGGACTCGAGGCGCTCTCGCTGGCCCAGACCAGGGCATTCCAGGTGCGGTTGATGACCATGGGCATCGATTCCGCCCACTTCGACTTCCCGGCGACGGGAACCCACGCGTGGCCGTACTGGCAGGACCAGCTGTGGGCGATGCTGCCGATGCTCAAGGGCTCTATCGGGGCCTGACCCGGCGAACCGGAGTCAGGCCGCCTCGGCGGCGGCCGCTATGTCCCGCAGATCCTGCGTCATCATCTTCGCGGTGGCCTTCGCGCCGAGCCCGCCGAAGGACTTCATCAGCAGCTTCGCCAGGAAGGTGGATTTCCCGGGGTCGGCGTTGAAGGTCATCGAGAGGTCGGTGCCGTCGCCGCTCGGGGCGAGGGCGAAGGAGGTCGTGTAGTCGGCGCCGCGGGAGTTCGCCTTCACCACGGTCCGGCGCTCCGGGTCCACCTCGGCGACCCACATCTCCTCGGTGGCTTCCTTGCCCAGCATCTTGCGGGTCTCACGCCAGCGGGTGCCGACGGCGTAGCCCTCGCCGGCGACCCGCTCCGTGCTGATCACCCCGGTGAGCGTCGTCGCGGCCGCGTCGAGGTCGGTGAGCACCGCCCAGACCTTCGCCGGCGTCGCCGCCACGTGCCGGGTGAGCTGAATCTCGGTGTTCGACAAGGTCGGTGCCCTTCGTTCGGGAGATATCCAGCTCGGCTAGAACGGAACCAGGGGGCGCTCGGTGCCCGTACGCTGCCGGGTGTTCACCCTCCGTTCATCGTAAAGGCAGCACCAAGTGAATCCTTCTCGACAGGCAGGCATCGCCGCCCTCGCCGCCACCGCCGCGGTCCTGCTGGTCAGTGCCGTGCCCGCCCAGGCGGATCCGGCGGCCGCATCCGGATCGCCGTACTCGGCGACCACCGCGGTCGGCGTGCACAACGCCTACGAGCAGCAGACGTACGAGCACCTCGCGGACGCGTTGGACTCGGGAGCGGGCCTGATCGAACTCGATGTCTGGACCAACAGCTTCGACGTGGTCGCCAAGGGTGGCGGCATGAGTGATTGGCGGGTCGCGCACGAGAATCCGCTGGCGAACGTCAACAACTGCGCGAACGCGGCCGCGCCGGAGCAGTTGCGGGGCCTGTCCCGGGATCAGGATCTCGCCGGGTGCCTCGCCGATCTCCGGGTCTGGCACGACGCGAACCCCGGTCATCGGCCGGTGATGATCAAGATCGAGATGAAGGACGGCTTCAACGCCCCCGGTGGGCTCGGCCCGCGCGAGTTCGACGCCCTCCTGGACGAGCGGCTCGGCTCCGCGCTGTTCCGGCCGTCCGACCTGACCGGCGGCGCGTCCGTCACCCTCGACGAGGCCGTGCGCGCCGACGGCTGGCCAGGGCGGGGCGAGCTGGCGGGCAAGTTCATCGTCGAGCTGATCCCGGGAACAGTGGAGGAGAAGAATCCGGCCGATCCGCTGTGGACGGACGTCGAATACGCCACCCACCTCCGGGATCTGGCCGCGGCGGGCGCGCTGGACGAGGCCGTCGCCTTCCCTGCCGTGCATCGCGCGGAGGCGGGCGACCCCCGCCAGACCCGGTATCCGGACGCCACGGTCCGGCCGTGGTTCGTGATCTTCGACGGGGACGCCGCCGCGTTCGTGAACGGTGGCATCGACACCGCCTGGTATCGCGATCGCGGCTACCTGCTGGTGATGACCGACGCGCACCAGGTCGCCCCCGCGATCGACGGCACCAGCCCGTCGGAGGAGGCGGCGCGGGCCCGCGTCGACGAACTCGCGGCAGGCAACGCGAGCGTGGTGACCGCGGACTGGCACCCGCTGCCCGGGGTGCTCTCGCGGGTCGTGCCGAGGGGCTGAGACGGCCCGGGCGGGCAGGCGAGTCCGGTAACCTCTGGCGCTCAGGGGAATCGGCGGCGCTGAGGAGGGGGCGGGCCATGCCGGAAAGCCTGGAACTACGGGTGCTCGGGCCCGTCGCCGCGCTCCGCGACGGACGCCCGATGACCTCGCTGGTGCCCGTCAGCGCGCGCTGCTCGCGGCGCTCGTCCTCGCCTACCCGCACTCCGTGTCCGCCGACCGTCTGCTGGCCCAGGTGTGGCACGACCTGGATCAGCCCAAGCTCAGTTCGTTGCACGTCGCGATCTCCAAACTGCGCGACCTGCTCAGTCCGGACAGGGCCAGGCGCGAGGACGGGGTGCTGGTGCGCGATGGCAGCCGGTACCTGCTGTCCGCCGCGCGCGGAAGCGTCGACGTCGCGCGGTTCGAGGAGTTGGTCCGGACCGGCGCCGAGGTCGCGGAGACCTCCGCGGACGCGGCGGCGGCCGCCTACCTGGAGGCACTGTCGCTGTGGCGGGGCTCGCCGTACGCCGACATCGCCGGTTCCGAGTTCACGACGCCCGAGATCGCCCGGCTGACCGCGATGCATCTCGAGACCCGCAGGTCGTTGCTCGAGGTGGGCCTGCGCCGGGAGCGATTCGCCGAGGTGGCGGCGGAGGCGGAGGCCTTGGCCGCCGAACATCCCCTGGACGAGCGGATCTGGGAGATCCTGGTTCTCGCGCTGTACCGCGGTGGTCGACAGTCCGACGCGCTGGGCGCGCTGCGCCGGATCAGGGCGATCCTGGACGACGAACTCGGCATCGATCCCGGAGTGGCCCTGCGACGGCTCGAGGCGGCCGTGTTGGCGCAGGACGCCGCGTTGCACGGTCAGGCGGCGCCGCGCCCGGCCCAACCCGACCCGCCGCGGGCGCCGAACCTGCCTTCTCCGCGGAGCCTGCTGGTGGGCCGGGCGGCCGACATCGAATCGGTGGCCACGGCGCTGGGTGAACACCCCCTGGTCACCCTCGTCGGACCGGGTGGGGTGGGCAAGACCCGACTCGCGATCGAGGTCGCGCGGCGCAGACGTGCCGCGGACGGCCCGTGGATGGTGGATCTCGGCGCACTCACCGACGGCGCGCTGATGGTGCCTGCGGTGGCATCGGCGCTCGGACTGCCGGGGGTCGGCGGCGCGGAGCATCTCGCCGGAGTGCTGGCAGGGCGAACGATGCTGATGATCCTCGACAACTGTGAGCACGTCGTCGCGGACGCCGCGGCACTGGCCGTCACGCTCGCCGATCTGTGCCCGGGGGTGCAGTTGCTCGCCACCAGCCGCGAACCCCTCGAGGTGGACGGCGAAGCGCTGCACGAGGTCCCGCCGCTCGCGCCGGACGAGGCGCGGGATCTGTTCGCGGCGCGCGAAGGCGGCGTGGTGCCCGGGTGGGCCCTCGGCGAGGCCAATGTCGCGTCGGTGCGCACGATCTGCGCCGAACTCGACGGCATCCCGCTCGGCATCGAACTCGCGACCGCACAGCTGCGGGTGCTCTCCGAGCAGCAGATCGCCGACGGGTTGGAGGATCGCTTCACCCTCCTGCGCGGTGGGTCTCGAAGCGCCCCACCGCGACAGCGCAGGCTCGCGGACACCATCGACTGGAGCTACCGGCTGCTCGACGACGAGCAAGCGGTGGTGCTCAGGCAGGTGGCGGTGTTCGCGGGCAGCTTCGACATCGACGGAGCCGCGGCCGTGACCGGGGCTCCGTCTGCGGTCGCCTCGGTGCAGCCGCTGACCGCCCTCGTGCGCCGATCGCTGCTCACCGTCCTGCCGGGCACCGCGCCCCGGCGCTATCGGATGCTGCGGACAATCAAGCACTTCGCGTGGCAGCAGTCCGATCCGGCGGAGCGTCGGTCGCCGCCCGCCAGTCCGCGCTCTACGGCCCGAATTCGGCGGAGGTGATGGGGGAGCTCTCCGCGGACCAGGCCGAGCACCGCGCGGCGCTGGTGTCCGCGCTCGCCGCGGGTGAGGCGCATTGCGCCCTCGGGCTGGCCGGTGGCCTGTACTGGTTCTGGTACCGGATGGGTCGCATCGGGGAGGGGCTCGGCTTCCTGCATGCGGCGCTCGACGCGGTCGTGGCGGACCACCTCGCCCCCGAACGGCGACAGTTCGCGCGCGCGACGGCAGGCGTCGCATCGTTGACCTATCTCACCGGGAACAGGCCGGCCGCGTCCGACGCCGCGCGGGAGTCCGCCGCCGCGTGGGCGGCGGCCGGTGACCGCGCGGAGGCGGCCCGATTGAGCGCATGGTGCGGCTACTTCCTGTCGATGGACGGTGACCATGACGCGGGGCTCGACCTCGTCCGCGACAGTGCCGCGACCGCACGCGCTCTCGGGTCCGGCTTCGCCGAGGCGGACGCCCGGATGGTGTTGGGGATGTTGTTGCGCAACCACGGCCGCCCCCTCGAGGCGCGCGGGGAGCTGGTGACGGCGATCGCCATCGCCGAGCGCATCGGCAACAGGTGGTCGGTCGGCTCCTCGACGTGGGCCCTGATGAAGTCGGCGATGGACGCGGGTGACGTGGATGCCGCGATGTCGGCCGCTCGGGACATGCAGTCGGTCCTCGAGGTGGACGGTGACGTGACGTCCTGGCTGGTGTTGATGCACCACCGCCGCGGTCCTGGCTGGCGCCGGGCACCCCGTGGAGGCCGCCGTGCTCGCGGGGGCGGTGCAGTCACTGGGCGGCCGGATCGGGTTCCTGCCCGAGGGGATGGACCCGATCGACGGTCCCCTGGAGGCGGCTGCGGTGCGCGATGCGCTCAGCGCACAGGACTATGCACTGCACTCCGCGCGCGGAGCGGACCTCGACCGGGCCCAGATCAACGCACTGCTGTCCAGCCTGGTCGGGGAGAGTGCGCCAAGCCGGCCGTAAGAGCGCGGTAAGAGCGGTGGGCTGTCCTGAGGTGGACAGTTCCGATCGAGCGAAGGGATGCCCGTGTCCACCAGCATCGAAGAATCCTCACCCGTCCTGCCCTCACTGGCCGAGCGCCTTGGCGCCGCAACGGCCGGGCCGGTGCACGCGCCGGGCGACGGCGGCTTCGACCTGTCCGTCGCGTCGTTCAACACCGCCACCGCGCACCGTCCCGCGGCGGTGCTGGTCGCGTCCAGCGCCGCGGACGTCGCGGCGGCCGTCGGGATCGCGGCCGCCGCCGGGTTGTCGGTCGCGGTCCAGGCCACCGGGCACGGCGCCGCGGCCGCCGGGCCCGGGTCGATCCTGATCAACACCCGGCTCCTCGACTCGATCGTCATCGACCCGCACGCCGGGATCGCGACCGTCGGCGCGGGCGTGCGGTGGCAGCAGGTGCTCGACGCCGCGTCGCCACATGGGCTAGCAGCGCTGTGTGGGTCCGCGACGGAGGTCGGGGTCGTCGGCTACACACTCGGCGGCGGGATCGGCCCGGTGGCCCGGACCTACGGTTTCGCGGCCGACCATGTCATCGAGATCGAGGCGGTGACCGCCGACGGCCAGCTGCGCCGCGTCAGCGAGACGAGCGAACCGGACCTGTTCTGGGCACTGCGCGGCGGCGGGGCGGCGTTCGGGATCGTCACGCAGATCACGTTCCGGCTCTTCCCGATTCAGACAGTGTATGCCGGCGGCATGTTCTTCGACTTCCTCGACGCGCCGCGGGTCCTGCACGGCTGGCGGGACTGGGTGCACCGGATTCCCGAGTCGGTGAGCTCCTCGGTCGCGGTGGTGAACTTCCCGCCGCTGCCCGTCCTGCCCGAGGCCCTGCGCGGCCGCACCGTGCTGCACCTGCGTTATGCGCACGTCAGCGAGACGGAGGACGGTGAGGAGCTGCTGGCACCGCTGCGCGCTCTGGCCGAGCCGATCATCGATACCGTCACCGAGATCATGTACGCGGATGTGGGGTCGATCCACGCCGATCCCACCGACCCGATGCCGGGAGCGGAGCGGTCGATGCTGTTGCGCCGGCTGCCGGCCGAGGCGATCGACGAGTTCCTCGCCACGGTCGGGCCAACTGGACGCCTGCCGTTGGTGCTGGCGGAGATCCGGGCGATGGGTGGGGCGCTGGCCCGCGGCGCCGAGGTCCCGAACGCGGTGGCGGGCCGGGACGCGGCGTTCAGCCTGTTCGCGGTCGGCGTGCTCGCGCCACCCATCGCGGGCGTCGTCCCGGGTGCGTTGGACTCGGTGCTGGCCGCGATGGAGCCGTGGGGGACCGGAGGGGCCTTGATGAACTTCGCGGGCGGAGCCGAGGGTGCCCCAGCCGACCGGGTGCTGGCGGCCTGGGGTCCGCAGGAGCGCCGACGGTTGTCCGAGATCCGCGACCGGTTCGACCCGAACCGGGTGTTCGCCGCCGCCGCGCGCTGGTGACGGCACGCCGGGACGGTTCGGCGCGCACGAGGGGTTCGCGCCGAACCGTCCCGGCGGGCGACGTCACTGCGGAAGTCGGGCCTCCAGGGTGCGGGTCAGGATCTCGAGGGCCAGGTTCCAGCCCCGTGCCATGTCCTGCGTGAGCGCGACCCCGTGCGCAGCCAGCGCGGGTCCGGCGAGGTCGTTGACCTCGTCGGGACCGACGCGGGTCTGTGCCAGCTCGACGATGTCGAGCAACAGGCGGACGCGGTCGCCGTCGCTCATCGGGAGGCAGGCGCGGTCGGCAAGGCCGGCGTTCGTCATGGTGCAACCGTATCGGTGCGGATTTCCGTCTCATCGCCGCGGAGGGCGACCGCACCCGGCGCTGATGCGGGGTGGACGCGGGGCGCGTGGCGGGTGCCGTCAGGCGAGGCAGATCGGGAAGGCGACGTTGGGCCCGATGAGCGGGATGAGTCCCCAGGGTGCGCAGGCGAGGACGGTGCCGAGGGCGCCTTGCCACGTCGTCTGCCCGGGCAGGAGTACCACAGGAGTGATCAGGTCGGGGGCCACCGGTGTCGTCTCGATGACGGCAGGGGGAGCGGTGGGAGGCTCTGACGCCGTGGCCCCGGCCGGCCCGGCCCCGAGTGCGAGTGCGAGTGCGGGGGCGATCAGGGCCGCAGCGGTCGCCGTACGCAGTGTGATGGTGTTCATGACGTCCTCCTAGAGCAGCAGGCTCGGCCACGCGAGGGAGCACGGTTGCGGTCGCGGTCCGCTCATCTGAGCCCGAGTCCTCCACTTATCGTGCGCTTCCTGTTGGCCTATTGCGAGGGGTCAGTTGGTGCGTGCACGGGCGTGCGCAGGGCGCCCGCGCGCAGCCATGGCCGCCCACGCGAGATCGCGCTCGGGTTGATGCGTTGTGATTCCGGTGGTTCGAGCGAAAACAACTGGCGGACAGGATATTTCGCATCGGAGTCAGGGTTGTCATGTCGTCGAACGGATGCGCGCAGGTGTCCAGTCGTGGGTATGGACATCAGTGCGTCGGGACGAGTTCCATGACGTGGGACGCGGGTCGACGTCAGGAGCTCGAAACGGGGGTTCGAGCCTGAATCTTCGTGGTGCCCTCGGTGAGACTCGAACTCACACTGCACGGGTTTTGAATCCGTTTCCTCTGCCAATTGGGATACGAGGGCTGGCGGTTGTCCACTGTAGAAGATCGTGTCTACGCGTCAAGCACCGGTACCCTTCAACGGTGCGGCGCCTGACTCGGGCGAGGCTGACGACCGAGGGGGATTGGTGATGACGAACGCTCCGGCCGCGCAGGGTGACGGCGCCGTCGCCCGCCGAGTGGTGGTCGCCGAGGACGAGACCCTCATCCGGATGGACCTGGTGGAGATGCTCCGCGAGGAGGGCTACAACGTGGTCGGCGAGGCGGGCGACGGCCAGCGCGCGGTCGAGCTGGCGGAGACGCTCAAGCCGGACCTGGTGATCATGGACGTCAAGATGCCGCTGCGCGACGGGATCGATGCGGCCTCGGAGATCGCGGCCAAGCGCATTGCGCCGGTGGTGATCCTGACCGCCTTCAGTCAGCGCGAGCTCGTCGAGCGGGCCCGCGATGCAGGCGCCATGGCCTATCTGGTCAAGCCGTTCTCGAAGGCGGATCTGGTGCCTGCCGTGGAGTTGGCCGCGAGCCGGTTCGCCGAGATCTCCGCGCTCGAGCGGGAGGTCGCGACGCTGGCCGATCGGCTGGAGTCGCGCAAGCTCATCGAGCGCGCCAAGGGTGCGTTGATGAGGTCGCAGTCGCTGACCGAGCCCGAGGCGTTCAACTGGATCCAGCGGGCGGCAATGGACGGGCGGACCTCGATGAAGGCCGTCGCCAAGATCGTGATCGAGACGCTCGACTCGAAATAGTCCGCGACACGCAATGTAACCATTGCGCTAACGAAGTGTTTCGCGACGAAGATGCGGCCTTTCGGCATTGGGTGACGAAATAACCCCGGTCCCGCAAGTATCGCTGTCACCTGCGGGTTCTTCATTGTGACGCCATTCTTGGTCGCTCGTATAGTTAGCCCGTCGCAATTGAGGCGGCGCGGCGAACTACTTCAATGTGATGCACGGGCATTGCCGCACGGTTATGTTTTGTCCGGGCTGGCGGACGGCCCCTCCGGAATTGTCCGGGGCGCACAGATTTCGGAGGTGGGACGTGCACCGTCGTACAGCGAGAGGCGCGTTGATCGTTGGAGTCGCAGCAGCGCTAGCCGTCGCGGGCTGTAGTAGCAAGACGACCGACGGCGGATCGTCGGAAACCAGCGGAACGGGGGAGTCGAGCGCGCTCAGCATTCAGCCGGGGGTGCTCCTCGATTCGGCGGGCAACGAGGTCGCGAGCGCCGACGTCACCGACGCGGCCGATCCCGCAGGCAGCGGCAACGCCACCTGTTCGGGGGTCTCGCTTGCGATGGCGGGAGCGCTGACCGGCGCCAACGCCGCGCTCGGACAGAACATCCTCTACGGGGCCAAGCTCGCCCTCGACAAGCACAACCAGGCCAACCCGAACTGCCAGGTCGAGATGGAGACCTTCGACACCGAGGGTGACCCGCAGAAGGCGACCCAGGTGGCGCCGAACATCGTGAGCAACGCATCGATCGTCGGTTTGCTGGGACCGGCCTTCTCCGGCGAGACCAAGGCAACCGGCCCGATCTTCAACCAGAGCGGGCTGCCCTTCCTCACCGCGTCGGCCACCAATCCCACGCTGACCGAGAACGGCTGGACCACCTTCTTCCGGGGCCTCGGCAACGACAACAGTCAGGGTTCGGTCGTCGCCAAGTACCTCACCGGCACGCTCGACGCGAAGAAGGTGTGCGTTGTGCAGGACGATTCCGACTACGGCGTCGGCCTGGCCCGGGTGGTGACCGAGACCCTCGGCGCCGCAGCGGATCCCGCCTGTTCGGCCAGCGTCAAGACCGGTCAGAAGGACTTCTCGGCGACCGTGTCCCAAATCAAGGGCGAGTCGCCCGACGCGATCTGGTACTCGGGCTACTACGCCGAGGCGGCGCCGTTCGTGACCCAGCTCCGCGAGGGCGGGGTGACCGCGACCTTCAGCTCCGGTGACGGCACCAACGATCCCGAGTTCGTCAAGCAGGCAGGCGAATCCGCGAACGGCGCGGTCCTCACCTGCCCCTGCGTCCCGGCGCCTGCCGCGCTGGCAGATCAGTACGAGGCACTCAACGGCCAGGCGCCCGGCGTCTACTCGGTCGAGGGCTACGACCTGACCACGATCATGCTCAAGGCCATCGACTCCGGGGTGAAGGACCGCGCCGGAATGCTGGAGTACGTCAAGAACTATGACGGGCAGGGCGTCGGCAAGAAGTACCAGTGGAACGACAAGGGTGAGCTGTCCAACGCCCTGATCCAGATTTACAAGGTCAACTGACAGAACGGATCTCGCAGCCGGGTGCCTGCTCCAGTGCAGGCCCCGGCTGCGTCGTCGGGGCGCGGTAGCGCCTCCCGACCTTGAAAGTGACTTCGATGATCGCGACTTCCCTCGCCGCCTCGGCAACCCTCTACGCGGGCAATATCGACTTCAACATCGAGGGGCTCACGACGAGCTTCTGGCAACTGACCATCGACGGACTGAGCTACGGCGCCATCTACGCACTGGTGGCGATCGGTTACACGCTGGTCTACGGCGTGCTGCGGCTGATCAACTTCGCGCACTCCGAGGTCTTCATGCTCGGCATGTTCGGTCAGTACGTGGCGCTGGAGCTGCTCGGCTTCACGCCGAGCGGTAACGCGTACAACGAGGGCGTCGTCATGACGGTCGTGTTCCTCGGTCTGGCCATGCTGTTCGGAATGGCCGTCTCGGGTGGCGCCGCGGTGGGGCTCGAACGCGTCGCCTATCGGCCGCTGCGCAAGCGCGGGGCGAAACCACTGACCTTCCTCATCACCGCGATCGGAATGTCGTTCGTGCTGCAGGAATTCGTGCACTACGTGCTCCCCGAGATCTGGCCGGGGCTCGGCGGCACCAATGCGCAGCAGCCCATCAAACTGGTCCAGCCGGTCGAGGTGTTCAGCATCTTCGGTGCCTCGGTGAGCAACGTGACCATCGTGATCATCGTGGCCGCGTTGCTGCTCACCCTGGTCACCGACATGATCATCAACCGGACCAAGTTCGGCCGGGGGATCCGGGCGGTGGCCCAGGACCCCGACACCGCGACGCTGATGGGCATCTCACGCGAGCGCGTGATCATGCTGACCTTCCTGCTCGGCGGCATCCTGGCGGGCGCCGCGGCGCTGCTGTACACCCTGAAGATCCCGTCCGGGATCATCTTCAACGGCGGCTTCATCCTCGGGATCAAGGCGTTCTCCGCGGCGGTGCTCGGCGGAATCGGCAACCTCCGCGGGGCCCTGCTCGGCGGCCTGCTGCTCGGTGTCATGGAGAACTACGGCCAGGTGCTGTTCGGCACCGAGTGGCGCGACGTGGTCGCGTTCGTGCTGCTGGTCGTCGTGCTGATGTTCAGGCCCACCGGGATCCTCGGTGAGAGCCTGGGAAGGGCGCGGGTATGAGTACCGAGAATCCGGCTGCGGCGCAGCCAGACCCGACCGAGCTGCTCCGGGGTCCCCAGCCCGACAAACACGGTGTCGGCGACGCAATCCGGAGCTGGTGGAACGGCCTGGCCCGGCCGATGCAGTGGCTCTTCGGGGTCCCGGTGATCGCCCTGATCGCGATCCTGCCGGTCTGGCGGCCGCCGATCCTGGATACGCCGGGCACCGACTTCGGCGGGGTGATGGCCCAGTTCGCGATGTACGCGCTCATCGCCATCGGCCTCAACGTGGTCGTCGGCCAGGCCGGCCTCCTCGACCTCGGCTACGTCGGCTTCTACGCCGTCGGCGCGTACACCGTCGCGCTGCTCACCAGCCCGAACAGCCCGTGGAACAAGATGACCGAGAGCGGATTCTTCTCGGAGGACTGGGCGTGGCTGTCCTGTCTGCCGATCGCGGTGGCCATCACCGCGTTCACCGGGCTGATACTCGGCACCCCGACGCTGCGGCTTCGGGGCGACTACCTGGCCATCGTGACCCTCGGCTTCGGCGAGATCGTCCGGCTGCTGGCCGACAACCTCACCGACGTCACCAACGGCGGTCAGGGGCTCTCCCAGATCGCGTACCCGCACCTCGGCGAGACCGAGGACAAGCCGTACGGGGTGTTCTCGGCGGGCAACACCGGCGGCAACCTGAACTCCGGTGTGTGGTGGTTCTGGGTCGGGATGGTGATGGTGATCATCGCGCTGCTGCTGGTCGGCAACCTCGAGCGCAGCCGGGTCGGCCGTGCCTGGGTCGCGATCCGGGAGGACGAGGACGCCGCCGAGATCATGGGCGTGCCGACCTTCAAGTTCAAGCTATGGGCGTTCACGATCGGCGCCTCGATCGGTGGCCTGTCCGGCGCGCTCTACGCCGGGCAGGTGCAGTTCATCAACCCGACAGGGTTCAACGTCATCAACTCGATGCTCTTCCTGTGTGCGGTGGTCATCGGCGGTCAGGGCAACAAGCTCGGCGTCATCGTCGGCGCGTTCATCATCGTGTACCTGCCCAACCGGGCGATGTCGATCGAGATCGGCGGGCAGTCGCTCGGCGACTACAAGTACCTGTTCTTCGGCCTGGCGCTGGTGGTGCTGATGATCTTCCGCCCGCAGGGGCTCTTCCCGGCGCGGCAGAAACTGCTGGCCTACGGCAGGCAGATCTACCAGGCTGTACGTAGACCCAGCGACGCGCCGGGCACTGGTCCGGCGCCGAGCGGAGCAACGACGGAGGTCGGCGGATGACGGCGGGACCTGGAGCGGGCGACGCGATGTTCGACAACGAGGACATGGCTGCGAACCTCGCGCCCGAGGTGGATGTGCCGACCGCGGGTGTGGTGGACGTCGCGGCCATCGACCCGGCGCTCGTCGACCCCGAGGCGGTCGCCGAGGCGGTGGCCCCGCAGCGGGAGATCGAGACCGCCGAGGGTCAGGCGCTGCTGAAGACCGAGGGCCTGACCGTGCGTTTCGGCGGGCTCGTCGCGCTCGACGACGTGTCCTTCGAGATCCGGCGCGGCGAGATCCTCGGCCTGATCGGGCCCAACGGCGCGGGCAAGACCACCTGTTTCAACGCCATCACCGGGGTATACAAGCCGTCGGCCGGGCGGGTGATGTTCGACGGTGAGCCGCTGGCCAAGACGAAGCGCAACGAGATCACGCGGCTCGGCATCGCCCGAACCTTCCAGAACATCCGGCTCTTCGGCGAGATGACCGCGCTGGAGAACGTGGTGGTCGGCACCGATGCCCGGCACCGGACCTCGGTCCCAGGCGCGATCTTCCGGACCCGCCGTCATCGCCGCGAGGAACGCGACGCCGTTGCCCGCGGGATGGCGCTGCTGGAGTTCGTCGGCATCGCGCCCCGCGCGGTCGAAAAGGCGAAGAACCTCTCGTACGGCGACCAGCGGCGACTGGAGATCGCCAGGGCGCTTGCCACCGAGCCCAAGCTGTTGTGCCTCGACGAGCCCGCCGCCGGTTTCAACCCGAGCGAGAAGTCCGCCCTGATGGACCTGATCCGCAAGATCAGGGACGACGGCTTCACGGTGCTGCTGATCGAGCACGACATGCGCCTGGTGATGGGTGTGACCGATCGCATCGTGGTCCTCGAGTTCGGCAAGAAGATCGCCGACGACCTGCCCGCCGCGATCCGCGAGAACCCGGCCGTGATCGCTGCCTACCTGGGGGTGCCCGACGATGCCATCGCATAGGAAGACCGACGAGGCCGGCCAGGCCGGTTCGGTCGCGACCGCCGAGGGGCCGCTGCTGGAGGTGACCGACGTCGCGGTGAGCTACGGGCGCATCCAGGCGCTGCACGGGGTCTCGCTGCATGTCGACCGCGGCGAGTTGGTGACCCTGCTCGGCGCGAACGGGGCTGGTAAGTCCACCACCATGCGGGCATTGTCCGGGCTGCTGCCGCTCACCCACGGCCGCATCGTGTTCGACGGCCGGGACATCACCCATGTGAAGGCGCACGAGCGGGTGAAGATGGGGATGGTGCAGGCGCCAGAGGGGCGCGGCGTGTTTCCCGGGATGACCGTGCAGGAGAACCTCGACATGGGTTGTTATGCACGCAAATTCGAGACGAAGGCCGCGTATACCGAGCGCCTGGAGTGGGTGTTCGAGCTGTTTCCCCGGCTGCAGGAGCGCCGCACCCAGGTCGGCGGGACCATGTCCGGCGGCGAGCAGCAGATGCTGGCCATCGGCCGCTCGCTCATGTCGCGGCCGCGCCTGCTGATGCTGGACGAGCCGTCGATGGGATTGGCGCCCATGGTGATCCAGCAGATCTTCCGGATCATCGCGGAGATCAACGCGCAGGGCACCACCATCCTGCTGGTCGAGCAGAACGCGCAGCAGGCGCTCACCCGGACCGATCGGGCCTACATCCTGGAGACCGGCGCGGTGACCAAGACCGGGACCGGCAAGGAGCTGCTCGCCGATCCGGCGATCAAGCGCGCCTACCTCGGGGTGGGGTAGCGGTGGTCGGGGTGGTTCTCGGGTGTCGGTCCACGTCCCTAGACTCAGTGCGGTGAGCCCAGCAACCGATCAACGGTCCTCCGCCCGTCCCGACGGCGCCGCAACCGCCGACAAGCCGACGTTGTTGCTGCTCGACGGCCATTCCCTGGCCTATCGGGCGTTCTTCGCGCTGCCCGCCGAGAACTTCAAGACGCACAGCGGACAGACCACCAACGCGGTGTACGGGTTCACCTCGATGCTGATCAACCTGCTGCGCGACGAGCAGCCGACGCACGTGGCTGCCGCGTTCGACGTCTCCCGGCAGACCTTCCGCGCGGAGGCCTTCCCGGAATACAAGGCGAACCGCAGCAAGACCCCGGACGAGTTCAAGGGACAGGTGGAGATCACCAAGGACGTGCTCGGCGCGCTGGGCATCCCGGTGATGGCCGAGGCCGGTTTCGAGGCCGACGACATCATCGCCACCCTCACCACCCAGGCCACCGAGCTGGGTTACCGGGTGCTGGTGTGCACCGGCGACCGGGACGCCCTGCAGCTGGTCACGCCGGACGTCACCGTTCTCTACCCGAAGAAGGGCGTCTCCGAGCTCACCCGGTTCACGCCCGAGGAGGTCGAGGCCAAGTACGGCCTGACCCCGAGCCAGTACCCGGACTACGCCGCCCTGCGCGGCGATCCGAGCGACAACCTGCCCGGCATCCCCGGCGTCGGCGAGAAGACCGCGGCGAAGTGGATCCGCGAGTACGGCTCGTTCGACGAGCTGGTGCTGCACGTGGACAAGGTCAAGGGCAAGGTCGGCGACTCGCTGCGCGAGAACCTGAACAGCGTGATCCTCAACCGCCGCCTCACCGAGATGGTCCGCGACGTGCCGCTGCCCTACACCCCGGACCAGCTGGTGCTGGCGCCGTGGGATCGGGATCGGATCCACATGCTGTTCGACGATCTCGAGTTCCGGGTGCTGCGGGACCGGTTGTTCGACACCCTCTCCTCCGCCGAACCCGAGGCAGAGGAGGGCTTCGAGGTGCGCGGCGGCGCGCTGGCGCCGGGCGAGGTGGCGGACTGGCTGGCCGAGCACGCCCGCACCGGGCAGCGGCACGGGCTGTCGGTGGTCGGCTCGAAGCAGCCGTACGGTGGCGACGCCAGCGCGATCGCGATCGCGGCCTCGGACGGCGAGGGCGCGTACATCGTCACCGCCACCGCGAGCCCCGAGGACGAGAAGGCTCTCGGCGCTTGGCTTTCCGACGCGAGCGAGCCGAAGGCGCTGCACGAGGCCAAGGTGGCGATGCACGCCCTCCGTGGTCGCGGCTGGGTGCTGGGCGGGCTGACCAGCGACACCGCGCTCGCGGCGTACCTGGTCCGGCCGGGGCAGCGCAGCTTCAACCTCGACGATCTGTCGCTGCGGTACCTCAAGCGCGAGCTGCGGGTCGAGGAGTCGGGCGAGGCACAGCTCTCGCTGCTCGACGAGGAAGACCAGGCCGACGCGGCCGTCGCCGAGAGCGAGATCCTGCGGGCGAGGGCGGTGGTGGATCTGGCCGCCGCGCTGGACACCGAGCTCGCAGACATCGAGTCGGCCGGGCTGCTCACGGAGATGGAACTGCCGCTGCTCGGCGTGCTCGCAGACATCGAGTACACCGGCATCGCCGTCGACACCGCGCACCTGCACGACCTGCAGAGTCGCTTCGCCGACGCCATCAACGTGGCCGCCAACGCGGCATACGAGGTGATCGGCAAGCAGATCAACCTGGGCTCACCGAAGCAGCTGCAGGTGGTGTTGTTCGAGGACCTCGACATGCCGAAGACGAAGAAGACCAAGACCGGGTACACCACCGACGCGGCCGCGCTCGAGGCGCTGTTCGAGAAGACCGAGCACCCCTTCCTCGAGCACCTGCTCGCGCACCGCGACGCCACCCGGCTCAAGGTGACCGTCGACGGGCTGCTCAAGTCCGTCGCGGAGGACGCCCGGATCCACACCACCTTCAACCAGACGGTGGCCGCCACCGGCCGGCTCTCGTCCACCGAGCCCAACCTGCAGAACATCCCCGTGCGCACCGACGCCGGCCGCGAGATCCGGGACGGCTTCGTCGTCGGGGAGGGCTACGACTACCTGCTGACCGCCGACTACAGCCAGATCGAGATGCGGATCATGGCGCATCTGTCCGGGGACGAGGGCCTGATCGAGGCGTTCAACACCGGCGAGGACCTGCACAGCTTCGTGGGTTCGCGGGCGTTCGGGGTCCCGATCGAGGAGGTCACGCCCGAGCTGCGTCGCCGGGTGAAGGCGATGTCCTACGGGCTGGCGTACGGCCTGAGCGCGTTCGGCCTCGCATCGCAGCTGAAGATCTCCACGGAGGAGGCGAAGGGGCAGATGGACGCCTACTTCGCCCGGTTCGGCGGGGTCCGCGACTACCTGCGCGAGGTCGTCGAGCAGGCCCGCAAGGACGGCTACACCTCCACCCTGTTCGGGAGGCGCCGCTACCTGCCGGACCTGAACAGCGACAACCGTCAGCGTCGCGAGGTGGCGGAGCGGGCCGCGCTCAACGCTCCGATCCAGGGCACCGCCGCCGACATCATCAAGGTCGCGATGATCGACGTGCAGAAGGCTCTCGCCGAGTCGGGGCTGCGCTCACGGATGCTGCTGCAGGTCCACGACGAACTGGTGCTCGAGGTGGTCGAGTCCGAGCGCGAGCAGGTCGAGGCGCTGGTCCGGGAGAAGATGGCGGGCGCCATCGAACTCTCTGTCCCACTGGAGGTCTCGGTGGGCACCGGTCGCAGCTGGGACGCGGCAGCGCACTAGTCGGGCGACGGCGGGGGCGCATCAGCCCGTGGTTGGATTCGGCCGTCGGGAATGGGCGACCGTGGGGCGATGCCTCACGGTCGCCCCGTCCCTAGCGTGGGGCGGGTGATCAAAATCTCCTCCCGAATCGTTCCCGCCGTGGTCCTCGCGCTCGCGCTTCCGCTCACCACGGCCGCCGTCGGCGCTGCGTCTCCGGTCGCGGCGGCCGACGCGGGTTCGTCGGCCATCGGCACGGTCTTCCAACTGCCCTCTCCCACAGGTGCGTTCGCGGTCGGGCGCAACACCCTGCACCTGGTCGACGAGTCCCGCCCCGACCCCTGGGTCACATCGGACCGGCGCGAGCTGATGGTCAGCATGTACTACCCGGCCCACCCCGGGGCAGGCGCGCGGGCTCGGTACGCCACGACCGAGGAGATCAGGCTGCTGCTCGAGGGGCAGGAGTTGGCGGGCCTGGTGCCCGCCGAGGTACTCAGCGCCACCGGCACCCACAGCGTCGTCGACGCTGTGCCGGTGGAGGGCTCGTACCCGATGGTGGTGCTGTCGCCGGGCTTCACCGCCTCCCGCTACACGCTCACCGCCCTGGCCGAGGAGCTGGCCGCCCGTGGCTACGTCGTGGCCGCCGTCGACCATGCGAACGAGTCGTTCGGGACCGAGTTCCCAGGCGGGCGGATGTCCACCTGCCTCGCCTGCGGACGGACCGAGGATGAGGGGACCCTCGGCGTCGTCACCGCGACAAGGGCCGCGGACGTGTCGTTTCTCCTGGACCGGCTCACCGCACCCGATTCGGCCTGGCCGCATTCGCGCCTGATCGACAGGGAGCGCATCGGCATGGCAGGCCACTCGATCGGCGGCGCCAGCACAGCGGAGACGATGGCGTCGGACGATCGCGTTCGCGCTGGCGTCAACATGGACGGCTCCTTCCATATCTCGATGCAGCCGGACGGGGTGAAGGACCGGCCGTTCCTGATGATGGGCACCGACGACGAGGTCCACCGCCCCGGCGGCCGGGACGTGTCGTGGGACGCGGCGTGGAGCCGCCTCGTTGGGTGGAAGCGATGGTTGACCGTGGCCGGCGCGGGCCACGCCTCGTTCACCGACATCCCCGCCCTCGCCGAGCGGTTGGGGATGCCGGTCGGGGCCGCCTCGCCGATCGGGGCCGCACTGCCGGGGGGTCGATCGGTCGACCTCACCCGTGTGTATGTCGGCGCCTTCTTTGACCAGCACCTGCGGGGCGTCCCGCAGCCGATCCTCGACGGACCGAGCCCGGCCTACCCGGAGGTCAGGTTCAACAACCCGTGACCGGGTCGCCACCCTGTTGGTCGACCGGTCACGCGGCGGCGAAGCGGGAGACGTAGCGCCGCTGCCAGGGCGTCTCCACCGCATGGGAATCGAAATGTTCACGCACGAAGGCGACCGCGTCATCGGCGGGGACCCCGTCGAGCACGGCGATGCAGGCCAGCGCGGTGCCGGTGCGGCCCCTGCCGCCGCCGCACGCGACCTCCACCCGCTGCGTGCGGGCGCGCTCCCACGCTTCGCGCAGGGCGTCTCGGGCGTCTGTCCGATCGCTCGGAAGCCGGAAATCCGGCCACCGGACCCAGCGCGATTCCCATTCGTGGGCGGGCGGGGGACTGCCGAGCAGGTAGAGGCCGAACTCGGGACGAGCGCCGTCCGGCAGTGGCTTTCTCAGCGCGCGTCCCCGCACGAGCCGTGTCGACGGAAGCCGCAGCACTCCCGATTCCGCTGTGTCCCATGGCCGGTCCATGGTCGGCAAGTTACTCGGGTCACTCGGGGTCGTGGGGTGATGCTGTGGAAGCATTGCGGCATGAGCGTTCTGGTCTGCTTCCACGCCCACCCCGACGACGAGGTGTTCATCACCGGCGGTGTCATGCGTCAGGCCGCCGACGCCGGCCATCGCGTCGTCGTCGTCACCGCGACCGACGGCGCCCTCGGCGAGGTCCCGGAGGGTCTGCTCGCGGAGGGGGAGTCGCTCGCCGATCGCAGGCGCCGGGAGCTGGAGGAGTCCACCAGCGTGCTCGGAGCGCATCGAGTGGAGCTGCTGCACTACGCGGACTCGGGGATGGCGGGCACACCAGAGAACGCGAACCCGGCGGCGTTCTGCAACGCCGATGTCGAGGAGGCCGCGGCGCGCCTGGCCGCGATCCTCGTCGAGGAGTCCGCGGACGTGGTCACCGTGTACGACCCCAACGGCGGCTACGGGCACCCGGACCATGTGCAGGTGCACCATGTGGGCGTGCGCGCGGCGGAGATCGCGGGCGTGCCGCACGTCTACGAGGCGGCGGTCAGCCGTGATCACATCCGCAGGCTGATGGCGGCCAATCCGGAGTGGTCGGAGGACGCCCAGCCCCCTAACCTCGACACCTTCGGTCTGTCGGAGGAGGACATCACCACCGTGGTCGACGTGACCGCGGCGATGGGTGCCAAGCGGGCCGCGATGCACGCGCACGCCACGCAGGTCGGCGACTTCGGGCCGTTCCTGCAGATGCCGGAGGAGCAGCTGCGGGCCGCGTTCGGTCAGGAGTGGTTCCGGCGCCGGGGTGCCCCCGCCGGTCTGGCGGAGACGGCGCTACCGCTCTGACGCGGCCCGCGGGCGCTCACTCCTGAGCGGCCGCGACCTGCTCGCGGACCTTGTCCATGTCCAGCGCCTGGACCTGGGTCACGAGGTCCGCGTGCGCCGCGAACGACTCGTGCGCGGTCAACTCTTCGGCGACGGTGCGCGCGGTGGCGGGGGACAGACCATTCGCCTTCGCACAGGGACGCCAGTTCGTCGAGTTCGGCGTCAGGAATGGTGACGACAACCCAGCGGTGTGCGGCTTTACGGCATGGGTTCCGGCCTGCTCGACAGCATTCGAGGACTCCTGTTCGAGTTCACGGCGCGAATCGTGTTGCCGACGGCACCGCGTCACCATCTGTGCACGGCTGCCCGAAGTGGTCCGGCGTCACTGCGCGACCGGGGAATCGGCGGCGGTCGAGTCGCCCCAGACTGCTGCCGCACCGCTCTCTCCGATCCGGTAGACCTGCACCATCGATCCGACCGCCAGCGCCACCGCGACGACGGCAAGTCCGGTGGCGACGATGCGTGTCGCAGTGCCGCCCGTCGGCCCGCCGCGTCCGGCCCGCCACGCCTGGAATCGCGGGTGGTGGATCGCCCACCATCCGAGTGCGACGAGGAAAACGCCGGCCGACCAGTAGATCAACTGGTCCCCCAACTCGGCGTGGATCTGCACGAGGGGATCGCGCGGGGTGCGATGCTCGAGCCATTCACCGGCGTGCGTCGTGAGGGGTACGAGAATGAGCGTGACCAGGGCGACCAGCGGGGAGACGATGCCGATCCGCCGTCGCGTCGAGGGCCAGCAGACGGCCAGCAACAGGAGTAGTGCCGAGATCGGCACCAGGACCGCCACGAAGTGCACGAGCAATGGGTGGATGGGTAGACCGTTGAACGTTGTGGGCCCCATGATCACTCGCCTCCGCCGGGTGTGTCCGATGTACCGGCTGCCACGGTAGGCGCGAATTCTTGGAGCCTTCTGGGAGTGTCCTAGGGGTGCCTCGGCAGGACGAGCGTGAAGGTGGCCCCGCGACCGTTCCGTGGATCGACGAGTATCTCGCCGTCGTGGGCAGTCGCGATCTCACGGACGAGCGCGAGCCCGATACCGTACCGCCGGCCGCCGGCAGGCTGCTCGGGGCCGTGTGCGAAGCGGGTGAACAGCCGGTCCAGCTGCCGCGGTTCGATGCCGGTACCCGTGTCGGTCACCGCAATTCGCACCAGGTCGGTGTCGCCGTCGACATGGAGCGTGACCCGTCCGCCGGGGCGCACGTGGGTGACGGCGTTGTCGACAAGTCCGTGCACCGCGCGCCGCAGGGCCGGACGAGACCCGCTCACGATGCAGGGCGCGTCGCCGTGCTCGACGTCGACGTCGACGTCGACGTCGACTCCCAGCGACCGCGCGTGCGCCTCGACGCTGTCGCGGACCTGCTCGCACAGCGCGGCGACGTCGACAGGCTCCCGGGTGTCGGGTCCGGTCTCGAGGGCCGCCGAGAGCAGCAGGTCCTCCACCAGCTCACCGAGCGCGCGGGTGTCGGCGACGATTCCGTCGAGCTGGCGGGATACCTCCTCGGGCTCGAGCTGTCCGACGCGGCGGGCGAGCAGCTGCGCGCGGGTGTGCAGCACCGTGAGCGGGGCACGCAGCTCATGCGACGCATCGGCGACGAAGCGTCGCTGCAGCGACAGCGCCAGGGTCAATGGCCGAATCGATCTGCGGGACAGGAGGACCACCACGACCGAGGAAGCGGCAATACCTGTGATCTCGGCGAGGACAAGGGCCGCGAGCAACCGATGCCGCCCCGCTTCGAACGGCTCGAGGTCGAGGGCGGCGGCGACCCGGCCGTGGGTGTTGTCGCCGACCAGTGCGCGGTAATGCCGCTCACCCGCACGCAGGTCGGAGAAGCCGGCGGGTCCGTCGAGTAGACCCGCGATCTGGGGTGGTGCGTCGGCGCTCACCTGTGTCATACCGTCGGGTCCACGCAATGCGAGTGCCGTGCCGGGTGGGGGATCGTCGACGTCCTCGGTGGCCTCGACCACGGACCGCAGCTGCGTGTCGATCTGCCGCGACTGGAAGCGGGCGTCGACGAGATACATTGCGAGGCCCACCACCAGCAGCACCAGTGCGAGAGCCGCCGCGGCCTGCAGTGCCACGAGACGTCCGGCGCGGCGCAGCAACTGCTCGTCGCCGATGACGGCGGCCGGACGGGTCGCGACGGTCGGCCGCCGCCTCATCGGGCACCGAGCCGGTATCCGACACCGCGAACGGTCTGCACGACGTCGCGCCCGAGTTTGCGTCGCAAGTAGTGCACGTACGTGTCGACGGTGCCCGGCTCGTCGGCGCCGTCGAACGCCGCGTCGAGAAGTTGCGCCCGGGTGAAGACCTGGCTCGGTGCCGCAGCAAGGACGGTGAGCAGCGCACACTCGCTGACGGACAGTTCGACTGCGGTGTCGCCACCGATCACCATCCGACTCGCCAGGTCGAGCCGGCGCTCGCCCACCGGGAGCAGTTCCGCGCGGTCTCGGGGGCGCCTGCGAAGCGCCCGCAGACGGGCCAGCAGTTCGGGCACCTCGAAGGGTTTGATCAGATAGTCCTCCGCGCCGGCATCGAGGCCTTCCACCCGGTCCTCGACGGTGCCGCGCGCGGTCAGCACAAGGGTGGGCGTGGCGACGGCGTGTCGGCGCAGCCCGCGCAGCACCTCCACGCCGTCGAGTACGGGCAGTCCGCGGTCGAGAACGATCAGGTCGTACCGCCGCGTCAGCCCCAGGTGCAGGCCGCGCTGCCCGTCGGTCGCGACCTCGACGACGTAACCCTCCTCGGCGAGCAGGTCGCAGAGGAGGTCGGCGAGGCGGACGTCGTCCTCGACGAGCAAGACCGTCGGCGGGTTGGGTTCGGGCATGGTTCGAGGGTGCCACCAACTTGCGAGGTTCGTCGCACGGTGGGTGGGACGACGGCGCCCGGTTCCGATGCCGCCGGCGCGTCCGCGGTCGCCTTGGCCTTGCGGCGCTCGCGGAGTTCAGCGCGGACGAAGTACGCCAGACCCAGCGGGGACATGATGCCGAACGCCAGCACTGTAACCCGTACGACAGATACGGCCCTGCGTCGAGCTGCGGCAGTGGAGTGGTGCCGAGACCGACTCGGGGATGGCGGGCCCCCGAGAATGCGAACCCGGCGGCGCTCTCCGATGCCGACGTCGAGGAGGCCGCGGCGCGCCTGGCCGCGATCCTCGTCGAGGTGCCGCACGTCTACGAGGCGGCGGTCAGCCGTGAATTCAGACGGGCCCGCGGGTGCTCACTCCTGAGCGGCCGCGACCTGCTCGCGGACCTTGTCCATGTCCAGGGCCTGGACCTGGGTCACCAGATCCTCGAGCGCCGCGGGCGGGAGTGCGCCGGGCTGCGAGAAGACCAGGATGCCCTCACGGAAGGCCATGATCGTCGGGATCGACCGGATGTTGGCCGCGGCCGCGAGTCCCTGCTCGGCCTCGGTGTCCACCTTCGCGTGCACCACGTCGGGATGCTGCTCGGCGGAGGCCTCGAAGGTCGGGGCGAAGTTGCGGCACGGTCCGCACCACGACGCCCAGAAGTCGACGAGGACGACATCGTTCCCGCCGATGACTTCGTCGAAATTCTGCTGGGTCAGGGTCTGCGTGGGCATCTGGATCCTCTCGTCAATGCGTATCGACCGGGTTCAACGCGGCCGCGTGTCCGATTCTTCCCGCCCGGGGCGCGTCGGTGTGGGAGAACTCGCCTGCGGCGAGGGTGGGGAGAAACTCGCCTCAGGCGATCAGCCATTCCCGCTTGGCCTCGCCGTCCCACCGCCTGATCGAGACCGCGTGTCCGGTCAGGTGGGTGGCCGAGACGGCGCAGATCGCGGACCCGATCTGCTCGGGGAGCACCCGTCTGGCCAGCGTGACGTGCGGCGTCCAGTCCCCGGGATGGGTGTGCGCGGGGATCCCCTCGCTGTGGTGCATCAGGCGGAAGACGGTCCGCTGCAGCGACAGCAGACCGGCGGTCGGGACGACCAGGTGTGCCAGCGTCTTTCGATGACCGCCGAACACGACCAGGCCGCCGAGGGTGATCTGGAGGGCGGGGGCGAGCAGTCCCCGCTGCAGCTCGAGGTCGGTCTCGGGGTCGATGTGCTGGGCCACCGCGAGCGTGATGTGCGGGCGGTTCGAGACCTGCCGGACCGCGTCCTGACCGCGGATCCCGGTTCCGGAGACCTGGCGCCACTCCCGGCGCACCGCGGCGTCGAGGCGGTCGTCGAGCAACAACTCCACGGACTGCACCATGGTGAGCAATGATTGTCGGGTGAACCCGACGAGCGCAACGACATCGGAGCCGACCCGGCAAGCGACATCGGAGCCGGCCCGGCAGGCGACATCGGAGCCGGCCCGGCAGGCGACATCGGAGCCGACCCGCTTGGGCCTGCTGGTGGGAGACGGGATCGGCCACGAGATCGTGCCCGCGGCTCGGCGGATCGCGGACGCCGCCGTCGCGGCCGTGGGCGGCACGCCGGTGACCTGGGTACCCCTGGATGTCGGCCTCGAGGCAATCGGCGAGCACGGGACGCCGATGCCGGAGTCGACCCTGGTTGCGCTCGCCGACCTCGACGGCTGGGTGCTCGGCCCGCACGACAGCGCCTCCTATCCGGATCCCTTCCGAGGTCAGTTGACCCCCGGCGGAACCATCCGCAAGCGATTCGACCTGTTTGCCAACGTCAGGCCCGCACGTGCCTTTGCCGGGGTGCGCGCGGTGTCGCCCGAGATGGACCTGGTGATCGTCCGCGAGAACACCGAGGGCTTCTACGCGGACCGCAACATGTTCACCGGCAGTGGCGAGTTCATGCCAACACCCGATGTGGCGATGGCGGTCGGGGTGGTCACCAGGCGGGCCACCGAACGGATCGCCCGCGCCGCCTTCGAGCTCGCCTCCAGGCGCCGCGGCCGGGTCACGGTGGTGCACAAGGCGAATGTGCTCGCGCTGACCACCGGACTCTTTCGCGATGTGTGTCACGAGATCGGGACGCACTACCCGGGCGTCGAGGTGCGAAACGAACACGTCGACGCGATGGCGGCACACCTGGTGCGGCGGGGCGAGGACTTCGATGTGGTGGTCACCGAGAACATGTTCGGTGACATCCTCTCGGATCTGGCAGGGGAGCTGTCCGGTTCGCTCGGCACCGCGCCGTCGCTCAACGCGTCCGAGACCAAGGCGATGGCGCAGGCGGCACACGGGGCCGCCCCCGACATCGCGGGCCGCAATCGCGCCAATCCGACCGCGATGATCCTCTCGACCGCGATGCTCTTCGACTGGTTGAGCACCCGCGGCGGTGACCCCGCGCTCGGTCGGGCGGCGGAGCGGATCCAGACGGCGGTGGCGAACACCCTCCAGGCCGGGGTCGCGACCGCCGACCTCGGCGGGCTGGCGTCGACGGCGGAATTCGCCGAGACCGTGACCGCCAGGGTGGTCCGGCGCTGATCGAGGCGGCCGGTGTCGCTGTCGGGTGACGGCGGCGGCCAGACCTTTCGTCCGGTTGGCCCCCGACCCAGTACTCTTTCCTGGTGATTCCTCGATCCAACTCGTGTTCCGCGGCGCCCGTTCGGGCAGGCCGCCGAGCATGGAGACGCACCAGGGGCGTCGGTGCGGTCGTCGGGGCAACGCTCCTCGCGCTGGTGCTGTCCTCGTGCGTGACCAACAACGAGGGACTGATCCCGGTCGCGGACAACGTGCCCGTAGATCGGGTCGACGAGATCGCCGCGGACCTGCCGCGCGAGGTCGCCGCGTCCGGTCGGTTGATCGCCGGAACGAATGTCCCTTACGCGCCCAACGAGTTCAAGGACGAGGCGGGCAATATCGTCGGCTTCGACGTGGACCTGCTGAACGCCGTCGGCAAGGTCCTCGGACTCACGGTCGACTACAAGCAGGCGGACTTCGACAAGATCATCCCCGCCGTGCAGGCAGGCACCTACACGATGGGCATGTCCTCGTTCACCGATTCGAAGGAGCGCGAGGAGTCGGTCGATTTCGTCACCTACTACCGCGCGGGCATCCAGTGGGCGCAGCGGACCGGTGAGCCGGTGGACCCGAACAACGCGTGCGGGCTCCGGGTCGGCGTGCAGACCACGACCACCGAGGACATCGACGAAGTGCCCGCGAAGAGCGAGGCCTGCGTGGCGGCGGGTAGACCGCCGATCAAGAAGGTGAAGTTCGACAGCCAGGACGACGTCGCGAACGCGTTGATCCTCGGCCGGGTTGATGCCCTCTCCGCCGACTCGCCGGTGACCGCATACGCGATCAAGCGCAGCGGTGGCCGGATGGAGGCAGCCGGTGAGGTGTTCGACTCGGCACCGTACGGTTGGCCGCTCGTCAAGGGATCGCCCCTGGCACCCGTGTTGCAGCGGGCCATGCAGTACCTCATCGACGGCGGTCAGTATCAGCAGATCGCAGACAACTGGGGCGTTGGATCGGGCACGATCACGCAGTCGCAGATCAACGGGGCGGCCGGTTGAGCCGGGAAAGGTGGACACCGATGCCAGCACTGAGTGAGAGCGACGCTCCCGAGACAGGGGGTTCGCCGGAGCCGGAGGCGATCAAGGCGATACCGCTGCGCAGGCCCGGCCGCTGGATCGCCGCGATCGTCGTCGTGACCTTGCTGGGGCTGTTCGTGTACGGCGCCGCCACCAACCCCGCGTTCGCCTGGGATGTCTACGGCCAGTACCTGTTCGACCGACGGATCTCGTCCGCGGCCTGGGTGACCATCCAGCTGACGGTGCTGTCGATGGCGCTCGCGGTGGTGCTTGGCGTCGTGCTCGCGGTGATGCGGCTGTCCCCGAACCCGGTGCTGCGGACGTCGGCGTGGGTCTACCTGTGGATCTTCCGCGGCACCCCGGTGTACGTGCAGCTGGTGTTCTGGGGACTGTTCTCGTCCATCTACAAGACGCTGGACCTGGGCATCCCGTTTGTGCACCAGTTCGCGCACATCGAGCTGCAGGGCCTCGAGGCCGCGTTCCTGTTCGCGATCATCGGGCTCGGGTTGAACGAGGCCGCGTACATGGCGGAGATCGTCCGCGCCGGCGTCAGTTCGGTCAGCGAGGGCCAGACCGAGGCGTCCACCGCGCTTGGCATGTCGTGGTCGCAGACGATGCGCCGGACCGTGCTGCCGCAGGCGATGCGGGTGATCATCCCGCCGACGGGCAACGAACTGATCAGCATGCTCAAGACCACCTCGTTGGTCACCGCGATCCCGTTCAGCCTCGAGCTCTACGGCCGTGCGCGGGACATCTCTGGCGCGAACTTCCAGCCGATCCCGCTGCTGCTGGTGGCCGCGACCTGGTATCTGGCGATCACCAGCGTGCTCATGGTCGGCCAGTTCTACCTCGAGCGGTACTACTCGCGTGGCGTCTCGCGCACTCTGACCACGCGTCAGCTCGAAGCGCTCGCCGACGCCCAGGGCAAACCGGTCACGATCATGCCCGCGCCCGACACCCTGCCCGACACGCCTGGAGGCGAACGCCGATGATCGAGACTGGAGGCGAGCGACGATGACGCTGATGGTGAAGGCCGACCGGGTCTGCAAGAACTACGGCGCCCTCAGGGTGCTGCGAGGGGTGTCCCTCGAGATCGAACGAGGCCAGGTGCTCTGCTTGGTCGGGCCGTCCGGGTCCGGGAAGTCGACGTTCCTGCGCTGCATCAACCACCTCGAGCAGGTCAATGCCGGCCGGCTCTACGTCGACGGCGACCTGGTCGGATACTCCGAGCGCGGCGGCAAGCTCTACGAGCTGCACCCGCGGGCCGCGGCGCGCCAGCGCCGGGACATCGGCATGGTGTTCCAGCACTTCAACCTGTTCCCGCACCGTACCGCGCTCGAGAACATCATCGAGGCGCCGATGCAGGTGAAGAAGGTCCCCAAGAAGAAGGCCGTCGAACGCGCCCGCGACCTCCTCGATCAGGTCGGCCTGAGCGAGAAGGCGGACGCCTATCCCGCGCAGCTCTCCGGCGGCCAGCAGCAGCGGGTCGCGATCGCGCGGGCGCTGGCGATGGACCCGAAGCTGATGCTGTTCGACGAGCCGACCTCCGCTCTCGATCCGGAGCTGGTGGGGGAGGTGCTCGGGGTGATGAAGAACCTCGCCAAGGAGGGCATGACCATGGTCGTGGTGACCCACGAGATGGGTTTCGCCCGCGAGGTCGCCGACGAGCTGGTGTTCATGGACGGTGGCGTGGTCGTCGAGTCCGGCAACCCGAGGGAGCTGCTCGCCAACCCGCAGCACGATCGGACCAAGCTGTTCCTGTCCAAGCTGCTCTGACCCCTTTGCTATCGTGGTGATATCACTTCGATAGCAAAGGTGGGACATGGAGCGTCGGGCGTTTCGGTTGAACGGGTTCGCGGTGTTGCTGGGGCTGGTGGTGCTCGCGGCGGTGGCCGCGGCGGCGGCTTTCGCGGGCCCCGCAGGGGCGGTGGCGGCGATCGTGCTCGCGGTGGTGGTCGTGCTCCTGGCAACCGGCTTCACGGTGATCAACCCGAACGAGGCCAAGGTCGTCCAGTTCTTCGGCCGCTACGTCGGCTCGGTCGCCGATGCGGGCTTCCAGTGGGTGCTCCCGCTCACCACCAAGCGCCGGGTCACCCTGCGGGTGCGCAACTTCGAGACCTCGAAACTGAAGGTCAACGACGCGGCGGGCAATCCGGTCGAGATCGCCGCCGTGGTCGTCTACAAGGTCGTCGACAGCGGCAAGGCGACCTTCGCGGTCGACGACTACGAGGAGTACGTCGCGATCCAGTCCGAGGCGGCGGTCCGGCACCTGGCCACCACGCATCCCTACGACTCGGACCAGACGCAGGGCACGAGCCTGCGCGACGGCACCGAGGTGGCCGCCGAGCTCACCGCCGAGCTGAGGGACAGAACCGACCTGGCAGGCGTCGAGGTGATCGAGGCCCGCATCACCCACCTCGCGTACGCACCGGAGATCGCGCAGGCGATGCTGGTGCGTCAGCAGGCGGCCCAGGTGGTTGCGGCCCGCACCATGATCGTCGAGGGCGCCGTCGGGATGGTCGGCCTCGCGCTCGATCGCCTCCGCGAGCAGGGCGTCGTCGAGCTCGACGAGGAACGCAAGGCGAACATGGTGTCCAACCTGCTGGTGGTCCTGTGCGGCGACAAGGCCACCCAGCCCGTCGTCAACGCGGGCTCGCTGTACTCCTGATCCCATGGCCGAACGCAAGAAGGTGCTGCTGCGGCTGGACCCCGCCGTCTACGACGCCATCGCCAAGTGGGCGGCCGACGACCTGCGCAGCGTCAACGCGCAACTGGAGTACGCGCTGCGGCGGGCGCTCGACGAGGCCGGCCGCAGGCTCCGCGACCCCGACTGACCCGCGCGAGGTCAGTCGGGCTTGCGGCTGACGAAGATCGCGGTGCCGGGAAAGATCTGGCCGCGCAGCGGGCTCCACTGACCCCATTCGCGGTCCAGCCACTCCGGCCAGTCGGGTTCGACGATGTCGCGCACCTCGAGGCCCGCCGCGACGAGCTCGCGCACCCGGTCGCCGATCGTGCGGTGGTGTTCCACGTAGGTCGGCGTGCCGTCGTCGTCGACCTCCACGTAGGGCGTCCGGTCGAAGTACGGCATCGTGGCGGTCAGGCCCTTCGGCCCGGGGTCGTCGGGAAAGATCCAGCGGATCGGGTGGTTCACCGCGAACACCCACAGCCCGCCGGGCCGCAGCACCCGGGCCACCTCGCGCATCACCAGCGCGGAATCTGCGACGAACGGGACCGCGCCGAAGGCGGAGCAGACGATGTCGAAGCTCTCGTCCGCGAACGGCAGCGACTCCGCGCCCGCCTGGACGAGCGGTACCCGCGGACCGCCCTTGGCCATCGCCTCGAGGCCGCGCGTGAGCATTCCCATCGAGAGGTCCAGCCCGACCGCCCGCGCGCCCTGGCCCGCGAGCCAGCGTGCGCAGGGCGCCGAACCGCAGCCGACCTCGAGGACGTCCCGGCCGGTCACGTCGCCGAGCAGGCGGACATCGCCCTCGTGCAGGCCCTCCGGGCACCAGACGAACTCGCCCGCCGCGGAGTCAACGCCGAGGAAGTCGCCGTGCGTGCGGTGATAGTCGGCGGCGTCGGCATCCCACCAGGCTCGACTCGCGCGCTCGCTGTCGGCGGAATCGAGGCGGTCGCGGCTCACGCCACTGGTCCCGAGGATCGAATTGGCCTCGCCGTGACGGTCGGCCGGATCGGTCGGCGGTGTGATGTCTGTTGCGTCATTCGTCGACCCCGGCATGGGCTCAACAGTAGGGTTTCCCGCCGACGTCGGTGCATCCGGGTTTGCCCAGCTCGCTACAGGTCGCGTACCCTAATCCACGCGAGTGTCTGCCGTACGGTGCCGGATTCGGTATGGCGGTGGGGATTCGTGAGTCCGACAGAACACCATCAACCGACTACCCAACCGTCCGGAGCAACTCAACACATGCCCTCCACAACCGTTACCTCGCCGCAGGTAGCCATCAACGACATTGGCTCCGCCGAGGATTTCCTCGCCGCCATCGATGCCACGATCAAGTACTTCAACGATGGCGACATCGTCGAAGGAACCATCGTCAAGGTCGACCGCGACGAGGTCCTGCTCGACATCGGTTACAAGACCGAAGGCGTCATCCCTTCCCGCGAGCTCTCGATCAAGCACGACGTCGACCCAAATGAGGTCGTTTCCGTCGGCGACGCCGTCGAGGCTCTTGTTCTCACCAAGGAGGACAAGGAAGGTCGACTGATCCTGTCGAAGAAGCGCGCACAGTACGAGCGCGCCTGGGGCACCATCGAGGAGCTCAAGGAGAAGGACGAGGCCGTCAAGGGCACCGTCATCGAGGTCGTCAAGGGCGGCCTGATCCTCGACATCGGCCTCCGTGGGTTCCTGCCCGCGTCGCTGGTCGAGATGCGTCGTGTCCGCGATCTGCAGCCGTACGTCGGCAAGGAGATCGAGGCCAAGATCATCGAGCTCGACAAGAACCGCAACAACGTGGTCCTGTCGCGTCGCGCATGGCTCGAGCAGACCCAGTCCGAGGTCCGCAGCGAGTTCCTGCACCAGCTCCAGAAGGGCCAGGTCCGCAAGGGCGTCGTGTCCTCCATCGTCAACTTCGGTGCCTTCGTGGACCTGGGTGGCGTCGACGGCCTTGTGCACGTCTCCGAGCTGTCCTGGAAGCACATCGATCACCCGTCTGAGGTCGTCGAGGTCGGCAACGAGGTCACCGTCGAGGTCCTCGACGTCGACCTGGACCGCGAGCGTGTCTCCCTCTCGCTCAAGGCGACGCAGGAAGACCCGTGGCGTCAGTTCGCCCGCACCCACGCGATCGGCCAGATCGTGCCCGGCAAGGTCACGAAGCTGGTTCCGTTCGGTGCCTTCGTGCGCGTCGAAGAGGGAATCGAAGGCCTCGTCCACATCTCCGAGCTGGCCGAGCGCCACGTGGAGGTTCCGGACCAGGTCGTCGGCGTCGGCGACGATGCCCTCGTCAAGGTCATCGACATCGACCTCGAGCGTCGTCGTATCTCGCTGTCGCTGAAGCAGGCCAACGAGGATTACAACGCCGAGTTCGATCCGTCCAAGTACGGCATGGCCGACTCGTACGACGAGCAGGGCAACTACATCTTCCCCGAGGGCTTCGATCCCGAGACCAACGAATGGCTCGAGGGCTTCGACAAGCAGCGTGAAGAGTGGGAAGGCCGCTACGCCGAGGCCGAGCGTCGCCACAAGATGCACACCGCTCAGATGGAGAAGACCGCTGCGGACGAGGCCGCCGAGGCTGCCAACGCCGCCGCAGGCTACTCCTCCGAGACCGGTTCGGCCGACGCCGGCGAGTCCGCCGGTGCCGCTCCGGAATCCGCTGGTGGCTCGCTCGCCAGCGATGCGCAGCTCGCCGCTCTCCGCGAGAAGCTGTCCGGCAACGCGTGACACGATGACCCGCTAGCCGGGTCTCACAGAACAACCCCGGTCCGTACAGGACCGGGGTTGTTTTGTCTCTCCGGTCAGGCCCCCGGGCTGGACACCGGTCAGGCCCCAGGGCTGGACACGAGTTCGTCGAGCATGGCGGCCTTCTCCACCAGATCGTGTTCGGTGGGGTTGTCGCCGTCGGGTAGTTCTCGGCGGAGGTCCTCGAGGGTGACGACCACCCACGAGGACCGCTTGGCCACCTCGTCTCCCGAGAGAACCTTGAGCGAACCCTCCTCCAGCACCAGCGTGGGCTGCGAGAGGGAGCTGGCCAACAGCAGTCGCAGATCATCGGCTTTGACAGTCATGTCACCAACGGTAGGACGCCGCCGCGGCAACCGCATTCGAATCTGCGTGCGCATCACAGACGAGTGCCCCCGCCCGAATTCGGGCGGGGGCACTCGTGGAGACGGGGGAGTCGGGGGGAGCCCGATCAGCTCACTGCGGCAGGGGCCCAGGCGCTCTGCATCACGGCGGTGCGCTTGCGCATCGTCGCGAAGCTGTGGCGCGCGGGGCTGATCATCTGCGTGAACCAGTTGCGACGGTGCTCGGCCAGAGCGGTGGCGACCTCGGGAATCAGGATGCAATGCACACCGTTGACGATGCCCAGACGGTGCCGACCCTGAAGGATGTAGTGGCTTTGCATGGAATTCCCTTTGTCTCGAGATGGGTGGCCTGGCGCGTCTGTCCGTAGGATACCGAGTCTCGGGTAAACCTGGTGCATTTGGGGCTGGTGTGCTTCGGCGTGTTCAGATGACAGACTGGTGGGCGTGCTGAGAATCGGCCTCACCGGAGGTATTGGAGCGGGTAAGTCCACGGTGTCGAGGATCCTGGCGGATCTCGGTGCTGTGGTCGTCGACAGCGATCTGGTGGCCCGCGAGGTGGTGGAACCGGGCACCGAGGGACTGGCCGCGCTGGTCGCGGAGTTCGGTGACTCGATCCTCCAACCCGACGGTCAGTTGGATCGGCCGGCCCTTGCGGCCGTGGCGTTCGGGGACGACGAGGCGCGGGCACGGCTGAACGCGGTGGTCCATCCGCTGGTCGGCAGGCGCACCACCGAACTCGTCGAGTCCGCCGGGGCGGATGCCGTGGTGGTGCAGGACATTCCGCTCCTGGTCGAGGGCCGGATGGGCGCGCTGTTCCACCTCGTGCTGGTCGTCTACGTGGACGCCGAGGAGCGGGTGCGACGCCTGGTCGAGCTGCGCGGTATGCCCGAGCACGACGCCAGGGCGCGCCTCGCGGCGCAGGCCACCGACGACCAGCGGCGGGCCGCGGCGGATGTCTGGCTGGACAACAGTGGTCCGCAGGGCGGCCTCGACGCCGAGGTGAAGGCCTTGTGGGACCAGCGACTGGTGCCGTTCGAGGAGAACCTGCGGACCGGAACGGTGGTGCGGGTTCGGCCCGTTCTCGCGCCCGCCGACGCTACCTGGCCGGACCAGGCCCGCCGACTGATCGAGCGCCTCTGGCTGGCCTGCGGTGCCGGCGCCCTACGGATCGACCACATCGGCTCGACCTCGGTACCCGGCCTGGACGCCAAGGACGTGATCGACGTGCAGATCACCGTCTCGAGCATCGCTGCCGCGGACGCGCTCGCGGGCCCGCTGGCCGCGGCTGGGTTCCCGCGGATCGAGTCGATCACCCACGACGACCCGAAGCCGGACTACGCCATCGGTGGTGAGGCCGACCCGGCGCTGTGGGACAAGCGCACCCACGGCGGCGCCGATCCCGGCAGGCCCGTGGAGATCAGCCTGCGCGTCGACGGCTGGCCGGGCCAGCGCTTCGCGCTCCTGCTGCGCGACTGGCTGCGCGCCGACGTCGCTGCTCGGGCCGAATTCCTCGAGGTCAAGAGGGTTGCGGTCCGCTGGGCCGCCGCCGACGCGCACACGGGCGAGGCCACCGTGACCTATGCCGCGGCGCTCGCGCCGTGGTTCGATCTTGGCTACCAGCGGGCCTGGGAGTGGGCCGAGCGGAGCGGTTGGTCGCCCTCATGAGGGGCGCGGTCGGCGCAGGCTGCTCGGCATCCCATCCTGTCAGCGCCAGCTGATCGGCATCCCGACCGAGGCGAGCCAGGCGTCGAGGTCGTGACCGTGCGCGGCGATCCCGTCGGCCGCGGTCACCGCCCGGTGGATCGCCAGCTCGGTCGTCGCGGCGTCGAGCAGGCCTGCCGCATGCGCGGCGATCAGTTCGTCCACGTCCAGTAGCTCGGTGTCGCGCCCGGTCCGTACCACCAGGTCCAGGTAGTGGTCCTCGGATCGCCAGACCCCTGGCGCCGCGGTGAACTCGCCGATGTCGACATAGTGGTTCTGATCCCGTGCGTGAAACGGGTGGTAGTGGAAGATCGACGCGCGTAGGCCCAGGTCCGGCAGCAGCCAGGACTCCAGGTAGTGGAAGTGGGCGTGGTCCGAGGTCCTGGCCATGTACAGGCCCCACGGTTCGAGCCGGTAGTGGTCCACCGGTCGAACGAAGCCCTTCGGATCGGTGTTCGTCTTGTCCGCGAGCGAGAAGGACTCGATCTTCGGGGCGTGCACTTCGCCGTCCATGGCTGTTGAACCTACCCGGCGGGTCTGGCTCCCGACGACGATGCCGGGAGGATGTCGGTGCCCCGGCTTACTCTGGTTCCATGGCTTTCGCATCCGAGCATCCCGTGGTGGCGCACTCCGAGTTCCGGCCGGTCGGCGACATCGAACGGTCCGAGGCCCGGTTCGAGGTGGTGAGCCCGCATCAGCCCGCAGGCGACCAGCCCGCGGCGATCGCGGAACTCGAGCGACGGATCCGGGCGGACGAGAAGAACGTGGTGCTGCTCGGTGCCACCGGCACGGGAAAGTCGGCGACGACGGCCTGGCTGATCGAGAAGCTGCAGCGGCCGACGCTGGTGATGGCGCCGAACAAGACCCTCGCCGCGCAGCTCGCGAACGAGCTACGAGAGATGTTGCCGAACAACGCAGTCGAGTACTTCGTCTCGTACTACGACTACTACCAGCCCGAGGCGTACATCGCGCAGACGGACACCTACATCGAGAAGGACTCGTCGATCAACGACGACGTGGAGCGGCTGCGGCACTCCGCGACTTCGAGCCTGCTCTCGCGTCGTGACGTGGTGGTGGTCGCGTCCGTCTCGTGCATCTACGGTCTCGGCACCCCGCAGTCCTACCTGGACCGGTCGATCCAGCTCGACGTCGGCGTCGAGGTGCCCCGCGATGCGCTGCTGCGCCTGCTGGTCGACGTGCAGTACAACCGCAACGACCTGTCCTTCACCCGCGGTTCGTTCCGGGTGCGCGGGGACACGGTGGAGATCATCCCGTCGTACGAGGAGCTCGCGATCCGCATCGAATTCTTCGGCGACGAGATCGAGGCGCTCTACTACCTTCACCCGCTCACCGGCGACGTGGTCCGCCAGGTCGATTCGCTGAGGATCTTCCCGGCCACCCACTACGTCGCGGGTCCGGAGCGGATGGAGCGCGCGGTCAAGGACATCGAGGCCGAGCTCGAGGAGCGGCTCGCCGACCTGGAGGGGCGGGGCAAGCTGCTCGAGGCGCAGCGGCTGCGGATGCGGACCAACTACGACATCGAGATGATCAAGCAGGTCGGGTTCTGCTCCGGGATCGAGAACTACTCGCGGCACATCGACGGCCGCGGTGCCGGCACCGCGCCCGCCACCCTCATCGACTACTTCCCCGAGGACTTCCTGCTGGTCATCGACGAGTCGCACGTCACCGTTCCGCAGATCGGCGCGATGTACGAGGGCGACATGTCCCGCAAGCGCAACCTCGTCGAGTTCGGGTTCCGGTTGCCCTCGGCGACCGACAACCGTCCTCTCACCTGGGAGGAGTTCACCCAGCGGATCGGGCAGACGGTCTACCTGTCGGCCACCCCGGGCAAGTACGAGCTCGGCCAGGCGGGCGGCGAGTTCGTCGAGCAGGTCATCCGGCCGACCGGGCTGGTGGACCCGCAGGTGGTGGTCAAGCCCACCAAGGGCCAGATCGACGACCTCGTGCACGAGATCAGGGAGCGCACCGACAAGGACGAGCGAGTCCTGGTCACCACCCTCACCAAGAAGATGGCCGAGGACCTGACCGACTACCTGCTGGAACTGGGGATCCGGGTGCGGTACCTGCACTCGGACATCGACACCCTCCGCCGGGTCGAGCTGCTCCGACAGCTGCGGCTGGGGGAGTACGACGTGCTCGTCGGCATCAACCTGCTCCGCGAGGGCCTCGACCTGCCGGAGGTCTCGCTCGTCGCGATCCTGGACGCCGACAAGGAAGGCTTCCTGCGCAGTTCCACCAGCCTGATCCAGACCATCGGCCGCGCGGCCCGCAACGTCTCCGGCCAGGTGCACATGTACGCGGACAAGATCACCGACTCGATGGCCCATGCGATCGAGGAGACCGATCGCCGCCGCGAGAAGCAGATCGCCTACAACCGGGAGATGGGCGTCGACCCGCAGCCCCTGCGCAAGAAGATCGCCGACATCCTCGACCAGGTCTACGAGGAGGCCGATGACACGGCCGCGGGCGTGGACGTCGGCGGGTCGGGGCGAAACGCCAGTCGCGGGCGTCGCGCCCAGGGCGAGGCGGGCCGAGCCGTCAGCGCGGGCGTGTACGAGGGCCGCGACGTGAAGTCGATGCCGCGGGCGGAGCTGGCGGACCTGGTCAAGGAACTGACGGACCAGATGATGAACGCCGCGCGCGAGCTGCAGTTCGAGCTGGCCGGGCGGTTGCGCGACGAGATCCAGGACCTGAAGAAGGAGCTTCGGGGTATGGACGCCGCCGGCGTCTCGTAGAGCGAGCCGGGCGTGGGTCGTTCACCGACCGGACGGCGACGTTCCGCTCGCGCCCGCTACGGTCGAGCACATGGACTCACGGACGGCGGGGCAGGCAGCCCGGACCCTTGATCTGATCCACGGCATGTCGTATTTCGCGCCGGAGGTGAACGAGAGCCTCGTCGCCGCGGGCCTGAGCCCGGGCCGGATGTGCTACTTCGCCGGACGGTCCGCCGCGATGGGCGCGGTCGGGGCCGGGGTGGTTGCGGCGACCTTCTACAACTTCAATCCCGAGGCGATCACGTCGGTGATCCCGGTCGCCTGGACGCAGGCAGGGCCTGCGGCCGTCGTGGAGGCCAGATACCGCGGGGTGGACGCGGCGATGCGGCGCATCTATGGCGTCGAGGCGATCGGCTCGTCGGCGTTCGACGAGGCCGCGGCCTTGGCGGCCACCGCGGCGCGCGCCATCCCGGAGGCGTCCGGTCGGCCGCTCTATGCCGGGCACGCCGAGATCGAGTGGCCGACCGAGCCGCACCTGGTGCTCTGGCACGCCCTGACGCTGCTCCGTGAGTACCGAGGTGACGGACACATCGCCGCCTTGCAGACCGCGGGGCTCTCCGGGATCGAGGCGCTGGTGTCGCACACGGCCACCGGCAACGGGTTCCAGGAGCAGTTCGCCAGGTCGCGCCGCGGCTGGTCCGACGAGCAGTGGCGCGTCGCGGTGGACTCGCTCAGCGACCGGGGTCTGCTCGGGGACGACGGGGAGCTCACCGGCGCCGGCTGGGAGTTGCGCGAATGCGTCGAGGAACTGACCGACGAGATGGCGGTGGCCCCGTGGGCGGCGCTCGGCGAGGACGGCGCGGCGCGCCTGCTCGAACTCGGCACCGATCTGCGCGCGGTCCTGGTGGACCAGGGGGTGTTCCCGGACGGGGTGTACGGGTCCGCGGTCCAGCGCTGACCGCGGCCCGGCGCGGTCAGCTGGTGATGTCCTTGACCGCGAACCGCTGCCAGGCAAACAGTCCGAACACCGCCGCGTACGCCAGCGCCGAGAACGACCCGACCACGATGTCGTGCCAGTCCACCGTCGGTGCAAGGAGTCGGGTCCAGGCGAACGAGAAATGCCCCGGCAGATAGTCGCGCCAGTGCCCGAGCGCGGTGATCTGGTCGAGGATCTGCACGAGGATGGACACCATCACCGTGCCGCCGACCGCGCCGAGCGGGGCGTCGGTGAGCACGGAGAGCAGCAGGGCAAGACCCGCCACCCAGGTCAGGTTCACCGCGATGAACGCCAGCGCGACCAGCAGTCGTCCCACCGCCTCGCCATACCCGAGGGAATCGCCGAACGGGGTCACCAGCGGTCCCGTCCCGTACAAGGCGGTGCCGAGCGTGAGCGCCACCCCGAACAGGATCAGGATCGCCAGCGCGGACAGCGCCGCTGACACGATGGCCTTCTGCTGCAGGAGCCGGCTGCGGGGGACCGGGATGGCGAGCAGGTAGCGCAGCGAGGACCAGGACGCCTCGCTCGCGACGGAATCGCCGAAGAACAACGCCACCACCACGATCAGCAGGAAACCGACCGACATGAACAGGCAGAACACGGTGAAGTTCACCCCGCCCGTGGTGCCGAGTTCGATCAGGTCGACCCCGCCGGATCCAGAGGAGTCCGACCCGCCGATGGCGAACGCGATCGCGAGGATCACGGGCAGCAACGCCAGGAAGCCGAGCGCCAGGTGGGTGCGCCTGCGTTTGAACTGTCGCTTGAGCTCGGTGCGCAGCGGCAGGGTGTGCGTCGCCCGGTATCCGGCCGCCCGGCCGTCGGGATGAGACGGCACGGCTCCGCCGTCGGCCCTGGATGTGACGGCTCCGCCGTCGGTATGGGACGTGACGGCCCCGCCGTCGGTATGGGATGTGACGGCTCCGCCGTCGGCCTGGCTGGTCATGCGTCCTCCCTGTCGTGTTCGCGATGGTCGGAGATGTCCACCAGTCGGAGGAACACGTCCTCGAGGCGGGTCGTCTTCGACAGACCCCTGACCCCGATGCCCGCGCCGACGAGGGTGCGCACCAGCGCCGCCGGGTCGGTTTCGCCGAGATCGACCCGCAGCCGGGGATTCTCACCCTCGATCAGGCGCACGGGCCCGAGCCCGTCGACCGACTCGAGAACCACGGCCGCCCGGGAGGGGTCGTCGACCCGCAGTTCGGTGGCGCCCTCGGCGGAGGTGAGCTCCTCGACGGTGCCGGAACTGATCACCCGGCCGTGGTTCATCACCACCACGTCGGTGCAGGTCTGCTCGACCTCGGCCAGCAGGTGGCTGGAGACGAGGACGGTGCGCCCGGTGCGTGCGTAGTTGATCAGCACCTCCCGCATGGTGCGGATCTGCGGCGGGTCGAGCCCGTTGGTGGGTTCGTCCAGGACCATCAGGTCCGGCAGGCCGAGCATCGCCTGCGCGATCGCGAGCCGCTGACGCATTCCCTGGCTGTAGGAACGGACCTTCCGTTCGATCGCATCGCCGAGATCCGCGATCTCGAGGGCCTCGTCCATGCGCGCCTCACCGGCGGGCCGCCCGGTGGCCTCCCAGTACAGCCGCAGATTGTCGATGCCGCTCAGATGCGGCAGCAGGCCGGACCCCTCGACGAAGGACCCGAGCCGGGAGAGCACCGGCGCACCAGGGGTGACCCTGTGGCCGAAGACGCGGATCTCGCCCTCGGTCGGCGTGATCAGCCCCATCAACATCCGCAGGGTGGTGGTCTTGCCCGCGCCGTTGGGACCGAGCAGCCCGAGGACCTGGCCGCGGCGGACGGTGAAACTGACCCCGTCGACCGCGCGGAAGCCATTGTCATAGGTCTTGCGCAGGTCGGTGATGACCAGCGGGGTGTCGACGAAGGCGGGGTCGACCTCGGCAGCCACGCGGCGCCGGCGCCGGATCACGCCGATGGTGACCAGGAGGGCAGCCCCGCCGAGGATGCAGGCGATCCCGATCAGCGGACCGATCGGCAGCGAACGGCTGGAGCTGGTGGCGGGCACGCTCGGGACCAGGAGGCCGGCGTCGTCGGCGAGGGCCACCGAGAACTGGGCCGGGCTGAGGGGGTTCGCGTAGGCCTGGTCGGTGGTGGTGACGACCACTTCGAGGTGGTGTCCCTGCGGCACCTGGAACGCGATACCGGGCAGGGCCACCGCGATCGGGTGCGGTTCGGGGCCCTCGGGCAGCCGGATCGCGGAGACCGCACCGCCGGGCAGGGTGCGCCTGCCGTCGGGGCTCACGTCGTACAGCTTCGCGAACAGCACGGCGTCCCCCGGCGCGGAGGCGGCGGTGACGATGAGCCGGACCGTGGAGACACCCGTGATCGTGAGCGGGTGGTCGAGCGGTGCGGTGGCGAACGCGGCGGACTGGCCGGGCGGGTCGGCCACCAGAGCCGCCGCGGGCCCGCCGACGGCACTCAGGTTCGACAGCGCCGAGCCGAGGCCGGGCACCGCGGACAGGGCGGCAGGCGCGGCGCCGGGCGGCCGGAGGATGCTCTGCGATGCCGGTCCGGCGAGCGCGAGATCGATGGTCGGGGTCGGCGGCGCGTCCGCGACCAGGCCCGGGTAGTCGGCGGCGGTCATCCGCCGATAGGAGGGACGACCCTGATCGGTCGGAGTGCCAGGGAGCGAGAACACGAACTCCTCGTCCACCTCGCCGGACCCGCGGAGTTGCTCGGACAGGAACCGCGACGTCGCGGACTCGCTGAAGCGGGTGCCCTCGCCCCCGGCGTCGTGCCCACCGGGAAACCAGCGCACCTGGACGGGTGTGCCGGTCGCGGCGATCTGGCGCGCGGTCGCGTCGGACTGGTCGAGTCCGAACAGCGTGTCCTGTTCACCCTGGATCAGCAGCGTGGGCGCGGTGATCGCGCCCGCGACCGCCGCGGGCGAGTGCGCACGGAGCAGGTCCAGCAGTTCCTGGCTCGGTTTCCCGGATTCCGCGGCCGCGGCGTACTCCCGGCAGAACTCCAGCGCGAACCGTCCACAGGGTCCCGGTTCCGGCCGCGGTTCGGCCGCGTCCGCGCCTGCCCCGGATGGGGCCGTGCCCGCGCCCGCGCCGAAGAAGATGCCGGCCCAGCCGCGTTTGAGCACGCCCGGGCCGCCGTACCCGGCCGCGGCGGGCGTCGACGGTGGCGGCGACTCGATCGTGCCGAAGTTCGGAAACAGGGCGTGGCCCAGGTCATTCCACGTGATCGCCGCGGCGATCGCATCGATACGCGAGTCGAGTCCGCCGAGCATCAAGGCCAGTGCGCCGCCATAGGATCCGCCCGCCACGCCGATCTTCGGGTCGCCGGGGCCGTCCTGCTCGACCTCGCCGCGCGCGGCCAGCCAGTCGACGAGGCCGCGAGCGTCCGCCACCTCGCGATCCGGGTCGTTCAACGAGATCTGACCGGTGCTCTGCCCGAAACCCCTGGCGCTGTATGCCAGCACCACGAACCCGTCCTCCGCGAGCGCTCCCGCCTGCGCGGCGACGGAGTCCTTGCTGCCGCCGAACCCGTGCGCGAGGAGTACGGCGGGTGCCGGGGTGTGCTGCGGAAGATACAGGCGGGCATCGATTTTGACCTGATCCGGCTCCGCGGGGCCCGCGGGCATCGTCACCGCGACATCCTCGGTCACCGGCGCGGGCGGCTCGGTGATCGACCTGGTCACGGCGATGGCACCGGCGCCGACGGCAACGAGGGCGACGGCCACGACGATCCGGGTCCTGATTCCCTGCGGCCGGGGGATTCGCATGAGATCTAATGTAGCGATGCGGCGCCGATGTGCGTTGTGCCGCAATTCCCCCTAACCCGATCGCGATCCGGCTAGGGTCTTTCCCAGCGGCCGGGCTGTCCGTGATTCTGCGGCGCTCCGGTCAGACCTGAGCACCTTGGAGGAATGAATGAGCGCCTACCGCACCATCGTCGTCGGAACCGATGGCTCGGATTCGTCCCTGAAGGCAGTGGACAAGGCCGCGTCGCTGGCGTCCGATGCCGGCGCGAAACTGGTCATCGCCTGCGCCTACTACCCGGCGGACCCGAAGGACATCGAGGCAGCGCAGGACAGCCTGCGTGAGGATGCGTACCAGATCACCGGTTCCGCGCCCACCTTCGAGATCCTGCGGACCGCTCGCGAGCGGGCGCACGCGGCCGGCGCGGCCGATATCGTCGAGCGTGCCGTCGTCGGCGCTCCCGTGGACTCGCTGCTCGCGCTCATCGACGAGGTCGAGGCCGACCTGCTGGTGATCGGCAACCGTGGACTGAACACGCTGACCGGGCGTCTGCTCGGATCGGTCCCCTCGGACGCGGCGCGTAAGTCCACCTCCGACGTCCTGATCGTGCACACGGTCCGCTAGTCGCGTCCGAACATCTCCCGCCCCCGCCGGCATCGCCGACGGGGGCGGTTTGTCATTGCGCTCGTGAAAACTATTCGAGTGCAGACAGTTTCGACAGTCCGTCCGGGAGCGGGTGTGCGTGCACGACGCCGAGCCGTTGCGTGGCACGGGTGAGCGCGACGTAGAGATCGTTCATCCCGCGCGGTGACTCGTCCACGATCTGACGGGGCTCCACGATGAGGACCGAGTCGAACTCGAGCCCCTTCGCCTGCCGGACCGAGAGCACGCTCACCGAATCCGAGATCAGGTCGAGGAACTCGTCGACGCCCGACTCGCTGGTCAGGACCGCGACGAGACCGGGCCCGGTCTCCGCGGCGACCATCCGACGGACCTGTTCGGCGACCTCGCCCTCGGGCACCCGCCGTGCCCACGGCCGCGTCCCCGAGTCGCGCACCGAACGCGGCACCGTCTGGTCGGGGTCGATCCGGGCGAGCACGTCCTGCGCGACGTCCATGATCTCGGAGGGCGTGCGGTAGTTCACCGTCAGCTCGGTCAGCTTCCAGCGCCGGGCGACGTACGGCTCGAGCACCGTCTGCCAGGACGAGCTGCCCGCCGGATCGCCCGTCTGGGCGGTGTCGCCGACCAGGGTCATCCATCGATTCGGGATGCGCCGCATCAGCATTCGCCAGGCCATCTCCGAGAGTTCCTGCGCCTCGTCCACGATGACGTGCCCGTAGGTCCAGGTGCGGTCGGCCGCCGCGCGCTCGGCCGCGGTCTGGGACTGCCGCAGGTCCTGACGCTGCGCGAGCTGGCCCGCGTCGATCAGGTCGTACGCCATCAGGATCTCGGGATCCAGCTCGTCCTCGAGGTCCTGCGGGGCCGAGCCGGTGAGGATGTCCAGTGCGCCCTGGGCATCGGCGATCTGGGCCCGCCATTCGCGGTCCGCCCGTTCGCGTTCCGCGGCATCGTCCACGCCGAGCAGTTCGGCGAGCTCGTCGAGCAGGGGAGCGTCGGCCGCGCTGAACCCTGCGACGCCGGTGCGGTGCAGCAATTCGCGCTGCTCGGCGGTGAGTTGGCGTGCCGCCGAGTCCAGCCGCTTCCGGGAACCGAGCAGGTCCGCGAGTACCCGCTGGGGTGTCAGCTGCGGCCACAGCCCGTCGATCGCGGCCATCACCTCGGGGTCGCCGCGCATCTCGTCCCGGATGTCGGCGATGTCGTCGCGGCTGAGCAGGTTCGCCCCGCCAAGCACGTTCGACCCGATCCGGGCCGCATGCTGATCGGCGAGGGCTTCGATCACCGCCGAGACGAAGATCGGCCGGGCGAGGTTGTGTGGGCGCCGTGACGAGCGGGCCCGCCCGCGCGCGCGGGTGACGACCTTGCGATCGAGGGAGATGGGGTAGGAGTCGAACCTCAGCCGGATCGGCTCCTGCGGGGTCTCCTGCCGGTCCCGGACCGCCTGCTTGAGCACCTCGACCATCGCGAGCGAACCCTTGACCTCGCCACACTCGAGCGAATCCTGATGCGTGGCACGCACTCCCGGATAGAGGTCGCCGATGGTGGAGAGCAGCACACCGGTCTCACCGAGCGAGGGGAGCACCTGGCCGATGTAGTCGAGAAAGGTGTCGTTGGGCCCGATGATCAGCACGCCGCTCTTCGCCAGCTGCTGCCGGTAGGTGTAGAGCAAGTACGCCGCGCGGTGCAGTGCCACCGCGGTCTTGCCGGTTCCCGGCCCGCCCTGCACGACCATCACCGACTTGTGCTCGGACCGGATGATCGCGTCCTGCTCCGACTGGATGGTCTCGACGATGTCGTTCATGTGGCCGGTCCTGGCCGCGTTGAGCGCGGTGAGCAGGGCGCTCTCACCCGCCACGCCGTCGGCGCCGTCGAGGGCCCCCGCGCGCTCCGCGGTCGCGAGGTCCAGGTACTCGTCGCCGAGCCCGGTGACCTTCCGGCTGCGGGTCCTGATGTGCCTGCGCCGGGTGACGCCCTCGGGTGCGGCCGGGGTCGCCAGGTAGAACGGCCGGGCCAGCGGCGCCCGCCAGTCCAGCAGCAGGGTCTCGTAGTCGTTGGCCTCGTCGAGGATGCCCACACGGCCGATATAGCGCCGCGCGTCGCCGTCGGGAGCTTCCTCGTCCGGATCCTGCCCGTCGAGGTCGATCCGTCCGAAGCAGAGGCCGTTCTCCGCCGCGTCGTATTTGGCGATGTCCTCGGTGTACATCAGGCTGAACGACTCGCGCTCGCTGCGAGCCTGCGGGGTGCCGCCGGTCTCGAGGAGCACCTTGCGCAGGCGGGTTGCGGCGTAGTCACGCAGCGAATCAAGACGGTCGTACAGCATCGACACGTACTGTTGCTCGCGCTCACGTTCGTCGTGCTGCAGCGCCTCGTCCGGCAAGTGGTCTCCTCGGGCGGTAGGGGAGGGAAAAGTGCCAAGCGAGTCTAGTGGGCGGGTGGCGCAGACGCAGAAGGGTCAGGTCAGAGCGTTGTCCGGCGCGTCACCCGCGGCGCGTGGTTCAGTCGGTGCGAAGGGTCTCGTGCACCGAGCGCCAACGGAGTCCGTTGCGGGCGGCCTGCGCGGGGATCAGGACGGCGGTGACCACGCGGACGCCGGACCCGGCCCCGGTCCCGGTGTGATGTGTCTCGGTGAACCGGGCGATCGCCACCTCGGCGGTGGCGAGCTGTACCTCGATCGCCGTGATGACGACCCGGAGGCCGGGGACAGCGCCCCGCGCCCCGCGGAGCGAATCGGCGAGCTGGTCGCCGGACACGACGTGCCCGTCGGTCGTGACGAGTGAGAAGTCCGCGGTGTGGGCGCCGATGAACTCGGTCAGCAGCGCCGGGTCCGCGACGGTCCCGAGCCATCGTTCGAGCACCGCGTGGTGATCCTCGATCTCTCGGATGATCCGGGGTTCCGGGGCAGCGATCACGAGTTCAGGTCCGCGACGGCCCGTCGGGCCCGCCGCACGGCGCGTTCGGTACCAACGCCGACCGTGTGACCGAGGCGGGCGCCGCGCTCGGCCGCCGTTTCGGTCCACTCGGTGCCGTGTTCGCGCGCGAGCGCGAGGAGCTCGGGGGCGCGTTCCTGGGCCGTCTCGGCAAGGGCTGCCCCGCGTTCGCGGGCGAGCGCGAGGAGTTCCGGGGCGTGTTCCTGGGCCGTCTCCGCAAGGACCGCCCCGCGTTCGGCCGCCTCGGCCGCGAGCTCACGGACCCGTTCCGATGCGGACTGGAGTCGCTCACCGACTGCTCCGTGCGCTTCACTCTCCTTGGCCGTTGGCAGCGCCGGCAGCGCCGCCAGTACCGCATCGGAAGCCTGACGGGCCGCTCGGCGGCCCCGCCAGCCGAGCGACGGCTTGCCCTCGGTGTCGACGCCTGCGATCAGCAAACCGCCGAGCAGGCTCATGTTCTTGAAGAACTGGGTCCGGTGCGCGGCCCGCTGTACCGGGTCGGACTCGTTCCAGAAGGCGTGGCCGGCGAGCGTGGTCGGTAGCAGGCTGCCGGCCAAGGTCAGAGATGCGATGCGCGGAGCCTTGCCGATGGCCAGCAACGCGCCCGCACCGACCTGGATCGCCCCGTTCAGGCGCACCAGGTTCGTGGGGTCGGAGGGCACCAGCGCCGCAACACGGTCTGGGAGAGCGCCATGTGCTTGCTGGATGACCGGCTCCGCGATGTCTGCCTTCCCGGCGGGATGTCGGAGTGCATCGATGCCGCCGGTGATGAACACCGTTGCGAGCAGGGGACGGGCGATTCGACGGACCAACATGGTGTGGCCTCCCTCGTGATCGGGTGCACTCCACCCTAGTCAGGGGCGGGCGTCACCAACCGCGTTCCTGCCACTCCGCTAGGAACGGCCGCTCGGCGCCGATCGTGGTGTCCTTGCCGTGTCCCGGGTATACGACGGTGTCGTCGGGGAACCGCTCGAAGAGCTTGGTCGTCACGTCCCGGTAGAGCGAGGCGAACTTCTCCGCATCGGCGGTCTTGCCGACACCCCCGGGGAACAGCGAGTCCCCGCTGAAGAGGTGGACCTGGCCGGTCGCCGGATCCGTCAGTGCCAGCGCGATCGAGCCCGGGGTGTGACCCGCGAGGTGGATGACCTCGAGTGAGAGTCGGCCCACCTCCACCAGGTCGCCGTCGGTGACGGTGCGGTCGGGCGCGACCGGGAGCGGGCCCGCGTCGAGGGCGTGCGCGATGGTGGCGACGCCGGTCTCGGCGACCACCTCGGCGAGCGCCAGCCAGTGGTCCGGATGCTGGTGGGTGGTGACGATCGAGGTGAGCGTCGGCGCCGCGGCCCCGACCAGGCTCACGAGCCGGTCCGCGTCGTTCGCGGCGTCGATGAGCAGGGATTCGCCGGTCTCGGAACAGACCACGAGATAGGCGTTGTTGTCCATGGGGCCGACGGAGATCTTGGTGATGCTGGCGCCCGCGAAGGATCGCCGCTGCGGATCGGAATCCGCCGTGAGCTCTCCGGTGTAGTTGTCGTCGATTGTCATCTGCTGCCCGTCCATGGTGGGGACGCTACCGTCGAATGTGTGCGGACGACGGTTCGGGCACGCGATCGGCCGCGGGTGGGCCCGGGGTCGTTCGATCGCGGCTCCACCGAAGATGTCGGTACCCCGGCCTACCATGTGCAGCGCGTGAGGACTATCGCCTCTGCGTCGACGAGAAGGGACATCGAGTGGCGGACCGCTTGATCGTGCGAGGAGCGCGTGAGCACAACCTGCGAGGCATCGACATTGACCTGCCCCGGGACAGTCTCATCGTCTTCACCGGGTTGTCCGGCTCGGGCAAATCGTCGCTCGCGTTCGACACCATCTTCGCGGAGGGTCAGCGCCGCTACGTCGAATCGCTGTCGGCCTACGCCCGCCAGTTCCTCGGGCAGATGGACAAGCCCGACGTCGATTTCATCGAGGGCCTCTCGCCCGCGGTGTCGATCGACCAGAAGTCGACCAACCGCAATCCGCGATCCACCGTCGGGACCATCACCGAGGTGTACGACTACCTCCGTCTGCTCTACGCCCGTGCCGGCACCCCGCACTGCCCGGTGTGCGGCGAGCAGATCGCGAAGCAGAGCCCCCAGCAGATCGTCGACCAGGTGCTCGCCATGGAGGAGGGCACCCGCTTCCAGGTGCTGGCGCCGGTGGTCCGCACCCGTAAGGGTGAGTTCGTCGACCTCTTCGACCAGCTCAACACCCAGGGGTACGCCCGGGTCCGGGTCGACGGCGTTGTGCATCAGCTGACCGACCCGCCGAAGCTCAAGAAGCAGGAGAAGCACGACATCGAGGTGGTCATCGACCGCCTCACGGTCAAGGCGAGCTCGAAGCAGCGGCTCACGGACTCGGTGGAGACCGCGCTGCGCCTCGCGGACGGCATCGTCGTCCTCGACTTCGTCGATCGGGACGAGAACGCGGCGGACCGGGAACGCCGCTTCTCCGAGTCCCTGGCCTGCCCGAACGGGCATGCCCTCTCGATCGACGATCTCGAACCGCGGTCGTTCTCGTTCAACTCGCCGTACGGCGCCTGCCCCGAGTGCACCGGACTCGGCATCCGCAAGGAGGTCGACCCGGACCTGGTGGTGCCGGATCCCGAGCTGAGCCTCGAGGACGGGGCGATCGCGCCGTGGTCGATGGGGCAGACCTCCGAGTACTTCGGCCGCCTGCTGTCCGGACTCGCCGACATCATGGGTTTCGAGATGTCGACTCCCTGGAACGAACTGCCGGCCAAGGCGCGCAAGGCGGTGCTCGAGGGCAGCGCGGACCAGGTGCACGTCAAGTACAAGAACCGGTACGGGCGGACGCGCTCGTACTACGCCGAGTTCGAGGGCGTGATGCCCTTCCTGCACCGTCGGCTCGAACAGACCGAGTCCGAGCAGATGAAGGAACGCTACGACGGGTACATGCGCGACGTGCCGTGTCCGGCGTGTGACGGTGCCCGGCTCCGGCCGGAGATCCTCTCGGTCACCATCGCGGCGGGCGAGCACGGCAAGAAGTCCATCGCGGACGTCGCCGAGCTGTCGATCTCGGACTGCGCGGATTTCCTGAACAGCCTCACGCTCGGAGCTCGGGAGGAGGCCATCGCCGGTCAGGTCCTCAAGGAGGTGCAGGCTCGGCTCGGCTTCCTGCTCGACGTGGGTCTCGAGTATCTGTCGCTCTCACGTGCGGCAGGCACCCTCTCCGGCGGCGAGGCCCAGCGGATCAGGCTCGCCACCCAGATCGGTTCCGGCCTGGTGGGCGTCCTCTACGTGCTCGACGAGCCCTCCATCGGGCTGCATCAGCGTGACAACCGGCGGCTGATCGAGACGCTCACCCGGTTGCGGGATCTCGGCAACACGCTCATCGTCGTCGAACACGACGAGGACACCATCCGGACCTCGGACTGGGTCGTCGACATCGGCCCGCTTGCGGGTGAGCACGGCGGTCGGGTGGTGCACAGCGGCCCGTACGAGGAGCTGCTGACCTGCGAGGAATCCCTCACGGGCGCATACCTATCCGGCCGGTCGACGATCGACGTTCCTGCCATTCGCAGGGCCGTCGACAAGAAGCGTCAGGTCACGGTGATCGGGGCCAAGGAGCACAACCTCAAGAACATCGACGTCAGCTTCCCGCTCGGCGTTCTCACCTCGGTGACCGGTGTGTCCGGATCGGGCAAGTCGACGCTGGTCAACGACATCCTCGCGACCGTGATGGCGAACAAGCTCAACGGCGCGCGTCAGGTCCCCGGCAGGCACACCCGGATCAACGGGCTGGACCAGCTCGACAAGCTGGTCCAGGTGGACCAGTCGCCGATCGGCCGGACGCCGCGCTCGAACGCGGCCACCTACACCGGCGTGTTCGACAAGATCCGCACCCTGTTCGCCGCGACGACCGAGGCGAAGGTGCGCGGCTACCAGCCGGGACGCTTCTCCTTCAATGTCAAGGGCGGCCGGTGTGAGGCCTGCTCGGGTGACGGCACGCTCAAGATCGAGATGAACTTCCTCCCGGACGTGTACGTCCCGTGCGAGGTGTGTCACGGGGCCCGCTACAACCGGGAGACCCTGGAGGTGCACTACAAGGGCAAGACCATCGCCGAGGTCCTCGACATGTCCATCGAGGAGGCCGCCGACTTCTTCGAGGCGATCACCTCGATCCACCGGTATCTCAAGACGCTCGTGGAGGTCGGGCTCGGCTACGTGCGTCTCGGCCAGCCGGCGCCGACGCTGTCCGGCGGCGAGGCGCAGCGGGTGAAGCTGGCGGCCGAGCTGCAGAAGCGCTCCACCGGTCGCACCGTGTACGTGCTCGACGAGCCGACCACCGGCCTGCATTTCGAGGACATCCGCAAGCTGCTCGGCGTCGTCAACGGACTGGTGGACAAGGGCAACACGGTGATCGTGATCGAGCACAACCTCGACGTGATCAAGACGTCGGACTGGGTGGTCGACATGGGGCCAGAGGGTGGATCGGGCGGCGGAACCGTCGTGGGGGAGGGCACCCCGGAGCAGATCGCGGCGGTGCCCGCCAGCTACACCGGCAGGTTCTTGCGGGACGTGCTCGACCAGCAGGCCACCGCCGTCAACGGCAAGGCGGCCAAGGCCAAGGCGCAGGCGACGGGGGAGCCGAAGCGCAAGAGGGCGCCGCGTAAGGCGGCGGCCGCGGTCTGACGCGGCGGGCACAGAACGCGGAACGGGCCGGGTCGTGAAGACGACCCGGCCCGTTCGGTTGTCAGTGCTTAGCGCAGGTCCCTTACAGGCCCGTGCCCGTCTCGCCCGTGCCCGGGATCGCGCCGGGCATCGACGAGCCACCCGCGAGCATGGAGTTGATGATGTTGGCAATCGATCCGAACAGGCCGTCGATGTCACTGGGGTTGGGCATGTGAGCTCCTTCATTGCGATGTGCGGTGTTCAGTTCCGAGTCGCTGGCTGGCCGGCAACGTCGTTGGCTGGAGACGAATCGAGCTGTTGCCCCATCCCCGGGTGTAGGACGACTGGGGCGGGCAGAGCGAATGTGATCCCCCGATCCGGAATCTTTGTACACGAGCGGGACTGGACGTGCGTACGGAATCTGGGGGCCGATTCGGGCAAAGAATTGTGATGTCCATCACAAAGGGCCGCGGGCTTCGGCGGTCAGCGGCGCTGTGCTGCTCGGCGCGCTGATCGGGTCAGCTCAGGAGTCGGCGGACAGTGCGCGGGCGGCGCGCACCGAGGCCTCGATCAACGCGCGGAGTTCGGACTCGTCGACGTCGGCGAGTCGCTTGATGTAGAGGCAGCCCTTGCCGGTCCGGTGCTTACCGAGGCGCTGCAGGGCGTCACGGTGCTCGTCCAGGTTCAGGCTCAGATAGAGGGTGAGGGCCGTCGATCGGGGGGCGAAGCCGATCAGTGCCGTATTGCCGGTGTGCCCGCTGGCGTAGCGGTAGGTGCGGTCGCCGAATCCGATGATGCTCGGACCCCACATCGCGGCCGGCTCGCCGGTGGAGGCGCGCATCAGGTCGATCAGGCGTTCGGAGTCGGTCCGCTTCACATCGTCGGTCAGCGTGTCGAGGAACGCGTCGACGTCGGCGCCTGTCGGCTGGGTCTTGTTCGCCACGGGACCAGTATCGCCGCTCGCCCCGGCCGCCATCGCGCGAACGGGTCACGCGACGGCGGCTGGGGGCGGGGATCAGTAGACGGGGCCTGTGTACTTCTCGCCCGGGCCGTTGCCGGGCTCGTCGGGATGGGCGGAGGCCTCGCGGAAGGCGCGCTGGAGCGCCTGCAGTCCCTCGCGGATCGGACCCGCGTGCGGCCCGAGGTACTCCACCGAGGCGGTGACCAGGCCCGCGAGTGCGGTGATCACCCGGCGGGCCTCGTCCAGGTCGAGGTGGTCGCTCTCGTCGGGGTCGGGTGAGGAGAGGCCGAGCTTCTCGGCGGCCGAGCTCATCAGCATCACTGCGGCGCGGCTGATGACCTCCACTGCGGGCACATCGGCCAGCTCGCGGACGTCGCCCGTGTGAGTTTGCTCTGTCATGCCTGCTAGACTTCCATACACGACCGCCCCCGACGACGTTGGGGGCAGCAAGTGGAGTCCGACTCCCACCGCTATCTGGCGCCTCAAACACGCTGGTCAGCGGTCCGGTCGCCCGCCCTCAGGGCGTGGCCTCGACACGGTGTTCCGTGTGGAGATCATGTCAGGGGACGGGTTCCCTCATTGTGAGGGGATGAAGGCTGCGAGCGATTGCGGCGGACATCGAACCGGTCGACATCGGGCCTCGCATGGTGAAAATCCAGCGGGGCTCTTTTGTTGGGAGAGAGCGGGCAACGGGCTGCCGGCGGTCAGGACGACCACGCCGCTCAACCTAGGAGGCCCCATCAGCACTGAGACCCGCATCAACGATCGCATCCGCGTACCCGAGGTTCGACTCGTCGGACCTGGCGGTGAGCAGGTCGGGATCGTGCGTGTTGAAGATGCACTCCGCTTGGCCCTCGAGGCCGATCTCGACCTGGTCGAGGTGGCGCCCGACGCCCGTCCGCCGGTGTGCAAGATCATGGACTACGGCAAGTTCAAGTACGAGGCCGCGCAGAAGGCGCGCGAATCGCGCAAGAACCAGACCCTGACCGTGATCAAGGAGCAGAAGCTCCGTCCGAAGATCGACGACCACGACTACGAGACCAAGAAGCGCAACGTCGTTCGCTTCCTCGAGGCCGGGTCCAAGGTCAAGGTCACCATCATGTTCCGCGGTCGCGAGCAGTCCCGCCCCGAGCTGGGCTTCCGTTTGCTGCAGCGCCTCGGTGCCGATGTCGCCGACCTCGGCTTCGTCGAGACCTCGGCGAAGCAGGACGGCCGCAACATGACGATGGTGCTCGCCCCGCACAAGGGTGCGAAGACCCGCGTCAAGGCCCAGGAGAGCGCTCAGGCTCCGGTGCCCCAGGTTCCGAGGCCCGCCTCGGCGCCGCCCGTGCCGGAGGCCCCCGCTGCCGCACCCGAGGCTCCGGCCGAAGGCGCCGCACCCGAGGCACCGACCAGCTAGCAAGACCGTCTCGACCGAACGCAGTACCGAAGAAACACAGAACTGAGGACTCCATGCCCAAGATGAAGAGCCACAGCGGCACCTCGAAGCGATTCAAGGTGTCCGGCAGCGGCAAGATCCTGCGCCAGAAGGCCGGCCGTCGCCACCTGCTCGAGCACAAGCCCACCAAGGTGACCCGTCGCCTCGATGGCAAGGCCGTCGTCAGCAAGGCTGACACCCCGCGCATCAAGCGCCTGCTCGGCATCTGATCGAGACCAGCACTTTTTGACCAACCAGGAGCGCCCGTCGCGCTCCGAGATTGACAGGATTTCCCAGTGGCACGCGTAAAGAGGGCGGTCAACGCCCAGAAGAAGCGTCGTTCAATTCTTGAGGCCTCCAAGGGCTACCGTGGACAGCGCTCGCGCCTGTACACCAAGGCCAAGGAGCAGCAGCTCCACTCGCTCACCTACGCGTACCGCGACCGCCGCGCGCGCAAGGGTGACTTCCGCAAGCTGTGGATCACGCGTATCAACGCCGCCGCGCGCGCGAACGACATGACCTACAACCGCTTCATCCAGGGCCTGAACGCCGCGGGTGTCGAGGTCGACCGCAAGATCCTCGCCGAGCTGGCCGTCTCCGACGCCGAGGCGTTTGCCGGCCTGGTGGCCATCGCCAAGGCCGCACTGCCTGCCGACGTGAACGCCCCCGCCGGGGAAGCAGCCTGAGCAAGCTGAACCAGGAGCGACCCGTGGACCCGTTCACCGAGCGGACTCCACGGGTCGTTTCTGCTGTCAAGCTGCTGCGCGGGGCCGAGCGCAAGAAGGCGGGGCGCTTCCTCGCCGAGGGCGCGAACTCGGTGACCGCGGCGCTCGCCACCGGTCGCGTGGAGGAACTCTTCTTCACCGACGAGGCCGCCGCCAGGTACGGCGACCTGATCGCCGGGGCAACCGCCGCAGGCGTGCGGGTCTCGCCGATCACCGAGCGGGCCGCCAGGTCACTGAGCGACACGGTGACCCCGCCGGGGTTGGTGGCGGTCTGTGGGCTCCTGGACGTTCCGCTCGGCGAGGCGTTGGACGGATCGCCCAGGTTGCTGGCCGTCCCCGTCTCGGTGTCCGAGCCGGGTAACGCGGGAACGGTGATCCGGGTCGCGGACGCGGTCGGAGCCGACGCGGCGATCCTGGCAGGCGACAGCGTCGACCCGCACAACGGCAAGTGCGTTCGCTCCTCGGCGGGCAGCGTCTTCCACTTGCCGATCGCGCGGGAGCGGGACGTGGCACTGGTGCTCGAGCAGATCACCGCCGCGGGTGTGCAGATCCTGGCGACCGCGGCCGACGGCGAGGTCGACCTCGACGATGCGGACGAGTTGCTGGCCAGGCCGACCGCCTGGCTGTTCGGCAACGAGGCGCACGGGCTGGACCCGGCCATCGCCGCGAGGGCCGACCATCGGGTGCGGATTCCCATCCACGGCCGCGCGGAGAGCCTCAACCTGGCGACCGCCGCCGCCATCTGCCTGTACGCGAGCGCGCGGGTGCAGCATCGGCAGGACCGACCAACAACCTAGGATTGTTCTGCCGTGCGCCGGGTGCGCACGGCGCGACGACCATCGACGAGGAGTTTGACCAGCCGTGGCAAAGAACGAGGCCGAGAGTTCAGGACCGATCGACACCGAGGCTCTGACCGAGGACGCGCTCGGTGCCGCGGCCGAGCAGGCCGAGTCGGCGTTCGCGGCCGCAGGCGATCTCGATGCGTTGGCCAAGGCGAAGATCGACCACCTGGGTGACAAGGCGCCGCTGTCGCTCGTCCGGCGTGCGCTCGGCGCGTTGCCCGGCAAGGAGAAGGCGGACGCGGGCAAGCGGGTCAACGCGGCGCGTACCAGGGCCACCACTGCATTCGACGCCCGTCGCGAGGTGCTGCTGGCCGAGCGTGACGCCGCCGTGCTCGTCGCGGAGGCGATCGACGTGACGCTGTCCGCCCAGCGCCGTCCGGTGGGGGCCCGCCACCCGATCACGATCATCTCCGAGCAGGTCTCCGACGTGTTCGTCGCGATGGGCTGGGAGGTTGCCGAGGGCCCCGAGGTCGAGACCGAGCACTTCAACTTCGACGCGCTCAACTTCCTGCCGGACCATCCCGCCCGCACCATGCAGGACACCTTCCACATCGCGCCCGAGGGCTCGCGACAGGTGCTGCGCACGCACACCTCGCCGGTGCAGGTCCGCACCATGCTCTCGCGGGAGGTGCCGATCTACGTGGTGTGCCCGGGGCGCACCTTCCGGACCGACGAGCTGGACGCCACGCATACGCCGGTCTTCTCCCAGTTGGAGGGCCTCGCGATCGACAAGGGCCTGACCATGGCGCACCTGCGCGGCACCCTCGACGCGTTCGCCAGGGCGCTGTTCGGCCCGGACACCAGGACCCGGATGCGGCCCAACTACTTCCCGTTCACCGAGCCGTCCGCCGAGGTGGACGTGTGGTTCCCCGGCAAGAAGGGCGGCGCCGGCTGGGTCGAGTGGGGCGGCTGCGGCATGGTCAACCCGAAGGTGTTGCGGGCCAGTGGAATCGACCCTGACGAGTATTCCGGATTTGCGTTCGGCATGGGACTCGAGCGAACCCTGCAGTTCCGCAACGGCATCCCGGACATGCGGGACATCGTCGAGGGCGACGTGCGATTCACGCTGCCCTTCGGTGTGCGGGCCTGACGAACTTCATCACGAGCGAAAGAGCTGAGAAGACGTGCGAGTAGCGCAATCGTGGCTGACCGAGATCCTGCAGCGGGCGACCCCCGACTGGGAGGTGACGGCCGAGGAGTTGGACGCCGGTTTCGTGCGCGTCGGCCTCGAGGTCGAGGAGGTCGACGTCCTGCACCGGGTGCCGGGGCCGCTGGTGGTCGGCCGGGTCGTTTCGATCACCGAGCTCACCGAGTTCAAGAAGCCGATCCGGATGTGTCAGGTCGACGTGGGAGAGTCCGAGCCCCGCGGAATCGTCTGTGGTGCCAGGAACTTCGCCGAGGGCGACCTGATCGTCGCGGCTCTGCCCGGCGCGGTACTGCCCGGTGACTTCAAGATCGCCGCGCGCAAGACCTACGGTCAGGTGTCCGACGGCATGATCTGCTCGGTGGCCGAACTCGGGATCGGCAAGGATCATTCGGGCATCCTGGTGCTCGAGCCCGGTACGGCCGAGCCCGGTGCCGACGCCAATGACCTGCTCGGTCTCGGCGACACGATCATCGAGCTGAACATCACCCCCGACCGCGGGTACTGCTTCTCGGTTCGCGGGCTGACCAGGGAGCTGGCCTGCGGGTTCGATCTCGAGTTCGCCGATCCCGCGGTGCTGCCAACGCACGGGGCGGACGGAGAGGCGTGGCCGCTGACCGTGGTGCCCGAGTCCGGATCGCCGCGCTTCGCGCTGCGTCGCGTCACCGGGATCGATCCCGCCGCGGTCTCCCCGTGGTGGTTGCAGCGCAGGCTGCTGCTCTCCGGTGTGCGTCCGATCTCCCCGGCGGTCGACGTCACCAACTACGTGCTGCTCGAGCTGGGACAGCCGCTGCACGCCTTCGATGCGAACAAGCTGACCGGTGGCCTCGTCGTGCGGCGGGCCGCCGCTGACGAGAAGCTGACCACCCTCGACGGGGTGGAGCGGACCCTCGACGCCGAGGACGTGGTGATCGCCGACGACACGGGCGCGGTCTCCCTCGCCGGTGTCATGGGTGGTGCCAGCACCGAGGTCGGCGCAGGGACCACCGAGGTGCTGCTCGAGGCCGCGATCTGGAACCCGCTCGCGGTGTTCCGGACCTCCCGCAGGCACAAGCTGATCAGCGAGGCCAGCAAGCGGTACGAGCGCGTGGTTGACCAGGCCCTGCCCGTCGCCGCGCTCGACCGTGCGGCCGCGCTCCTGGTGGAGATCGCGGGCGGCCGGATCGAACCGGTGCTGACCGATGTCGGCGGCGTCAACGAGCCCGCTCCGATCCGCATGGACATCGACCTGCCCGATCGGGTGGCGGGTGTGGCATACCCGAACGGCACCGCGGCGAGGCGGCTGACCCAGGTCGGCTGCGCCGTGGACGTGGGAGTCAGCGAATCCGGCCACGGTCAGCTCGTGGTCACCCCGCCCACCTGGCGGCCGGACCTGGAGCAGCCCGCGGACCTGGTGGAGGAGGTGCTGCGCCTCGAGGGCCTCGAGCAGATCCCGTCCGTGCTGCCCGCCGCGCCCGCAGGCCGCGGCCTGACCCCGCAGCAGCGTCGCCGCCGCGCCGTCGGTCGGGCGCTCGCGTTCGACGGGTACGTCGAGGTGCTGCCCACGGTGTTCCTGCCCACCGGGGTGTTCGACACCTGGGGCCTCGACGCCGATGATCCGCGCCGCACCACCTCGAAGGTGCTCAACCCGCTCGAGACCGATCGCCCCGAGCTGGCCAGCACCCTGCTGCCCGGTCTGCTGGAGATCCTGTCCCGCAACACTTCTCGCGGTCAGCGCGACCTCGCGTTGTTCGGCATCGCGCAGGTGGTCCTGCCGGGACCCGACACCAAGCCGGTGCAGGCACTGCCGGTGGACCGTCGCCCGACCGACGACCAGATCGCCGATCTGCTGAAGTCGCTGCCCGCGCAGCCGACCCACGTCGCCGCGGTGCTGACCGGGCTCAGGGTGCCGAGCGGGCCATGGGGCTCGGGCCGCGCCGTCGAGGCCTCCGATGCCTTCGCGGCCGCGGAGACGATCGCCGATGCGGCGGGCGTGACCCTCGAGCGCAGGGCGGCTCAGTACCTGCCCTGGCATCCGGGCCGCGGCGCCGAGCTGCTGGTCGACGGAATTGTCGTCGGGCACGCGGGTGAGCTGCACCCGGCGGTGCTCGAGCGCAGCGGGTTGCCGCCGCGTACCTGTGCGGTGGAGATCGACCTGACCGCGCTGCCGATCACCGAATCGCTTCCTGCGCCTCGGGTCTCGCCGTTCCCGGCGGTCCTCCAGGATGTCGCGGTCGTGGTCGAGGCCACCGTGCCCGCCGCCACTGTCGAGGCGGCGCTGCGCTCCGGCGCGGGCGAGCTGCTCGAGGAGATCCGCCTGTTCGATGTGTTCGAGGGTGCGCAGGTCGGCGAGGGTCGCAAGTCCCTGGCCTTCGCGCTGCGGTTCCGCGCCGCGGATCGGACGCTCACCGAGGACGAGGCCTCCGCGGCACGGGACGCGGCGGTCGCCGCGGCGTCCGCCGCGGTGGGTGCGCAGCTTCGGGCCTGACCCAACCGTCGAGAGTGCACCTGCCGGGGCATCGGCCGAGTAGGCCGTACGGCAGGTGCACTCTCGACGCGGGCTCACGTAGCCTTGCGGCAAGTCGACGGAATGAGGTGTCATGACCGATTCCCAGAGCGTTGCCGATGGGCTGAGCCGGCTCACCGACCAGGAACTGGTGCGGATGATCGCCGCCGCGACCGCGGGCCGACCGGGGCTCGCATCGATCGCGGCCGCCGCGAACGCGATCGGCGGCGACATCCCGGCGTCGCCGGATGCGCCGATCCCGGCGGAGGTGCCCTTCCCGGCCGACGTGCCGATCCCGCCTGACCCGATGGTGGGGGTGGACGTCCCGGTGCCGACAGCGGGACCCGGGTTGCCGACCGCGATGCCGGCACCCGACTACATCGACTCCGGTGTGCCGACTTTCGACTCGGTGCGCGAGAAGATCGAGACCCGCGCCGGGACCGCGGCGGGTGCCACCGAACTCGACGCCGAGTCCCCGGCGGGCCGCACCGTCGCGGAGCAGTGGGAAGAGCGGCAGAAGGCGGCGAAGAGCAAGCTGGACGAGATCCGAAAGACCATGGACTCCTAGGGCTGTCGTCCACTGGCAAGAATCGACCTGATGCGGAGGCCGGCCGTGGGAAGCGCCGCGCCCGCTGGTAGGGCCCGCACCCTCGCTCAGGCGTACCGACGCTTCGGTGAGGTCGACGCCGCCGGCACATCGCCGCTGTACGAGCGCATCGCCGTCGCGCTGAGTGGGTCCGACGAGGCGCTGCGCGCCATCGAGACGGCGCCGGCGCGCAAGCGGCACCCCACGCTGATCCTCGCCGCGCTGCACGACCTCGCCCTCGCCGGCCGCGCCCCGGCACTTGCCGCGGCCTATGCCGCCGCGGACGGCGACGCGGCCGCGAGCGCGGCGATCGACACGCTGCTGCGATCGACCGACTCGGTCGTGGCCATCGCCGCGCGCCGAAAGCCGCGGACCGACGAGACCGGACACGGCGGCGTGCTGTATCCGGCCATCGCCGAGGCGGCGCACCGGGTGGGCGCGAACGCGCTCGGGCTGATCGACGTGGGCTGTTCGGCCGGGCTGAATCTCACCGTCGATCGCGTCGGCATCACGTACAGCAACGGACAATCGCTGGGCGACCCGTCCTCTCCTGTGCAGCTGTCGACGTCGATCGTGGGAGATCGGCCCGTCCAGCCGCGGGCGATGCCCGAGGTCGTCGCCAGGATCGGCATCGACCGCGATCCGGTCGACGTGACCGACCCGGACGAGGCCCGATGGTTGCGCGCCTGCCTGTGGCCGGACCAGCCGGAGCGGAGCGCGAGGCTCGAAGCGGAGATGACGTTGGCGGCGACCGCCCCTCCACAGCTGTTGCACGGGGACGCCGTCGAGGTGTTGCCCGACGCCTTCGCGCGTGTGCCCGCGGACGCCCTGCCCGTCGTCACCACGACGTGGGCGTTGTCGCGCTTCCCGCTCGAGAGTCGACTGCGCTTCCTGCACCGTCTCGACGAAGCGGCGGCCGGGCGGGCGGTGGCGTGGGTGTCGGCAGAGGGGGTCGGAGTCGCGCCCGCGATCCCGACACTCGGCGATCGCCACGCCTCCGGCCACAGCATCATCGGCCTGGCGGTGTTCGACGGATCGGTGCGCAGGGCTGAGGCAATCGGCCGCTGCTGGTTGCGGGGCCGCATGCTCGCGTGGCTGACGGACTCCTAGTGTCGTGCGGATTCGAGGCGCTCCCCGGGGTCCCTCGGCGTACGGTGTAGCCATCCAAAGTGCAACTTCATAACAAAGACGTGGAGGTAGCGCCATGGTCTGGTCGGACATCGGGGTCGTGTTCGGATTCGCGGTCGTCATCACCACAATCGTGGTCGTCCTGATCGGGGTCACGATGCTCTTCATCGTGTCGATCTGGGAGAACTTCGGGCAGCGCAAGCCCCGCGGATTCCCCGACGAACCGGACGGCCGGAGCCGATCGGCGGCACTGCGCCTGGAGTGAGACGAACTGCCGGCCCGGTCGGACCTGGGTCCCGCCGAGCCGGCCGTCCTCGAACTACTGGCGGTCCAGGATCGCCCCGAAGTCGGTGCCGACGGGGAGCGTGCCGTATTCGAGGTCGCGCTCGGGTCCGAGCCGCGCCGCCAGGAAGGCCTCGGCGACCGCGGTCGGCGCGGTGCGAAGGAGCAGCGCGCCCTGCAGGCCGAGGGCCATCGCCGCGGCTACGGGACGCGCGCGCAGCTGGGCCTGCGCGGTGTCCAGGGTTGCGAGCTCGGCCAGCGCGCCGCGAATCCGGCTGAGGTGGTCGTCGAACAACCGCGACGCCCCGGACGCCAGCGCGAGCTCCGCGTCGAAGGCTGCCACGGATTCGGGTTCTCGGGTCATGGCGCGCAGCACGTCGAGGGCGATCACGTTGCCGGAACCCTCCCACACCGCCATCACCGGCTGCTCGCGGTACCGGCGCGCCAGCGGGAACGCCTCGGTGTAGCCGTTGCCGCCGAGGCATTCGAGCGCCTCGTAGGCGTGATGCGGTCCGCGCTTGCAGATCCAGTACTTGCTGACCGCGGTGGCGAGGCGGCGGAACGCCTTCTCGGCGTCGTCGGCGTCCTCGTCGTGGGCGCGGGCCAGGCGCAGCGCGGTGGCGGTGGCGGCCTCCGATTCGAGCGCCAGGTCGGCGGCGACCGCGGTCATCGCGGGCTGGTCGATCAGTGTCGCGCCGAACGCGGCCCGGTGGCGCACGTGCCACAGCGCCTCCGCGACCGACTGGCGCATGCCCGCCGCCGAGCCGTACACACAGTCCAGGCGGGTGCGCGAGACCATCTCGATGATGGTGCGGACGCCGCGGCCCGGTTCGCCGACCAGATGTCCGATGGTGCCGTCGAGCTCGATCTCCGACGAGGCGTTGGACTTGTTGCCGAGCTTGTCCTTGAGGCGCTGGATGCGGAAAACGTTGCGGGTGCCGTCCTCGAGCACCCGGGGGACCAGGAAGCAGGACATGCCTTCGTCGGAGTAGGCCAGGATGAGGAAGCCGTCCGACATCGGCGCCGAGCAGAACCACTTGTGCCCGGTCAGCGACCAGGTGCCGTCGGAGTTCGGGACCGCGCGGGTGGTGTTGGCGCGGACGTCGGATCCGCCCTGCTTCTCGGTCATCGCCATGCCGAACAGCACGCCGGGCTTGCCGCCGGGCGCGGCGAGGCCGCCGTCGTAGCCGCGGGCATAGAGGCGTGGCAGCCACAGCTCGGCCAGCTCGGGGGAGAAGTCCAGTGCCGGCACGACCGAATGGGTCATGGAGACCGGGCACGAGTGGCCGGGCTCGACCTGGGCGAACATCATGAACGTGGCGGCGCGGGCGACATTGGCGCCGGGCTTCGGGTCGGCCCACGCGGAGGTGTGGGCGCCGTGCTGGACGGCCGCGCCGATGATCCGGTGGTAGCTCGGGTGGTACTCCACCTCGTCGATCCGATGCCCGTACTTGTCGTGCGAGTGCAGGGTCGGGAGCACGGTGTTGGCCAGCTCCGCGTCGTGCTGGAACTCCTCCGTGCCGACCAGCGCGCCGACCTCGGTGAGATCGCTCTGCGCCCAGTCGGCGTCGTACCGGCGCACGCCCTCCACGAGCGGGACGTTCGAGGTGTACTCGTTGACCTCCACCCGCGGGGGTGCCTGGTTGAAGACCTCGTGGGTGTTGTGCGGCGAGGCGACTGTGTTCGTCATGGTGGTTCCTTCTTGGGTATCGGCTGCGGTCAGGCGGCGAAACCGACCGCGCGCAGGCACAGTTGGAGGATGGCGTCGACGATGTCGTCGTCGGAGAAGGTGTCGGGCAGCTCCACCGGGATGGGGGAGAGCCGGCCGGTGAGGGACTCGCTGATGGCGCCGATCAGCGCCGCCGCGGCGATCCCGACGTGCTGGTCGGGCAGTTCGCCCTCCTCGATGCCGTCGCGCAGGATCGCGGTGGTCAGCTCGGCATAGGAGCCGCGGTAGATGAGCCGCTCCTCGTCGACCAGGGGATCGACCGGTTCGAACAGCAGCGACCAGGCCATCTGGCGGCCCCGGATGGCGCGGCGGGCGAACGTCTCGACGAGCGCGCGCAGTCGGTCCGCCGCGCCCGAGTGTTCGGCGACGGCCATCCGCACTTCATTCAGTTCCTGGTCGGCGCCGCGGCGGAACACGGCGGCCAGCAGGTCGGACCTGCCGTCGAAGTACGAGTACACCGAGCCGACACTGACGCCGCAGTTCTCCGCGATGGCCTTGACCGAGGCCGCGGAGAATCCGCCGGCCGCGACCAGTTTCCCGGCCTCGGCGAGCAGCACCTCCCGACGTTCTGCCTGGGCCGCGCGGGTCTTCTCCGTCGCTCGGTAGGCCATCTCGGCGGCGCCTTTCGCAAAACTATGAATCGTGATTCAATCCTTGACGATCCCGACTGTAGAACGAATCGCCGTAGACGGCAATCCGGCCGCAACGCAGGCCGGGCGCCACCCGAGGAGGACCCATGGACCTGACGACGATGCTGGAGAGCACCTGCAGGAAGTTCCCGGACAAGGAGGCGGTGGTCTACGGGGCCGAGCGCCTCAGCTATCGCGAACTCGTCGCCGCGTCGAAGCGGGCGGCCGAGGTGCTGCGCGGCAGGGGCGTCCGGCGCGGCGACCGGGTCGCGGTGATGACGTACAACACCCCCGGCTTCGTGATCGCGGCCTTCGGGGCGTGGCGGGCGGGCGCGGTCCTGGTGCCGGTCAACCACAAGCTGGCGCCCCCGGAGGTCGAGTACACGCTCACCCACTGCGGCGCGAAGGTGGGTGTGGTGTCCGCTGGGCTCCGAGCGAATGCGGAGGCCGGTGCGCCGCAGGTGGATTGGCTGCTGACCGAGCTGGGTGGCGACGCCGAGGGCCAGGCCGATCGGGACTTCGACGCGCTCGTGGACGTCGCCGACGAGTGGGACGGCGTCGCCGTCGACGAGACCGAGATCGCCCAGGTGCTCTACACGTCGGGGACCACCAGTGCCCCAAGGGCTGTCTGCACACCCATCGCTCGATCACGACCGTCGCGCCGTACATCGCGACCACCCTCGGCCTGGACCGCGACGAACGGGTGCTGATCGCGATGCCGATCTGGCACGCGGCCCCGCTCAACGTCTGGTTCGTCCCGACGATGTTCCTCGGCGGCACGGTGGTGTTGATGCGCGAGTATGCGCCGCTGCCCTTCCTCGAGATCATCGGCGCCGAGAAGATCACCGCGTTCTTCGGCGCACCGATCGCGTACCTGGCTCCGCTGCAGGTCGCCCGCGCCGCAGGCATCGACATGTCCACCTACGACTTCTCGACCATGCGGCGATGGACCTACGGCGGTGCGCCGATCGGAGCCGAGGTGGCGCGGCAGCTGCAGCAGGCGTACCGGTCCGAGGACTTCTATCAGGTGTACGGGATGAGTGAGATGGGCCCGACCGGCACCGCGCTCTACCCGCACGAGCAGATCGCGAAGGCCGGGTCGATCGGGCGCGGCGGCATGCCCGGCGTCGACCTGCGGGTGGTCCGGCCGGACGGTCTCGACGCCGGGCCGGGGGAGACGGGCGAGATCTGGCTCAGTGGGGACACCCGGATGCTCGGCTACCTCGACAACGACGAGGCCACAGCCGAGGTGTTCGAGGGCCGCTGGTACCGCTCCGGCGACGTCGCGCGGATCGACGAGGACGGCTACCTGTACATCGTCGACCGCACCAAGGACGTCATCATCACCGGCGGCGAGAACGTCTACTCGCAGGAGGTGGAGGAGGCGATCCGCCCGCGCGCGGACATCGTCGACGTGGCGGTGATCGGGCGGCCGCACCCGCAGTGGGGCGAGACGGTGGTCGCGGTGGTGGCGACCGTCGGCGGCGCGAACCTGGACCTGGACGAGCTGCGGGACTACCTGGCGGACAAGCTGGCCCGCTACAAGATCCCGCGGGAGCTGGTGGTCGTCGACGAACTGCCGCGCAATCCTTCCGGGAAGCTCACCAAGCACGTGATCCGGGAGGCGGTGCTGTCCTGACCGGCGCGGGGCCCGCTGCGGTGGCCTGATAGCTTGCGAACCACGCATCTTCCCGACACGGTGTCGGGAAGATTGGGACAAGGGTGTGGTTTCGGCGATGAACGATTTCAGTGGGATCGACGGCTTCCTCGGCACGAGGGCCTCCTCGGCCATGGACATGATGGTGCTGTTGATGGCACTTGTGGTCGTGGTCCTCGGTTGGAGCGTCTATCAGGTCAGGGTCGGCAGGCGCTTCCGGTTGCACAGGTCGGTGCAGCTGGCACTCGGCGTCGCGCTGCTCGTGGCGGTCGTCCTTTTCGAGTTGGACGTGCGCTTCAATGGGTGGGAGGAGCGGTCCGCGGGTGTTGTCGGCGGCTCGGCGTCGAGCCTGGTGTGGTCGGTGCTGTGGGTCCACCTGGTCTTCGCCGTCTTCTCGGTCCTGCTGTGGCCGGTGGTAATCGTTCGGGCGATGCGGAACTTCGGCAGCTCGCCGCAGCCAGGGGTCCACAGTGCGTGGCATCGGCGATGGGCTCGGATCGCCGCGATCGGCATGACCTTGACCGCGGTGTCCTGCTGGGCCTTCTACTGGGTTGCATTCGTCGTCTGACCTCAGCCCGCGGCCCTGAATATGAATGGGCTTGCATGATGATGCATAATCAATCGTATGGTCACTTCAGCAGCTTCCTCAGGCCCGGCGTCCACGCCGATCCGGGTCGCCATCGCCGGTGCGAGCGGATACGCGGGCGGTGAGGTCCTTCGACTGCTGTTGGGGCACCCCGCCTATCGCGACGGCTCGCTGACCATCGGCGCCCTCACTGCGGGAAGCAACGCGGGCAGCACGCTCGGCGAACATCATCCGCACCTGCTGCCGCTGGCCGATCGCGTCCTCGAGCCGACGACCGTCGAGCAGCTCGCCGGCCACGACGTGGTGTTCCTCGGTCTGCCGCACGGCAATTCGGCCGAGATCGCCAAGCAGTTGCCGGAGAGCACCGTCATCATCGACTGCGGCGCCGACTTCCGGCTGGCGAGTGCGGCGGACTGGGAGAAGTACTACAAGAGCGAGCACGCCGGGACCTGGCCGTACGGCCTGCCGGAACTGCCGGGCCACCGGGAGAAGCTCGTCGGCGCGACCCGGATCGCGGTCCCCGGCTGCTACCCGACCGCGGCCAGCCTCGCCCTCGCCCCCGCGGTCGCGGCCGGGATCGTCGAGCCTCGGGTGACCGTGGTCGCGGTCAGCGGCACCTCCGGTGCGGGCCGCGCGCCCAAGGCCGACCTGCTCGGCTCCGAGGTGATGGGGTCGGCCCGGGCGTACGGGGTCGGCGGCGTGCACCGGCACACTCCCGAGATCATCCAGAACCTCTCGCCCCTCGCGGGCACCGAGGTCACCGTGTCCTTCACCCCGGTGCTGGCGCCGATGCCCCGTGGCATCCTGGCCACCTGCACCGCGCCGACCACCGTCACCGAGGCGGAGGCTCGCGCGGTGTACGAAAAGGCCTACGCCGATGAGCCTTTCGTGCACGTGCTGCCCGAGCACGTCTTCCCGCAGACCGGCGCCGTGATCGGATCCAATGCCGCCCAGATCGGCGTCACGGTCGACGCCGACGCGGGCCTGCTCGTCGTCATCGCCGCCATCGACAACCTCACCAAGGGAACCGCGGGCGGCGCCGTGCAATCGATGAACCTTGCCCTTGGCCTGCCCGAGACCGATGGTCTCTCGACAGTGGGAGTAGCCCCGTGAACACCACCCCCGTCATCCCCGACTCGGTCGCCGTCGCAGGCGGCAAGCTCGTGCGCACCCAGGGCGTCACCGCGCCTGCCGGGTTCCGTGGCGCAGGCATCGCGGCGGGCATCAAGGTCAGCGGACGCCAGGACCTGGCCCTGGTCTTCAACGAGGGCCCGGACACCGCCGCCGCCGGGGTGTTCACCAGCAACAAGGTCAAGGCCGCGCCGGTGCTGTGGTCGCAGCAGGTGCTGACCGGCGGCAGGGTCCGCGCGGTCGTGCTGAACTCCGGCGGCGCCAACGCCTGCACCGGCGCGCCCGGATTCCAGGACACCCATCAGACCGCCGAGCACGTCGCCGCGACGCTGAGCGACTGGGGCACAGAGACCGGCGCCGGGGAGGTCGCGGTGTGCTCGACCGGACTCATCGGAGACCGGCTGCCGATGGACAAGCTCCTCGCGGGCGTCACCGAGATCGTGCACGAACTGGCGGGCGGGATCTCTGGCGGCACCGACGCCGCCTACGCGATCATGACCACCGACACCGTGCCGAAGCAGGCTGCGCTGCATCACACGAACAAGTGGAACGTCGGTGGCATGGCCAAGGGTGCGGGCATGCTCGCCCCCGCGCTGGCCACCATGCTCTGTGTCGTCACCACCGACGCGATCGCCACCGCCGAGCAGCTCGACGAGGCGCTCCGCAACGCGACCCGGCTGTCCTTCGACAGGCTGGACGTGGACGGCGCGACCTCCACCAACGACACCGTGCTCCTCCTCGCCTCGGGTGCGAGTTCCGTTGCGCCCAGCCAGGAAGAGCTCAACGCCGCCGTGCTCGCGGTCTGCGACGACCTGGCCGACCAGCTGATGGCCGACGCGGAGGGCGTGACCAAGCGGGTCACCGTCACGGTGTCCGGTGCGGCCTCCGAGCAGGACGCGCTCGTCGCCGCTCGGACCGTTGCCCGCGACAGTCTCGTCAAGACGGCGCTCTTCGGTTCCGACCCGAACTGGGGCCGCGTCCTCGCTGCCGTCGGTATCGCCCCGATCGAGCTCGACCCGAACCGGATCTCGGTGTCCTTCAACGGAAACCCGGTCTGCATCGACGGGGTCGGCGCGCCCGGCGCCAGGGAGGTCGACCTCTCCGGCATCGACATCGCGCTGCGGATCGAGCTCGGCGTCGGTGATGCCGAGGTCTCCATCCGCACGACCGACCTCTCGCACGCGTACGTGGAAGAGAACTCGGCGTACTCGTCATGACCCGGCACATCGACAGCATCGAGCACATCACCGCCACCGAGAAGGCACACGTCCTCGCGGAGGCACTGCCCTGGCTGGAGCGGTTCCACGGAAAGATCGTGGTGGTCAAGTACGGCGGCAACGCGATGGTCGACGACGACCTCAAGCGGGCCTTCGCCGCGGACATGGCGTTCCTGCGCACCGTCGGCATCCACCCTGTCGTGGTGCACGGCGGCGGCCCGCAGATCAATGCCATGCTTAAGCGTCTCGGCATGGAGGGTGAGTTCCGCGGGGGCTTCCGTGTCACCACCCCCGAGGTGATGGACGTGGTCCGGATGGTGCTGTTCGGTCAGGTGGGGCGCGAGCTCGTCGGCCTGATCAACAGCCACGGCCCGTACGCGGTCGGGATCTCGGGCGAGGACGCTCACCTGTTCACCGCGACCAGGCGCACGGTCCAGGTCGACGGGGTGGCTACCGACATCGGGCTCGTCGGCGACGTCACCACGGTCAACCCGGACGCGGTGCTCGACCTGATCGAGGCAGGCCGGATCCCGGTGGTCTCCACGATCGCGCCCGACGCGGACGGGGTCGTGCACAACATCAACGCCGACACCGCGGCCGCGGCGCTTGCCGAGGCGATCGGCGCGGAGAAGCTGGTGATGCTCACCGACGTCGAGGGCCTCTACACCGACTGGCCGGACCGCTCCTCCCTCGCCAGTGAGATCGACTCGGCCGCACTGGAACTGCTGTTGCCGACGCTCGACGCGGGGATGGTCCCCAAGATGGAGGCCTGCCTGCGGGCGGTGCACGGTGGGGTTTCGTCGGCGCACGTGATCGACGGCCGGGTGGCGCATTCGGTGCTCCTGGAGCTGCTCACGGGCGAGGGCATCGGCACCATGGTCACCCAGACGAATCAGGAAGGGCAGTGATGACCGTGCACCCCGTCGCGGCCCTTCCGTCCGCTCCTCGTTGCGTTCCTCGCTTCGCTGTATCCGATTACCGCCACGGTGCCGCACCGACGGCACTTACTACGATGCTCCGGAAGGACCTCGCCTCATGACCGAACCTCTGCAGCAGCGCTGGTCGAACGCGTTGATGGACACCTACGGGGTCCCGCGCCTGGCCCTGGTCCGCGGCGAGGGCGCGGTGGTCACGGACGCCGACGGCAAGCAGTATCTCGACCTGCTGGCCGGGATCGCCGTCAACATCCTCGGACACGCGCACCCCGCAATCGTCGAGGCAGTCACCGCGCAGCTCTCCACGCTCGGCCACACCTCGAACCTGTACGCCACCGAGCCGGGCATCGCGCTCGCCGAGCAGCTGCTCGCGCATCTCGGCGCACACGGGGCGAGCGGCGCGACGGGGGATGTGCACGGCCGGGTGTTCCTGTGCAACTCGGGCACCGAGGCCAACGAGGCCGCGTTCAAGCTCGCGCGGGCCACCGGCAGGCCCAACATCATCGCCGCCGAGAATGCGTTCCACGGCCGCACAATGGGGGCGCTCGCGCTCACCGGGCAGCCCGCCAAGCGGGCGCCCTTCGAGCCGATGCCGCCCGGTGTCTCGCACGTGCCCTACGGCGACATCGAGGCGCTCGACCGGGCGGTCGACGCCGACACCGCCGCGGTGTTCCTGGAACCGATCATGGGCGAGAGCGGCGTCGTCGTGCCGCCCGACGGCTACCTGGCCGCGGCCAGGCAGATCACTGCGGACCGCGGTGCGCTGTTGATCCTCGACGAGGTGCAGACCGGGATCGGCCGCACCGGCTGGTTCTACGCGCACCAGGCCGTCGGGATCGTGCCGGACGTGATGACCCTGGCCAAGGGTCTCGGCGGCGGCATGCCGATCGGGGCCTGCATCGCCACCGGTGCGGCGGCCGAACTGTTCGGGCCCGGTAAGCACGGCACCACCTTCGGCGGCAATCCGGTGTGCGCGGCGGCCGCGCTCGCGGTGCTGCGGACGGTCGCCGATCAGGACCTGATCAGTCATGCGGACACCCTCGGCAAGTCGATCACGCACGGGATCGAGAACCTCGGTCACCCGCTGATCGACCACGTCCGCGGTGCCGGGCTGCTGCTCGGCGTCGTGCTGACCCGGGACGTGGCCCCCGCGGTGGAGGCCGCGGCCCGTGACGCCGGGTTCCTGGTCAACGCACCGGCGCCCGGCGTGATCCGGCTGGCGCCGCCGCTGATCCTCACCGAGGAGCAGGCGAACGGATTCGTCGCGGCACTGCCCGCGATCCTCGATGTGGTGGAGGGACAGAAATGAGCACGACCGTCAAGCACTTCTTGAGGGACGACGACCTCACGCCCGCCCAGCAGGCCGAGGTCCTCGCGCTCGCCGCGGAGCTGAAGCGGTCCCCGTTCGCGAAGCGGACGCTGGAGGGCCCCCGTGGCGTCGGAGTGATCTTCGAGAAGAACTCCACCCGGACGCGCTTCTCCTTCGAGATGGGCATCGCCCAGCTCGGCGGGCACGCGGTCGTCGTCGACGGTCGCAGCACCCAGCTCGGCCGCGAGGAGACGCTGCAGGACACCGGTCGGGTGCTCTCGCGGTACGTCGACGCGGTGGTCTGGCGCACCTTCGGGCAGAAGCGGCTCGAACAGATGGCGGCGGGGGCGACCGTGCCGATCGTCAACGCGCTGTCCGACGAGTTCCACCCGTGCCAGGTGCTGGCGGACCTGCAGACGCTCGCCGAGCGCAAGGGCGAGCTCAAGGGCCTCAAGCTGACCTACCTCGGCGACGGTGCCAACAACATGGCGCACTCGCTGCTGCTCGGCGGCGTCACCGCGGGCATCGACGTCACGATCGCGGCGCCTGCCGGCTTCGCGCCGCTCGACTACATCGTCGAGGCGGCCAGGGCCCGCGCCGAGCAGACCGGCGCGACGATCACGCTGACCGACGACCCGGTCGCGGGCGCCAAGGGTGCCGACGCCCTGGTCACCGACACGTGGACGTCGATGGGCCAGGAGAACGACGGCCTCGACCGGGTCGGACCGTTCCGGCCGTTCCAGATCAACGCCGCGCTGCTGGCGCACGCGGCCCCGGACGTGACGGTGCTGCACTGCCTGCCCGCGCACCGCGGCGAGGAGATCACCGATGAGGTGATCGACGGGCCGCAGAGCGCGGTCTGGGACGAGGCGGAGAACCGGCTGCACGCGCAGAAGGCGCTGCTGGTGTGGCTGCTCGAGCAGCGGGGCGGACCGGGGAGCCGGCCGTGACCACCGCCAAGCCGATGGCGGTGGCGTCGGCGAAGGTCACCGTCGCGCCGACCCGAGCGGGCAGGCAGGCCCGGATCACCGCCCTGCTGTCGGTGCACGAGGTGCGCAGCCAGCCGGAGCTCTCGGCGCTGCTCGCGGCCGAGGGCATCGAGGTCTCCAACGCCACGCTGTCGCGCGACCTCGAGGAGCTCGGGGCCGTGAAGCTGCGGGCCGCGGACGGGGGCGCGGGTGTCTACGTGGTGCCCGAGGACGGCAGCCCGGTCCGCGGGGTGTCCGGGGGTACCGACCGGCTCTCGCGGCTGCTCGGCGAGCTGCTGGTGTCCACCGATGCCAGTGGAAACCTGGCGGTCCTGCGGACGCCGCCGGGTGCCGCGCACTACCTCGCGAGCGCCCTCGACCGGGCTTCGCTGCCCGAGGTTGTCGGAACCATTGCCGGGGATGACACCATTCTTGTTATCGCCCGCGAACCACTCACCGGCGCACAGCTGGCGGAGATGGTCGAGAAACTCGCCTGACGGGTTCGAATCCGCCGGCTGACAACTGAAGATCTTGTGAAGAGTTACAACCTGAAGGAGCACAAAGACCATGGCTGAACGCGTCGTACTCGCCTACTCGGGCGGGCTGGACACCTCAGTGGCCATCAGCTGGATCGGCAAGGAGACGGGCAAAGAGGTCGTCGCCGTCGCCATCGATCTCGGCCAGGGCGGCGAGGACATGGAGGTCGTGCGTCAGCGTGCCCTCGACTGCGGCGCGGTGGAGTCCGTCGTGGTCGACGCCCGCGACGAGTTCGCGAACGAGTACTGCCTGCCGACGATCCAGGCCAACGCGCTGTACATGGACCGGTACCCGCTGGTCTCTGCGATCAGCCGGCCGCTGATCGTCAAGCACATCGTCGAGGCCGCGCGCGCCCACGGTGGCACCGTCGTCTCGCACGGCTGCACCGGCAAGGGCAACGACCAGGTCCGCTTCGAGGTCGGCTTCGGCGCCCTCGCGCCCGACCTCGAGGTCATCGCGCCGGTCCGCGACTACGCGTGGACCCGCGAGAAGGCGATCAAGTTCGCCGAAGAGAACAACATCCCGATCAACGTCTCCAAGAAGTCGCCGTTCTCGATCGACCAGAACGTCTGGGGCCGCGCCGTGGAGACCGGGTTCCTCGAGGACCTGTGGAACGCGCCGACGAAGGACGTCTACGACTACACCCAGGACCCCACGGTCAACTGGAACGCGCCCGACGAACTGATCATCAGCTTCGAGGCGGGCAAGCCCGTCGCGATCGACGGCAAGCCGGTCACCGTGCTCGAGGCCATCCAGGAGCTCAACAAGCGCGCCGGTGCCCAGGGCGTCGGCCGCCTCGACGTGGTCGAGGACCGTCTCGTCGGCATCAAGAGCCGCGAGATCTACGAGGCCCCCGGCGCGATGGTGCTCATCACCGCCCACCAGGAGCTCGAGCACGTCACCCTCGAGCGCGAGCTCGGTCGCTACAAGCGTCAGATGGAGCAGCGCTGGTCCGAGCTGGTCTACGACGGCCTCTGGTTCTCCCCGCTCAAGGACGCGCTGGACTCGTTCGTCGCCAAGACCCAGGAGCGGGTCACCGGTGACATCCGGCTGTTCCTGCACGGTGGCGCGATCACCGTCAACGGACGTCGCAGCCCGGAGTCGCTCTACGACTTCAACCTCGCCACCTACGACGAGGGCGACTCGTTCGACCAGTCCTACGCCAAGGGCTTCGTCAACATCCACGGCCTGTCCTCGAAGGTCGCGGCCAAGCGGGACCTGGGTCTGTAGGCATGTCGGAGAGTTCGCACGGTACGAATGAAGGCGCCCTGTGGGGCGGCCGGTTCGCCTCCGGTCCGGCCGAGGCCATGGCGGCGCTGAGCAAGTCGACGCACTTCGACTGGGTGCTCGCGCCCTACGATGTGCGCGCCTCGCAGGCGCACGCACGGGTGCTGCACAAGGCCGGCCTGCTCAGTGACGCCGACCTCGCGACGATGCTCGACGGGCTGACCCGCCTGGCGGACGACGTGGCCAGCGGGGCGTTCGTGCCTGCGGACTCCGACGAGGACGTGCACGGCGCCCTCGAGCGTGGCCTGATCGAACGGGTGGGCACCGAGGTCGGGGGACGCCTGCGCGCGGGCCGTTCCCGCAACGACCAGGTGGCCACCCTGTTCAGGATGTGGCTGCGCGACGCGGCCCGCCGGGTGGCGGCCGGGGTGCTCGACGTCGTCGACGCCCTCGCCACCCAGGCGGCCGCCCATCCCGACGCGGTGATGCCCGGCAAGACGCACCTGCAGGCCGCGCAGCCGGTGCTGCTCGCGCACCACCTGCTGGCGCACGCGCACCCGCTGCTGCGTGATGTGCAGCGCCTGGAGGACTTCGACAAGCGGGCGGCGGTGTCCCCGTACGGTTCGGGGGCACTGGCCGGTTCGTCGCTCGGTCTCGATCCGGAGGCCATCGCGGCGGAGCTGAACTTCGACTCCTCCGCGGACAACTCGATCGATGCCACCTCGTCGCGGGACTTCGCGGCGGAGGCGGCGTTCGTGTTCGCGATGATCGCGGTCGATCTCTCCAGGATGGCCGAGGAGGTCATCATCTGGAGCACTCCGGAGTTCGGCTACATCACCCTCGCTGACGCCTGGTCGACCGGTTCGTCGATCATGCCGCAGAAGAAGAACCCGGACGTCTCGGAGCTGACCCGCGGCAAGGCGGGCCGGCTGATCGGAAACGTCACCGGCCTGCTCGCGACGCTGAAGGCTCAGCCGCTGGCGTACAACCGGGATCTCCAGGAGGACAAGGAGCCGGTGTTCGACTCGGTGGCGCAGCTCGAGCTGCTGCTGCCCGCGATCACCGGACTGGTCTCGACCCTCGAGTTCCACACCGACCGGATGGCGGAGCTGGCGCCGGCCGGGTTCACGCTCGCCACCGACATCGCGGAATGGATGGTGCGGCAGGGGGTTCCGTTCCGGGTCGCGCACGAGGCGGCAGGTGCCTGCGTCCGGGTCGCCGAGGGCAGGGGAGTCGGGCTCGAGGAGCTGACCGACGAGGAGCTGGCGTCCGTGGATCCGGCGCTGACCCCCGCGGTGCGGGAGGTCCTCACGGTCGCCGGTTCGATCGCCTCGCGTAACGCGCGGGGTGGCACCGCCGGTGTACAGGTCGCCCGTCAGCTCGGCGGCGTCCGCGAGACCTCGCACGTGCGGCGTGCCTGGATCGACCGGTAGGTCACCCCGAGGAGAGCGTGCGGCGGGGTGCGTTCACCGGCTGCGCGCGGGGAATATAGTGTGATCTGAGTCACCATCGATCATCCCTTGGGGGGACGCAGAAGTGAGTTGGTATCCAGAGGTTCTGAACGGCTCGGTGCGTCGTGTCGTGGCCACCGCTCAGAACGGTCTCGAGGTGATTCGGCTGGGCGGCCTGGAGACGGAGGCCCGTCCGTCGCAGTTCCGGGTGGTCGAGCGGGAGCCGATGTTCCGGCTGCGCCGGTACTTCGCGGACGAGGCCACCGACGGCTCGCGGCCGCCGATCGTGCTCGTGCCGCCGATGATGATGTCGGCGGATGTGTACGACGTCGCGCAGGACCAGGGCGCGGTCGGTGTCCTGCACGCGATGGGTCTCGACCCGTGGGTGGTCGACTTCGGGTCGCCGGACAGTGAGGACGGCGGCTGGAACCGCACCCTGGCCGACCACGTCGTCGCCATCAGCGACATCATCGACCGGGTGCACGAGCACACCGGCCGGGACGTGCACCTCGCCGGATACTCCCAGGGCGGAATGTTCTGCTACCAGGCCGCGGCCTACCGGCGGTGCAAGAACCTGGCCAGCGTGATCACCTTCGGGGCGCCCGTCGACACGCTCGCGGCGCTCCCGCTCGGCATCCCGGAGGGCGTCGCGACCAGGGCCGCCGACTTTCTCGCCGATCACGTGTTCACCCGGCTCTCGATCGCGGGATGGATGGCGCGCACGGGCTTTCAGCTGCTCGACCCCGTCAAGACCGCGAAGTCCCGGCTCGACTTCCTGCGTCAGCTGCACGACCGGGAGGCCCTGCTGCCGCGCGAGCAGCAGCGGCGCTTCCTGGCCACCGAGGGATGGGTCGCCTGGTCGGGTCCGGCCGTCGCGGAACTGCTCAAGCAGTTCATCGTGCACAACCGGATGATGTCCGGTGGCTTCGTCATCCAGGAGCGGCTGGTCACCCTCGCGGAACTGAGCTGCCCGATCCTGGCCTTCGTCGGCGAGGTCGACGACATCGGCCAGCCCGTGGCGGTGCGCGGCATCAGGAAGGCGGCACCGCGCGCCGAGGTCTTCGAATCCACCTTGCGTGCAGGCCACTTCGGGCTCGTCGTCGGGTCCGCCGCGGCAACTCAGACCTGGCCGACGGCAGGCGAATGGGTGCGCTGGCGGGAGGGGCTCGGCCCTCGCCCCGAGACCGTCGACGAGATGACCTACGAGGATCAGCCGGCGACGGAGACCGGGGTCTCGGTGAGTGACCGGATCCTGCACACAGGGGCATCCATCGCCGAGGTGGGTGTCGGGATCACCAGGGGTGTACTGGACATCACCTCGCATACGATGCGCGGGACAAGGGAATTGTCCGCCGAGGCGATCCGGGTGCTACCCCGGTTGGCCAGGCTGGGGCAGATCCAGCCGCACACGACGATCTCGCTCGGCAAGCTGCTGGCCGAGGCGGGCGCCAAGTCGCCGAAGGGCGAGTGCTTCCTGTTCGACGATCGCGTGTACACCAACGAGGCCGTCAACACCCGCATCGACAACGTGGTGCGGGGGCTGATCTCGACGGGTGTCCGTCCCGCGGAGCGCATCGGCGTGCTCATGGAGACCAGGCCGAGCGCTCTCATCGCGATCGCGGCGCTGTCGCGGATCGGCGCCGTCGTCGTCATGCTGCCGCCGACCGCCGACCTGTCCGCTTCGGTGCGCCTCGGTGGGGTCCAGACGATCATCACGGACCCGGACAACCTGCGCTCCGCCACCTCGCTCGGGGTCGACGTGCTGGTCCTCGGCGGCGGTGAGTCGCGGGTCCTGGACACCGAACCGAACTCGGCCACCATCGATCTCGAGAAGATCGACCCGTCGAAGGTGAAGTTGCCCGCATGGTACCGACCGAATCCCGGACGCGCACAGGAGCTCGCCTTCGTGTTGTTGAGCCGGTCCGGCGGCCATCTCGAGGCGAAGCACATCACCAATCACCGCTGGGCGCTGTCCGCCTTCGGTACCGCGACCGCGGCGAATCTGGGCCGCGGCGACACGGTGTATTCGATTGCTCCGCTTTACCATTCGTCGGTCCTCCTGGCCACGCTCGGCGGCGCGATCGCCGGTGGATCGAGGATCGCGCTCACCAGGGGTCTCGATCCCGCGCAGTTCGCCGCCGAGGTGCACCGCTACGGCGTGACCGTGGTCGCATACACGTGGACGATGATGCGTGAGCTGGTGAACTGCGAGGACCTGCCCATCGGCCCCGGTCACCCGATCCGGCTGTTCATCGGGTCCGGCATGCCGCGCGGCCTGTGGCTGCGGACGATGGAGCGATTCGAGCCGGCACAGGTGCTCGAGTTCTATGCCTCCACCGAGGGTGCGGTGGTTCTGGCGAACGTCTCGGGTGCCAAGCCGGGCTCGAAGGGACGTCCGCTGCCCGGTAGCACCCCGGTCCGGATCGCCGCGTACGACCCGATCCGGGGCGAGTACCTGGTCGACGAGCAGGGTCTGGTTCGTGAGTGCGGGGTCGGGGAGGTCGGGCTGCTGCTCGGTCACGCGACCCACAACGAGGCGATCAGCGGCGCCATGCGCGGGGTGTTCGGCGCCGGCGACGCCTGGGTGCCGACCGAGCACCTGTTCACCATGGACGCCGACGGCGACTTCTGGATGATGGACGAGAAGGACGCCGTGGTCCGGGCCAAGCGCGGACCGGTGTTCGGGCAACCGATCGTCGACGCCCTCGGCGGGATCGAGCGCGTGGACAACGCGGTGGCCTACGGGGTCGCCGTCGGGGACGAGGAGCTGGCGGTGGCCGCGCTGACGCTGCTCCCCGACAGTTCCCTCAGTGCAGTCGATCTGGCGGATGCCCTCGCCAACCTCGACCCCGCGCAGCGCCCGGACCTGATCCACGTCGTCCCGGAGATCGCGATCAGCAACTCGTACCGGCCCAGGCGCAGCGCCCTCAAGGCGGCCGGACTGCCCAAGCCCGGTGTGCGCTCGTGGTACTACGACCCGGAGAAGGACGGCTATCGCCGCCTGACCCGGGCGGTGATCGCGGAGCTGAAGGAGCAGGGGAGTCGGGCACTGACCGGATAGCCGGGTAGCGTTACCGACGACATCGGCTGTTGCCGACCCCGCCCTTCGCACGCTCGAGAGGACCTTCCGTGGCGCTTGATCCCACCCTGCTGAGCATCCTGGCCTGCCCGCAGGACAAGGGTCCCCTGCTGCTCGTCGACGACGAGTTGCTCTACAACCCTCGGCTGCACCGCGCCTACCCCATCGAGGACGGCATCCCGGTCCTGCTGGTGGACGAGGCGCGGACGGTGGGCGACGACGAGCACAAGGCGTTGCTCGCGCGCGCCACCGGACCTGCCACCGACTAGGTCAGCCAACCGCTCCGGTCAGGTAGCGCTGCACCGTCGGTCCGATCAGGACGACGACCTCGTCGACGGACAGCGAGGCGATCGGTTCGAGCCGGAGCAGGTACCGGGTGATCAGCAGCCCGGACAGTTGCGATGCGACCAGGGTGGCCCGCAGCTGGCCGCTTCCCGGTGGCTCGTCGACCCGCCCGACGAGCTCGCGCAGGATCACCTCGGTGAGGAAGTTACTCACCAGCCCGGTCGACTCGCCGGAGATCGCGGCGCGAAAGGCGGCCAGCACGGCGGTGCCCTGTGGCGACTCCCAGACCCCGAGGACGCCGCGCAGCAGCAGCTCGCCGATCTCCTCGATCGGGGCGTCGAGGACCGCGCTCAGGATCACCTGGGGGTCCACCGGCATGTCGACCGCGGCGAGGAACAGCGCGCGCTTGGTGCCGAAGTAGTGATGCACCAGCGCCGAGTCGACACCTGCCTCCGCGGCGATCGAGCGCACCGAGGTCCTCTCGAAACCGCTGTCCGCGAACTGATTCCGGGCAGCGGTGAGGATGAGTTCCTTGGTGTCCGGATTACCGGGCCTGCGTCCGGACCGCGCCGCGGCCTCGGTGGGACCGCGAGAGGTCATGGCGTTCGCCTGCGCAGCGTCGCCGCGGCGAGGCACAGCGCCACGACCGCGAAGCCGGCGACAACGCCGAGGTCCCGCCACATCACCGCGGTGCTGCCGGGGTATCGCGCGACCTGCTGCAGGGCCTCGACGGCGTAGCTCAGCGGCATCACGTTCGAGATCCATTCCAGCCACTGCGGCAACTGGTCGCGGGGCACCAGCAGGCCGCACAGGAACAGCTGCGGGATCACGATCACCGGCATGAACTGGACCGCCTGGAACTCGGTCCTGGCGAAGGCGCTGCAGAGCAGGCCGAGCGCGACGCCGAGTGTCGCGTCGAGCACCGCGATCAGCACCACCAACCCGACGCTGCCCGAGGTGGTCAGGCCGAGCAGCCCGAACGTCACCAGACAGGCGACGATCGCCTGCGCCGCGGCGGCGAGCGAGAACGCGGTGCCGTAGCCACCGAGCAGGTCCAGCTTGGACATCGGCGTGGTGAGGAGTCGTTCGAGGGTGCCCGAGCTCCGTTCGCGCTGCATCGCGATCGAGGTGACCAGGAACATCACCACGAACGGAAGGATCCCGAGCATGGTGACCGCGATCCGGTCGAACAGCGGCTGCTGGCCGGGTGGCGTCGGCACGTTCACGTACAGGAAGTAGAGCAGCGTCATCAGCAGCGCGGGGACCAGCAGGATCATCGCGACCGTCCGGTGGTCGGCACGGAGCTGGCGGAGGATCCGGCCGGTGCTGGCGGTGTAGATCCGCGCGTTCATGACTGCTGCGCTCCTACGGTGCGGGTGCGGATCAGGGTGAGGAAGGCGTGCTCGAGGCTCGATTGCCCGGTCTCTGTGCGCAGTTCGTCGGGGCTGAGCTGGGCGATCAGGCTGCCCTCGCGCATGAGCAGCAGCTCCGGGCAGTGCTCGGCCTCGTCCATCACGTGGCTGGAGACGAGCAGCGTTGTGCCCGCGGCCGCCAGGTCGGCGAACTGATCCCACAGGTCGGCGCGCAGCACCGGATCGAGCCCGACGGTCGGCTCGTCCAGGATCAGCAGTTCGGGGTTCCCGACCAGGGCGCAGGCGAGGGACACCCGGGCACGCTGGCCGCCGGAGAGCTGTCCGGCCTGTTGGTCCGAGTAGCCGCCGAGCGCTACCGCGTCGATGGCCTCGGCCGCGGCGGCCGCCGGGCGGCCGTACAGCGCGGCGAAGTACCGGACGTTGTCGCGGACCGAGAGGTCGAGGTAGACGGTGGGGGACTGGGTGACGTACCCGACCCGGCGGCGCAGCGATGCCGATCCGGCGGGTTCGCCGAATACGGTGACCGAGCCCGATTCGACGATCTGGGTCCCCACGATCGCCCGCATCAGGGTCGTCTTACCGCAGCCTGACGGTCCGAGCAGCCCGGTGATGGATCCGCTTGTGACGCTCAGGTTCAGCGCGTGCAGCACTTCGTTTCTGCCTCGCCGGACGACGAGATCGGAGATCTCGATCGCCGGGCGGGTGGTCGATCCGGGCATCGAAGCCTCAATTCATCGAGTGATGAAATCATCCTTGGATGAATTCTCTGCCGGTGATGGGTGGGTGTCAACACCCCGGTGGGCACGACTTCGAGGCACAATCGGCGAGATGTCGGAGCGAGAACTGGCCGCCGCGGATCCCCTCACGGCGGCACGTCTGGTGCTCGGGGCCCGACTCAGCGCGGGCGGGGTCACGGTGCGAGTCGTCGAGGTCGAGGCATACGGCAGTGATCCGGCGGGGCCGTGGCCGGATCCGGCCGCGCATTCCTATCCGGGGCCGACCCCACGCAATGCCGTGATGTTCGGACCTGCGGGCCGGCTGTACGTCTACCTCAGTCACGGCCTTCATCTGTGCATGAACGTCTCCTGCGCGGGCGTCGGCACCGCGGGCGCGGTCCTGCTCAGGGCGGCCGAGGTGATCGACGGCGAGGACATCGTGCGGCGGCGCCGTGGTCCGGACAAGCGTCATCGCGACCTGGCGCGAGGGCCGGGCAACCTCGGGCAGGCGCTCGGAATCACCCTGGCGGACAACGGAACCGACCTTTTCGCCGGCGGGTCCACGCTCCGGTTGCGGCTCGACCCGCTGCTCGATCACGAGGAGGGGCCGCGCGTCGGGGTGAGTCGGGCGGCCGAGTGGCCCTGGCGGCTGTGGGATCCCACCTCGTCAGCGGTTTCCGCGTACCGCCGCAGCCCGCGTGCGTCCGTCGTCCCTGGTGCGGGAGAATCGAGGACGTGACTGTGAACATCATCGACGAACTCCACTGGCGTGGCCTCATCCAGCAATCCACGGACCTCGACGCGCTGCGCACCGACGCCGATGCCGGTCCGGTCACGCTCTATGCCGGCTTCGACCCGACCGGCCCCAGCCTGCACGCCGGTCACCTGGTGCCGCTGCTGGCGCTGAAGCGATTCCAGATGGCCGGACACCGGCCGATCGTGCTCGCAGGTGGTGCGACCGGCCTGATTGGCGATCCGCGCGACGTGGGGGAGCGCACCATGAACTCCGCCGACACCGTCGCCGAGTGGGCGGGCCGTATCCGCGCCCAGCTCGAGCGCTTCGTCGAGTTCGAGGGTCCCGGCGCCGCCGTGATCGAGAACAACATGAACTGGACCGGCAAGCTGACCGCCATCGACTTCCTGCGCGATATCGGCAAGCACTTCTCGGTCAACGTCATGCTGGCCAGGGACACGGTCAAGCGCAGGCTCGACTCGGACGGCATGTCGTACACCGAGTTCAGCTACATGCTGCTGCAGGCGAACGACTACCTGCAGCTCCGCCGCGAGTACGGCTGCACCCTCCAGGTCGGCGGGTCCGATCAGTGGGGCAACATCATCGCGGGCGTCGAGCTCAATCGACGGGTGGACGGGGAGTCGGTGCACGCGCTCACGGTCCCGCTGGTCACCTCCGCCGACGGTAAGAAGTTCGGCAAGTCGACCGGTGGCGGCAGCCTGTGGCTCGACCCGGAGATGACCAGTCCCTACGCCTGGTACCAGTACTTCGTGAACACCGCGGATGCGGACGTCGTCCGGTACCTGCGCTGGTTCACCTTCCTCACCCAGGAGGAGCTCGCCGAGCTCGAGCAGGAGACGCTCGCGCGGCCGCAGGCCCGGGCCGCGCAGCGCCGGCTCGCGGCCGAGATGACGACCCTGGTGCACGGCGAGCACAACACCGCCGCCGTCGAGCACGCCAGTCAGGCGTTGTTCGGCAAGGCCGAGCTGGCAGAGCTGGACGAGTCGACCCTGGCCGCGGCGCTGACGGAGGCGGCGGTCGCGCAGGTGCGGCCGGGTGACGCGAGGACCATCGTCGACCTGCTGGTGACCAGCGGCCTCTGTGAGAGCAAGGGCGCGGCCCGACGCACCATCAAGGAGGGCGGTGCGTCGGTGAACAACCAGCGGATCAGCGCCGAGGAGTGGGAGCCGCAGACCGCCGATCTGCTGCACGGACAGTGGCTGGTCATCCGTCGCGGCAAGCGGAACTTCGCCGGCATCCAGGTCCTGCCCGCCTGAGCCGATCGTCAGGGGTGGCGCGGGTCACATCGATGTGATTCGATGGATTCGCGCCCCCAGGGCGGTGCGCGCGGCCCGCGACCTGCGGGAGTTCCGCGACGCGCGCAGCTGACCTGGGGATTTGACGCTGTGTTCTTGTTCGCGTAACTTTTGTCGAGTCAGAGCGACACGGACACCGACCCGGCCGAGAGGCGCGGGACACGAGGTTGGACG
>NZ_JBEPSX010000012.1:0-155130 GCF_040548995.1 Rhodococcus sp. PvR044
CTTCACGACAGGAGACCTTCCCTGTTCAACGACCAGTCACAGCGTGTCGTCGCAATCCCTCAACCAACCTGCCTGGGCAGTACATCTAGGCGGCTGCGCCGGCCAGTCCCACCAGGCGAGGGCGAGCAGTTGCCGGGTGACAACGGATCCCGTGGAGATGATCGCCCCGGGTCGTAGGCTCGTGCCATGCTGGAGAAGTCCGAGATCCGGTTCCTCCCCCTCGGCGCCCGCCGCGTTGCGTACGAGATTCGCGGGGATGGTCCACCACTCGTGGCTCCGGCGTGGTGGGTGAGTCACCTCGAGCTCGACTGGCAGGGTGTGGGTTTTCGGCGATTCTGGGAGGGAGTCGCAGCTGGCTACACGCTGATCCGCTACGACCGGCTCGGCGTCGGCTTGTCGGACCGCACCTTGCACGATTCGGACCTGAGCCTCGATGGGGAAGTTGCGACGTTGTGCGCGCTTCTGGATGAGCTCGAGCTCGAGCGTGTGTCGCTCATCGGCGGCTCATCTGGGAGCTGCACCGCCATCGCGTTTGCCGCAGCGTTTCCGGAGCGCGTCGAGCACCTGGTGCTGTACGGGTCGTACCCCAACGGTGCGGCGCTGACAGCACCGGGCGTGGGGGATGCGATCTTGGCGACGGTGCGCGCGCACTGGGGCCTCGGCTCGCGTCTGCTCGGTGACATCTTCCTCGGTGGCGCCGACCCTGCGGAGCACGAACTCTTTGCGCGGTTGCAGCGGGAGGCGGCGACCGCCGAAACCGCTGCCGCATTGTTGGATCTGGCCTATCACCTCGACGTACGCGCACACCTCCCTCTCGTCCGCCAGCCGGCGTTGGTTGTGCATCGTCGTGGCGACCGCGCGGTACCGTTCCGGCTCGGGCGCGAGGTCGCGGCCGCCATTCCGGGCGCGACCTTCGTCCCGCTGCCGGGAAGCGCGCACTTCCCCTGGCACGATGACACCGATTCCGTGGTCCGCGCGTGCCACCAGACGCTGGCACCGGTGCAGCCGTCGTCGCACCGTGCGAGCGAGCCGGAATCGGTCCTGCTGTCCAGCCGTGAGCGTGAGATCCTCGCCTGCGTCGCTCGCGGTCTCGGCGACCGTGAGATCGCAGAGCAGCTCGTGCTGAGCCCGCATACCGTTCACCGCCACGTTGCGAATATCCGCCGCAAGCTGGGCCGCACCTCACGGACGGCCGCCGTCGCGGAGGCCGCGCGTCTCGGACTCCTGTGAGATGGCCGGAATGGGCCATCTGCAGGAGATGGCCGAACTGAGCGATGTGCGCAACAAGCGGTCGCTCGTACGTTTGACCGCATGACCGAGAACGTAAGCATCGAATCAAGCAACGAACTCCAGGCGAGCCCCCCATCAGCGGCGTGGCTGCGGATCTTCGCGCTGGCGTACGACCCGTTTCTCTGGCTGGGCGAGATCGCAGGCATGCGCCGCCGGCGGAGCTCGCTCCTGGGCGGCGCCCACGGTCGCGTCGTCGAGATCGGCGCCGGGACCGGGCTGAACATCGCGCACTATCCCGACGGGATCGCCGAGCTCGTGCTCGCCGAGCCCGAACCGGGGATGCGCCGAAGACTTGCGCGTCGCCTGCAGCGGCATGCGCCCATCGCGCGGATCGTCGACGCGCCTGCCGAGCGTCTACCGCTCGCCGATGCGTCGGTGGACACCGTCGTCTCGACGCTCGTCCTCTGCACCGTCGACGACCCCGAACTCGCGCTCCGCGAGATCGCGCGCGTGCTCCGCCCGGATGGGCAGTTGTTGTTCATCGAACATGTGCGTGCGAGCTCGCGGTTCCTCGCGGCGTGCCAGGATCTTCTGCTCGATCCGTGGCGACACTTTGCGGGCGGCTGCCGCTGCAACCGCGCGACCGCGGACCTGATGCGCGACAGCGGCTTCACGATCGCAGCCGACGATGCTGTGTGGCGCGGCATGCCGCCGATCGTCCGTCCGCTCGTGTTGGGACGCGCCACCAGGCTCGGCAAGCTGGCGATGGAGTAACACGGTCGATCGGACCGGCCAGTCGACTGCTCCATCTCGGGCGGCCGGTAGCCGGGCCCCGTTCATGGCTGAGCCCCGCCGACCAGCAGCAGGATCGCGGTCGAGACGTCGGTGCCCGCGCCGCCGGTCGCCAGCCGGCGCAGCTGCAGGCCGGTGATGGTCGCGACCAGGGTCGGCGCGATCGCCGCGGCGTCGGGCACGCCAAGCGCCTCGAGGATGGTCACGGTGAGCGTGTCGTACGCCGCGAAGCACTCGTCGGCTGCCGCTTGCAGCTCCGGGTCGCGGCCGGCCTGGATGTACAGCTCGAACGGCGCCATCCGCTCCGCGTCGAACGCCAGGTCCCGCACCACCTGCTCGGTGAGCGAGGCGGCGTCCTGCACGCTCAAGCCGGTGTCCCGGTACTGCTCGGCCAGGTCGGTCAGCCGGGCGGTCTCGGCGGTGACGAAGCCGAGCAGGGCGTCGCGCAAAAGGTCAGTCTGGCTGGGGAAGTGGTAGGTGATCGAGCCGAGCGAGACCTCGGCCTGCGCCGCGATCCTGCGGTTGGTGACGGCGGCGATGCCGTCGGTGCCGATGATGTGCAGGACCGCGGCGAGGATCCGCTCACGAACCGGGGTCTCGCTCACCGGTCACCACCACTGTTCGGGACGTTCACGGTCCCAACGTAGTTCACGTTCGAGCTGGGCCGCGAGCGAGACCAGCAGCGGTTCGGTGTTGTCGTGACCCATCAGCTGCACGCCGAGCGGCAGGCCGTCCGGGGTGAAGCCGGCGGGCACGTTCACGCTCGGCCAGCCCAGGATGTTCCACGGCCAGGTGTACGGGCAGGCGGCGGTGATCACCTTGTCCGTCTCGAAGTGCCCGATGCCGTCGATCGCGTCCACCGGCGGCGGCGGGGTGGCGGTGGTCGGGGCCAGGATGACGTCGAAGTCGTTGAAGATGGTGCCGATCCGCCTGCGCATGCGCGGCTCGGCGGCGCGCGACGCACGCAACGGCAGGCCCCCCAGTAGCCTGCCGGTGCGCGCGTTGGACAGGGTGCGCGGGTCGAGCAGCGTCGGGTCCGGCACCCGCGAGCGCCACTGCTCCAGCCCTGCCATCGACCGCGGCAGGAAATTCGTGCCCAGCAGCAGCCCGTAGGCGGGGTCCGCGACGGTCACCTCGTGGCCGAGGCGGCGCAGCGCGTGCGCGGTGGCACCGATCGCCTCCTTGACCTCGGGGTGCAGGGTCCTTGGCGTGGCCGTGTAGGGAATCTTCAGCGACAGCGCGATCCGCAGCCGGCCGGGCTCGCGGTCAACGGCATCGCGCACGGTCACCGGCGGGGGCTGGTGCATGTCGCCCTCGTGGCTGCCGGAGACCAGGTCGAGCAGGAGCGCCGCGTCCGCCACCGTGCGGGCGAGCGGCCCCATGACGGTGATGCCGTAGAAGGCCTCGGGCTCGGGCCAGGTGGAGATCCGTCCACGCTGCGGCTTGATGCCGACCAGGTTGGTCCACGACGCCGGGATCCTGACCGAACCCGCGCCGTCCGAGCCGAGCGCGGCCGGTACCAGCCCGGCGGCGACCGCGGCCGCGCTGCCGCCGGAGGACCCGCCGGGGGTCCGCTCGCGCGCCCACGGGTTCCTGGTGTGCCCGAAGCTGCCCCCGGTGAACGGCCACTGGCCGAGCTCGGGGCTGTTGGTCTTGCCGACGATGACGGCGCCCGCGGCGCGCAGTCGCCGCACGACCTCGGAGTCCGCGGTCTTGGCGGGGAACTCGCCCGGGCAGCCGAAGGCCGTCGGTTCGCCGGTGATATCGACGTCGTCCTTGACCGCGATCGGCACGCCGAGCAGCGGCAGGCGCTCGCCCGCGGCCAGCCGACGGTCGGCCTCGGCCGCCTCCGCGAGCGCGGCCTCGCGGCGAACCACCCGGAAGGCGTTGAGGCCCGGCTGGCTGGCGTCGATGGCGTCCAGGCTGCGGCGAACCCGGTCGACGGAGGTGGAGGCGCCGGTCGCCAGGGACTGTGCGGTCTCCTCGAGTCCGAGTTCCCTGGTCTCTTCCATGTGCGTGCTCACTCCGTGCCTCCCGATGACTGTTCGTTCGAACGAACAGTACCTCCGGCCGGTGTCGGCCGCCAGGTTTTCGCGTCCGGATTCGGTGCCGGGTGAGTAGCTTTGGGCCCAGCGCGAACATCGGAGGAGTCATGAGCGGTGACTTGAGGGCCTGGGAACGGCGTGGGCGCCACCTCGAGGTCGACGGGAACCGGATCTTCGTCGTCGAGATAGGGGAGGGCACCGGCGCTCCGCTCGTGATGGTGCACGGGTTTCCCGGCTCGTCGCACGACTTCGCCGAGGTGGCGGAGCGGCTCGGATCCGGTCGGCGGGTGGTGCTGCTCGACCTGCTGGGGTTCGGGCTGTCCGACAAGCCGACCTCGGCCCGCTACTCGCTGTTCGAGCAGGCGGACCTGGTGGAGGCCGTGCTCGGCCGGTTGGGTATCGGCCGCTGCGTGCTGATCGCCCACGACATGGGGGACACCGTGGTGGCCGAGCTGATGTACCGCCACAATCTCGGTGTCCTCGGGTTCGTTCCCGAGCAGGTCATCCTGACCAACGGCTCGATCTTCATCGACCTCGCGCAGCTGACGTCCGGCCAGCGCGCGATGCTGCGCCTGCCCGCGCGGGCGCTGCCCTTCTCACCCCCGCATTGGCTGCTGGCCCGCGCGATCGACCGCAGCTTCTCGCCGCGCGCGCCCGCTCCGGCCGGCGCCATCGACGCCCTGATCGAGGCCATCGAGCGCAACGGCGGCGGGCGGCTGCTGCCCCGCCAGAACCGCTACATTCTCGAGCGCCGGGCGCATCAGGATCGGTGGACGGCGGGGCTGGTGGAGTACCCGGAGCCGTTGGCGCTGATCTGGGGCGAGTGCGACCCCATCGCCGTCCCGGAGATGACCGCGCGGTTGCTCGAGCTGCGCCCCGACACCGCGGTGACCGTGCTACCCGGCATCGGGCACTGGCCGCAGCTCGAGGCGCCGGACCGGCTCGCCGAGCTGATCGGGCAACGCCTGGGCTGACCGGGTGAGCGCGGGCGGTCCGGGATTGTCCCCGCATCGTGGGACACTTTCCTGGTGAGGTTGTACCGGGACCACGCGGTGGTGTTGCGCCAGCACAAGCTGGGCGAGGCCGACCGCATCGTCACCCTGCTGACCCGCCAGCACGGGCTGGTGCGGGCGGTGGCCAAGGGTGTGCGCCGCACCAAGTCCAAGTTCGGTGCCCGGCTGGAGCCGTTCGCGCACATCGACGTGCAGCTCTACCCCGGCCGCAACCTCGACATCGTCACCCAGGTGCAGACCCTGGATGCCTTCGCCGGGGACATCGTCGACGACTACGGCCGGTACACCACCGCCTGCGCGGTGCTCGAGACCGCGGAACGGCTCGCGGGCGAGGAGCGGGCCCCGGCCCTGCGGCTGCACCAGCTCACCGTCGGCGCATTGCGCGCGGTGGGGGAGCAGGCCAGGCCACCCGAGCTGATCCTCGACGCGTTCCTGTTGCGGGCCATGGGTTTCGCCGGCTGGGCGCCCGCGCTGGAGGAGTGCGCGCGGTGCGCAGCACCCGGCCCGCATCGGGCCTTCCACGTGGCCGCGGGCGGGGCGGTCTGCGTGCACTGCCGACCGCCTGGCTCGGCGACACCCTCCCCTGGCGTGCTCGACCTGATGGACGCGCTCGCGCGCGGCGAGTGGGCGAACACCGAGACCGTCACGGCCGCGGTCCGCGCGCAGGCCAGCGGGCTGGTCGCCGCGCACCTGCAGTGGCACCTCGAGCGTCAGCTGCGCACCCTGCCGTTGATCGAGCGCTCACGCCCGCACACCGCGGCCGAGGTGGATACCGCGGATCCGCGGGCGGTGGCGGGGCCACCCCGTCCGGTCGGGCAGGATGGTGACCGTGATTCGACGACGCGAACCGCAAGCTCCGCCTAACCGCGTGATCCGGCCCCCGGCCCCCCACCCCTCCGGCGCCAGGGCGCCGATCCTGCAGCCCGAGCTGATCCCGCGGCACGTCGCGTTGGTGATGGACGGCAACGGCCGCTGGGCCCAGGAGCGGGGCCTGCCGCGCACCGCGGGTCACGAGCGCGGCGAGGCGGTGCTGATGGACACCCTCGAGGGCTGCATCGAGATCGGCGTGAAGTGGCTCTCGGCGTACGCGTTCTCCACCGAGAACTGGAAGCGCAGTCCCGAGGAGGTGAAGTTCCTGATGGGCTTCAACCGGGACGTGATCCGGCGTCGGCGCGACGAGATGCACGAGATGGGTGTGCGGGTGCGCTGGGCGGGGCGCAGGCCGAGGCTGTGGGCCAGCGTCATCAAGGAGCTCGAGGTCGCCGAGGAGCTGACCAAGCACAACACCACGATGACCCTGACGATGTGCGTGAACTACGGCGGCCGCGCCGAGATCGCCGACGCGGCACGGGAGATCGCGCGTCGGGTGGCGGCGGGCGAGCTGAACCCGGAGAAGGTGACCGAGGCGACCGTCGCGAAGTATCTCGACGAGCCCGACATGCCGGACGTGGACCTGTTCCTGCGACCTTCGGGTGAGCTGCGCACGTCGAACTTCCTGATCTGGCAGTCCGCCTATGCGGAGATGGTGTTCCAGGAGAAGCTGTTTCCGGACTTCGACCGCCGCGACCTGTGGGCCGCGTGCGTCGAGTATGCGTCGCGCGACCGAAGGTTCGGAGGAGTGAAGTGACGGACGCCGGGACCGCCGAGCAGCTGCAGGTCCGCGCCCGTGACGCGCTCGCGCATTTCGTGGAGGTGCGCGAATCCGACGACGGGTCATTGGGTTTCGAGTACGCGGGGGCGCTGTGCTCGCTGCGGGCGGTGAACCTCGCGCCCGGGCTCGACGTGCTGTCGGTGACCGCCGTGTTGGCCTGGGACCGTCCGGTCAAGCCCGCGCTGCACAAGAAGGTCGCCGAGAAGAACTCGATGATGCAGTTCGGGTCGATCACGGTGATCACCCGCGACAAGCTGGCCGACGTGATCCTGCGCTACACCTTCCCGGCCGCCGGGCTCGAGGACGAGGCACTCACCACGATGCTGCTGCTGGTGCTCTCGGGCGCGGATCAGGGTAGGCAGGGGTTGCTGCCCTAGCCGCCGCGCTCAGGTGCGCGATCGGGATCCACACGTCACCGATGTGCGCGCTTGGATTCACGGGCCGCGTTCTTGGCGGAGCGTGCGATGCTCTTGAGTTCGTCACGGGTGAAACCGAGATGGCGGACGGAGCGCATCCAGGTGTAGAGGTCCGAAGCCGCCCGATGCTGGCCGAGCCGCGAGTAGCAGGCCGCCAGGTCGAAGGCGGACTTGCGGGCTCGCTCGGCGACCTCGGGATCGGGGAAGGCACCCGCGATGTCCAGGATCATCCGGTGGGCGTTGCTCGTCTCGTGCAGGCGGCCGAGACCGGTCAGGAGCAGCGCCTTGTTGCGCAGTGTCTTGACACGGCGGAGCCGGCGTTCCGCGGAGTCGACGGACAGGTCGTGGACTGCGAGGACGTGGTCGTAGGCGGTGATCGCGGCGACCGGGTCGCCCAGATCGTCGATCAGAACGGCGCGGTTGTAGGCGGCCACTTCGCGGGCGCTCACGATGTCGCCGTCGGTCGATCCGTCGGCGAGCCGTCCGAGCGCCTCGTAGGCCTCGATCGCGGCACGCTCCTCGCCGAGTCGGGCGAGCGCGATGCCGAGCCTCAGGTGGCCACGCGCGTGTACCCGCCGTGCGCGGGTGTCGAGGCCGGGGCGGCGCAGGGCGGCACCGCGTGCGACGGCGACGAGTTCCTCCCACCGCCCGGCGTCGACCAACAGACCTCCGAGCACGTCCAGCGCCGCGAGCCCGAGCATGACGATGTTCTCGTCGGGGTCCGCACCGGTGTCGGCCGCAACCGCCGCGAGCAGCGTTTCGGCGTCCGCGCGTCGCCCCTCGTCGACCAGTCTGTCGGCCTCGTACAGCCGTTCGCGAAGATCGCGGTAGCGGGCCTCTCCCGCCGAGGCGGGGGCCGCATCGGTGGGGGAGGAGATCGCGAGGATCCGTTGATTCTCGGTCGCGAGGTCGACGGTGTCGCGGGTGTCCGGGTCGCCGCTGTCCGCGTGGTTCGTGACCAGGCCCCGCAGCAGGGTCGCCGCCAACTCGCGTTCGCCTCGTTCTGCCGCGCGTGTCGACTGAGTGAGGCGGCGCCGGGCGTCCAGGCGGCGGATGCGCACGTCTGGATCGGCGGCAAACAGATCCGCAAAGCGGTGCAGCGCATCATCGATCTCGGTCGGATCGAGCCCGGGTGACTGCCACACGGAGAAGAGTGAGTTGGCCGCCCACAGGCGGACGTCGGCGTCGGCGTCGTGGGCCGAGCGATTCACGGTGTCGCGGATGACACCGCGAGATTCGGCCAGTTCGCCTGCTTCCCGCAGGAGGCGTCCCCGCCAGTACATCGATTGGGCGATCGCGGCCGCGACGCCGGGCACGCCGGCGGCCCTGGCGTACCGGTGCGGCACCTGCTTCAGCACCTCGAGGGCATCGCCACGGCGGCCGATGTCGGCGAGTCGAAGCGCTCGGTCGACCATCGCCAGGGCGAGCGGCACAACAAGACGCTCGTCGGTCTCGTGCCCGGGGAATCGCGCTTCGAGCCGTTCGTAGAGCTGCACGGCCATCTCGGGGTCGCCGAGATGCGCGGTCACCTCGGCGAGTCGTGATGCCACGCGCGCCCGTGCCCCCGCCGTGACCGGGCTGGTATCGGTGCCGAACGCGCGGTCGGCGTGGGCGAGGATCTGTCGATCCACCGTCGTCACCGCGCCTGCGTCCTCGGGAACACCCCCGAGCACCCACCACAGGACCGCCTCACGCGCGTCCTCGGCGGCACAGGCGGCATAGCGGTCCACCAGTGCGGTCGAGTGTTCCACGGCGGCAAGGTCGCGCTCGGTGTCGGGAAGCCGCTCCAGCACCTGGTCGAGATGCCGGGCCTGTTCGGCGGCCGCCTCGAAGCCGGGATCGGCGACGGGCACATCGAGAGCACGCAGGCCGTGGGTAATCGCCACCGCCGCAGGCAATCCCCGGCTGATCTCGTCGTCGACCAGGCAGAGCGATGCGGCGTGCAGGAGCGCCCGCGCCGAGGGGAGTGGCTCGGCCTCGGCGATCACGCGGTGCATCAGCGCGATCGCGGACTCCGGGTCATCTCCGATGTCGTAGCGGATCTGTGCCGCCCGATAGAGCGCATTGATGCGCAGATGACGCAACCGCTCGTCGGATTCCGCGGTGAGCGTGAGCGCCAGCGTCTCGAGGCCGACCGCCACCCGATGGCGATCTCGTCCCAGGTGCCGCCGCAGGATCTCGGCGGTGAGCATTGCCTCCGCTCGGGCCTGCCGCACACCGAGCGGTTGATCGTCCCCGATGTGACGTGCTGCGAACGACTCCGCCGCTCGCAGCACATCGACCAGCACGATCGCGTCATCGAGCTCGTGCCGGTGGATCCACTCGATCGCCTCGAGCTCGGCGAGCGCGCGGGCCTCCCGGACGGTGTCGGCATCGAAGCCGTCCGTGAGCTCGGTCATCCTCGCGATGCGTCGCTCGAGGGCATCGCGTGGTTCGGACGGGGCTTCCAATCGGAGGAGCATCCCCGTCGCCTCGGCCACGGCTACTGCGTCCAGGTCCTCGGCGGCACGTCCCTGCGCATCCAGCGCCAGAGCCAGGATCGCGTGCGCCTGCTCCTGATCACCTACCTCGAGCAGCTCGCGCGCACGGCGCACGACATCACGAACCATTCTTCGATCCTTCCCGGGATGTCCCCAAAATCTATATGCCCCAGGAGCGCAGCGGAGTTGTGCGTCGCGAATGTCCGCTGACGCCGGGGCGCCGCTTTCGGGGATCGACGGGCGTAATATCTACGTATGAATGCAGATAATGCATATTGCCGGCGGCGGCTGCAGGACGACCAGGTCGACCTCGTCGTGGAGGTGTTCCGGATGCTGGCTGACGCCACCCGTGTGCACGTGTTGTGGGCCCTGGTCGATCGGGAATGCTCGGTCAACGAGCTGGCGGCGCACGTCGGCAAGCCGGCGCCGTCGGTGTCGCAGCACCTGGCGAAGCTGCGGATGGCGCGGCTGGTGCGGACGCGCCGCGAGGGCACGACGGTGTTCTATCGGCTCGAGAACGACCACGTGCGCCAGCTGGTGACCGACGCGGTGTTCAACGCCGAGCACGCCGGTCCTGGCATACCCGGACATCACCGCACCGACAGCGGGTTGCGGGTCCTGCACGCCGATGCCGCGGGGGAGGCGGCGGTCGGCGAGATCGGCGGCCCAGCATGACGCACGAACACCAGGAGGGTCACGTGCACGCGCACCGTGGCGGCTTTCGCTCCGCCGTGCGGGAGGTGTTCGTCCCGCACCGCCACGACGCGGCCGGCAACGTGGACGACGCGCTCGAATCGAGCGCGATAGGCATCCGGGCGGTCAAGGTCAGCCTGGTCGTGCTGGGTGTCACCGCACTCGTCCAGCTGTCGATCGTCGCGGTCTCGGGGTCGGTGGCGCTGTTGGCCGACACCATCCACAACTTCTCTGACGCGCTGACCGCCGTCCCGCTGTGGATCGCGTTCGCGCTGGGCAGGCGTGCCGCGACCCGCCGCTACACGTACGGGTTCGGCCGCGCCGAGGACCTGGCAGGCCTGTTCGTGCTCGCCATGATCGCGCTGTCCGCGCTGATCGCGGGGTACGAGGCCGTGCGTCGGCTGCTCGATCCGGTGCCGATCGAGCACCTCGCATGGGTGGCTGCGGCCGGGCTGGTCGGATTCATCGGCAACGAGCTCGTCGCGCTCTACCGGATCCGGGTCGGCAGGCAGATCGGATCCGCCGCCCTGGTCGCGGACGGCCTGCATGCACGCACGGACGGATTCACCTCGCTCGCAGTGCTGTTCGGCGCGGGAGGCGTCGCCCTCGGATTCCCGTTGGCCGACCCCATCGTGGGCCTGCTCATCACAGCCGCGATCCTGATCGTGCTCATCAGCGCCGCGCGCGAGGTGTTCCGTCGGTTGATGGACGGGGTCGATCCGGATCTGGTCGATGCCTGCGAGCGTGCGCTCGCCGCCGAGCCGGGGGTGGCGGGGGTCCGGAGCCTGAAGATGCGGTGGATCGGTCACCGGCTACACGCCGACGCCGAACTCGACATCGACGCCGGTACCAGTCTCGAGGACGCGCACCGGATCGCCCATCGAGCCGAACACGCACTCACCCAAGCGGTCCCGAAGGTCTCGACCGCCCTGGTGCACGCCTATCCCGCGCACCCGCTGACGCGGGTGTCCCGAGCGACAGGCGCGGAATCGAGCGGGCGCTAGGCGGAGCAGTTGCGGCAGGTACCGAAGATCTCGACGGTGTGGCTGACGTCGGTGAAGCCGTTCTCGTCGGCGATGGACTGCGACCACTGCTCGACAGTCGGGCCCTCGACCTCGACGGTGAACCCGCACGACCGGCACACCAGGTGGTGGTGATGGCCGGAGGAGCAGCGGCGGTACACCGACTCGCCGGTGTCGGTGCGCAGGACGTCGACGGTGCCGGCGTCGGCGAGGGTCTGCAGCGTCCGGTAGACCGTTGTCAGGCCGATGCCCTCGCCGCGCTTGCGCAGCTCGTCGTGCAGGTCCTGCGCGGAGCGGAACTCGTCGATCTCGTCGAGGAGTGCGGAGATCGCGCTGCGCTGCTTGGTGGCCCGCACGCCGACCACGACGGGGTTACGCCTGTCGTTCTTCTCGGTCACGGTCTCGGTCCTTCCTCGGCGTGGGCGACGGCGTCGATCACGATGTGGGCCAGGTGGTCGTCGACGAGGCGGTAGAACACCTCGCGGCCGTTGCGTTCGCCGCGCACGACGCCCGCCGACTTGAGCACCCGCAGGTGTTGGCTTATCAACGGCTGGGTGACGCCGAGCGCCTCGACGAGTTCGTGCACGCAGCGCTCCGCGTCGCGCAGCTGCAGCACGATCGCGATCCGCACTGGGGCGGCCAGGGCGCGCAGGATGTCGCCCGCCGCGCTCAGCGTGTCCTTGCTCGGCAGGGCGGCCGGCGGCCTGGAGCCGGACGGAACGTGTTCGACGGCGTGGAGATCGTCGGCATCGCTGATGCTCACCCCGCACCCACCTCCTCGTCGGATCCCGCGGCGGGCCCCGCTCGCCTTATTGCAAATCGATTCCATTTTGATATGCATGGATGCGCATGTCAAATGGGGAGATTTCGGTCGGCCCGACGGGGCAGATAGGCTGGGGCGCAGAAAACCGCACGTGACCGCAGCATCTATTACCCAGATGGAGAGCTCCCCAAGTGGCACCCAAGTCCATGATCGAGACCGTCGCCAACCTCGCGAAGCGCAGGGGGCTCGTCTACCCCTGCGGTGAGATCTACGGCGGTACCAAGTCTGCCTGGGACTACGGGCCGCTCGGCGTCGAGCTGAAGGAGAACATCAAGAGGCAGTGGTGGCGCAACATTGTCACCAGCCGCGACGACGTCGTCGGCCTCGACTCCTCGGTGATCCTCCCGCGCGAGGTGTGGGTCGCATCCGGCCACGTCGGGGTCTTCAACGACCCGCTCGTCGAGTGCCTGAACTGTCACAAGCGGCACCGCCAAGACCACCTGCAGGAGGCCTTCGCGGAGAAGAAGGGCCTCGACAATCCGGACGACGTGTCCATGGACCTCATCGTGTGCCCGGACTGCGGCACCGTCGGCCAGTGGACCGAGCCGCGCGACTTCAACATGATGCTCAAGACGCACCTCGGCCCCATCGAGACCGAGGAGGGGCTGCACTACCTGCGGCCCGAGACCGCGCAGGGCATCTTCGTCAACTTCGCCAATGTGCTCACCACCTCGCGCAAAAAGCCGCCGTTCGGTATCGCCCAGATCGGCAAGAGCTTCCGCAACGAGATCACGCCCGGCAACTTCATCTTCCGCACCCGCGAGTTCGAGCAGATGGAGATGGAGTTCTTCGTCAAGCCGGGCGAGGATGCGGAGTGGCACCAGTACTGGATCGACACCCGGCTCGCCTGGTACACCGACCTCGGCATCGACCCGGAGAACCTGCGTCTGTACGAGCACCCGGCCGACAAGCTCTCGCATTACTCGACCCGCACCGTCGACATCGAGTACCGCTTCCGGTTCCAGGGCAGCGAGTGGGGCGAGCTCGAGGGCGTCGCCAACCGCACCGACTTCGATCTCAAGACCCACTCGGAGCACTCGGGCACCGACCTGAACTACTTCGACCAGGCCAGCGGCGAGCGGTACACCCCGTACGTCATCGAGCCGGCAGCAGGCCTGACCCGCTCGCTGATGGCCTTCCTGGTCGACGCCTACTCCGAGGACGAGGCGCCCAACGCCAAGGGCGGCGTCGACAAGCGCACCGTACTGCGCCTTGACCGTCGCCTGGCCCCGGTCAAGGCCGCCGTGCTGCCGCTCAGCCGCAACGCCGACCTCACCCCCAAGGCCAAGGATCTCGCGGCGCTGCTGCGCAAGAACTGGAACGTCGAGTTCGACGATGCAGGCGCCATCGGCCGCCGTTACCGTCGCCAGGACGAGATCGGCACCCCGTTCTGCATCACGGTCGACTTCGACACCCTCGACGACCATGCGGTGACGATCCGCGAGCGCGACACCATGGAGCAGGAGCGGGTCTCGCTCGACAAGGTCGAGGGCTACCTGGCCCAGCGACTGATCGGCGCCTAGTCTTCTTCGGTGACCTAGTTTTCTGATGAAGGGGCTGTCCCCGGCCGAGCGGCCGGGGACAGCCCCTTCGCCGTTCTCGCTGGTCCACGATCGGCCTGCCATAATTTGCCAGGGGTAGTTTCGATCACACGAGACCACGACGGGACGTTCCATGACGACCTCCGTGAAGGGCAGGCTCGGGAACCTGCCGCTGGAATTGACCAGTTTCGTCGGTCGGCGCCGGGAGATCGCCGAGGCGAGGCGGTTGCTGGGTACCTCACGGTTGGTGACGTTGGCCGGCATCGGCGGGGTCGGCAAGACCAGGCTGGCGGTGCGGGTCGCCGCGGACTCGCGGCGGTCGTTCACCGACGGGGTCTGGTTTGTCGCGCTCGGCGACCTGCACGATCCTGCGTTGCTGCCTGAGGCGGTCGCCGCGGCGCTCGGGCTACCGGATCGGCCGGGAAGTTCGGAGTCCCGTCTGCTGGTCCATCATCTGTCCACCCGGCAGACCTTGTTGGTCCTGGACAACTGCGAGCATCTGCTCGGGGCAGTCGCGGATTTCGCGCAGGCACTGCTGCGATCGTGTCCGGAGCTGCGCATCCTGACCACGAGCCGAGAGCTCCTCGGGGTGCACGGAGAGCGGGTGCTGCGGGTGCCGCCGCTGACCGTTCCGGACGCGCAGCGGACCCCGCCGCTCGAGGCCATGCCCCAGTACGAGGCGGTGGCGCTGTTCGTCACGCGGGCCGCCGCCGCCCTGCCCGAGTTCGCGCTCACCGAGACCAATTGCGCTGCGGTGGCCGGGATCTGCAGCAGGGTGGACGGACTTCCGTTGGCCATCGAGCTGGCGGCGGTGCGGCTGCGGATGATGTCTGCCGAGCAGATCCTGCAACGCCTGACCGACCAGTACCAGCTGCTCACCGTTGGTTCCCGATCCGCGCCGACCCGTCTGCAGACGTTGCGGTCGTGTGTGGACTGGAGTTTCGAGTTGTGCACGGCGCGGGAGCAGGAGCTGTGGTCGTGGTTGTCGGTCTTCGTCGGTGGTTTCGAACTCGATGCGGCCGAGGGTATCTGCCCCGAGGAACAATCGTCCGGGGACCTGCTGGACGCGGTGGCGTCGCTGGTGGACAAGTCGATCCTGGTCCGTGAGGAGTGTGGGGACGTCGTGCGCTTCGGCATGGCCGAGACCATCCGCGACTACGGCCGAGAGAAGCTGAGTGAATCCGGCGACTTGTCCCGGGCGCAGCGGCAGCACCTCGGGTGGTACGAACGGCTGGTAGCGCAGGCGGCTACCGAGTGGATCGGCCCCCACCAGACCGATTGGATCGCTCGACTCGACCGGGAACAGTCGAACCTGCGGGAAGCACTGGCATTCAGCATGACCGAGCCGGTGATCGGCACCGATCCAGATGTCAATGTGCGCATCGTCAATGCCCTGTTTCTGTTCTGGACGTGCCGGGGCCTGTTGGCGGAAGCCCGGCATTGGATGGACATTTCCCTGTCGACCTCCGATACCGCGCAGGCGGCGGAACGACTGTCGACCTTGTTCGACGACGGGGTGTTGGCGGGGATGCAGGGTCAACTCGGCGACGCGACGACACGGGCGCAGCAGTGCTGCGCGCTCGCGGAGCAGCTGGGGGACGCGGAGTCGCTCGAGACAGCGAACTACGCCAGGGGTTACCTGGCAATGTTCAGGGGCGACCTCGCCGCGGCATACGAACCATTCCAGGCCGCCCTCGCCAGCGCGGGTGCGCACTTCGCGGCCGGGTCCGGCCCGGGTCGAACCGGGCTCCGAATCGCTCGACAGCTGGGCGCCCTCCTGGGCCTGGCACTCGCGAGCGGGCTTCTGGGGGACGAGGAGACGGCCGTCGCCTGTTACGAGCAGACGCTGGCGATCACCACCCCGCGCGGTGAGTCCTACTTCCGTGCGTACTCGTCATGGGCCCTCGGATTGACGGCGCTACGGACCGGCGACATCGACCGGGCAACAACCATGATGGAACAGGCAATGCGACTGAACCGGCAGGTCAACGACCCGCTCATGACGGGCTGGTGCCTGGAGTCGATGGCCTGGATCGCGATACGCGAAGACAAGCCGACTCGAGCGGCCGTCCTGATGGGCGCCGCCGAGACGCTCTCGCAGAGGGTGGGCACCGCCGCGGTGCCCCTTCCGTACATGCTCGGGAACCACGACGAATGCGTGCAACAGGCCCGTGATGCGCTCGGAAAGCGCTCCTACACTGAGGCATTCCGCACCGGTGCCGCCATGAGCCTCGAAGAATCCGTCGCGTACGCACTCGGGGACCGCCCCGCCGACCAGCCCCGGACGACACCGGTCGCCCCCGTGTTGACCCCGCGAGAAACCGAGGTGGCACAACTGGTCGCGGCAGGCCATCCGAACAAGGTGATCGCCTCGATGCTGGTCCTCTCACCCCGCACCGTCCAGGGCCATGTAGAACACATCCTGGCCAAGCTCGGGTTCACCTCCCGAACTCAGATCGTGGCCTGGGTCGCCGAGAATCACCGGTAGCCCAGGCCCTCGTCACCCGAATGTGGATCAGTTCCGTCGGAGACCACGCAGGCGTGCGGTCCGGGAGGGGGCGTTCCGGACCGCACGCCTGCGGTTCTTCAGCGTCCGGGTTCGGTCGCGTGAGGGGCGCGGCCGAGTGGTCCGGGTGCGTTCTTGGGTGGGGTCAGCCGATGCTGAAGGGCTGGCCCCAGAGGGTGACGTTGCTGGTGACGTTGGCGGTGTTGACGGTGACCTTGACGTAGGAGCGGGCCTGGGCGTAGCCGGCGCAGCCGCTGACGCCGAGGGTGGAGTCGGCCCAGGTGACGCTGCCCTTGCCTTTGTAGGGGTTTGCGGCGCGGTGTTGTTCGGCGCCGAAGGCGTCGGCGAGTTCGAGATCGAGGATCTTGTAGTCCACGGCCTGGCCGGGTCCGATGGAGACGTTGCCCGCGCCCTTGGCGGTCTGCTTGGCGGCGCCGTCGGGGTCGGCCCAGGTGGTGCTCATGCCTCCGTCGGTGCCGGTTTTGCCGCCGAGGGTGAGCTGGCAGGCGACGATGTAGCCGGGCTGGATGGTGCCTGCGCCGCCGCCGGAGACCTCGACCTTGGCGCTGCCGGAGACCCAGACGTTGCGGTGCAGCGGGGTCGCGCCCATGGACGGGGAGATGGTGGCGGATTCGCCGGTGCGGGTGATGGTGACGACGGTGCCGTCGACGAGGGTCTCGGTGATCGTGCCGTCGGGCAGCGGGACGAGGGTATCGGCGTTGGCCGCGCCCGCGGACAGGAAGCCGAGGGCGATCGCGGCGGTGGCACCGACAGCGGCGGTCTGCAGCCTGCGACGCAGGCCGTTCTTGCTGGTGTTCATGAATTCCCCTTTGAGGGTTCAGGTTTCAGGTTCGGGGGTGGGCTGGGTCAGCCGATGCTGAAGGGCTGGCCGTACAGGGTGGTCTTGGAGTAGTCGTTTCCGACGATCTCGACCACGGTGTAGGAGCGGGCCTGTGCGAAGCCGCCGCAGTTCTGGATCTCGAGCTGGGTGTCCTGGTATTGGACGGCGTACTTGCCGTTCTTCTTGATGTCCTTGCCCGCGACGCTGACGAACTTGACCTGGCCTGCGGAGACCGGGACGGTCAGCGACCCCGAGATGGAGGGGCCGGAGAGGTCGATGCCTGCGCCGATGGAGCCGCCGAGGCCGGTGATGTCGACCTGGCAGCCGACGATGTAGCCGGTGTTGATGCGTGAGATCCCGTGTGTGGAGGAGTTGTTGGTGCCGGGGGTGTTCGCGGCTGCGTTGAAGGGTCCGGCTTCGCCTTCCTTGGTGATGCCGGTGACGTCCGCGGTGACGGTGCCCGAGACCCAGGCGGTGCGGCCGGCACCGTTCGCTGCGAGTGATGGGGAGATCAGGGCGCTTTCGCCGGTGCGGGAGACGACCGCTCCCGGTCCGGCCTTCTGTCCGTCGGGCAGCGGCACGAAGGTGTCGGCGTGGGCCGCACCCGTCGACATCAGGCCGATCGCCAGTGCCGCGGCGCCGATGCCTGCGATGCGGGCGCCACGGCGCCGATTCTTGTTGAGAGTATTCATGGATTTCCTTTACAGATCTGGATTTTGTGTGGGTTCTGGATGGTTCCAACGAGCCGGCTCGACGCTCCGGACAACGGCGGGCTCCGAGAGCGTGGGATTTATGCCGGGGACGCGAGCGTGTCGGTCGGGGCCGCCGGGACCTCGTCGGGATTCCTCAACTCCGATGAGGCAAGCTTGCGGAGACCGGCGGGATAGAGCCTCATGCCGAGGCCCATGACGAGGATCGACACGACAGACGCCAGTGGAACCCACTGAAGCGCACCGAGTAGACCCAGCCGGTCCGATAGCAACCCGACGACGAACGGGCCCAGCGCCAGTCCGAAGACGTTGTTCGCGAGCGTGCCCACTCCGAAGGCCGAGGCCCGGATGGACGGGTGGGACAGGCTGGCGACGACCGCCGTTGTGGCACCGGAGAATCCGGAGCAGAAGAAGGCTCCGAGGCCGAGGAACATCAGCTGGATCGGGCCGCTGGCGAGTTGGAAACCGATCATCAGGGACACCATCGCGATGAGGCCGTACGCGATCGCGGCGCTCCACCTTTGTTCGGGCCGTCGGCGTCCGATGCGGTCGGCAGCGATGCCGCAGAGCACAGTTCCTGCGCCGATCAAGAGCACGAAGACCGCTGCCGCCAGGCCGGCGTCGGTGGCCGACATGTCGTGGTAGCGATTGAAGTAGCTGGGGAGCCAGGCAAGGAGCACGCCCGCGACGAAAAACTGCAGTCCTGCACCGACATAGGCGCACGTCAGGGAGGCGTTCGTGAACAGGCTTGAGATGGGTGCGCGTCCACTCACGGAAGCGTGGGTGCCGGAGGCCGGCTGCTCGGTGGCGTGGCGCGCCAGTTGATGCTCGGTGACGAGGATCCGGAACAGAACGATCAGACACAGACCGAAGGCCGCCATGATCAGGAACGCCCCTCGCCACCCGAGTCGATCCGCGAGGACGCCGCCGAGTGCGACACCGACGACCGAGCCGAAGAACGCTGCGCCGAGGATGGAGCCGCTGAGGGAGGCGTGCAGGCGTGGGGCGAAGACGCCCAGCATGACGGCCATTCCTACGCTCGCGTAGGCGGCCTCGCCGAACCCGAGCAGGAATCGTGCGCCGAGTAGCTGCGTGTAATTGACTGCCGCGGCGCACAGGACGGTCGCGACACTCCACATGACGGCCATCAGGACCACGCTGCGGACCCGACCCCAACGGTCGGCCAGAAGCGACATCGGCAGTGCCAGCACACCGACCATCAGGGCGACGACGCTGGTCAGAGCTGCGAGCTGCGAGTCCGACAGGTGCCACTCGGATTTCAGTACAGGGAAGACCGAGCTGAGAACCTGGCGGGACATGTAGTCCGACATCATCAGACCGAAGATCAGGGCGAAGACCACCCACGGAAAGACGTTCGAGTGGGCGGCCGCGCCGACGGGTTCTCGGGATGGCGTGGGCGCTCGGGACTCCATTGTCATGCGTGCTCCTGTTCTTCGAGGCGCGTTGGGGCGACGCGTCTCTGATTGGCCTGGTCGCAGACGTGCGTCAGGACCTGCCGGGCTTTGCGAACTAGGGATTGCCCACCGAAAGTGACCGTGCGGACTGATTCGGCAACTGCGGTGACTCGGGTCACACTATGCGAGTTGGGTCAAGATCATTTGACCTATTGGGACGCATTCCTTGGCAGTTTGGGACAGGGGATCGATGACGGTGCTGAAGGTGCGGAGTTCGGCTCTGACCGGCTACATCGGGCTGACCCAATCCTTCGGCTCGGACCCCGATCCGCTCATGCGTGCCGTGGGCATCGACCCGCCCGCCCTGGCCATGCCGAACACATGGCTTCCGGCAAAGGCAGTCGATGAGCTGTTGGAGCGCACTGCTCGGGAAACGTCATGCGCGGACTTCGCGGTCAAGATGGCGGACGGACGGAGCGTGTCGATTCTCGGAGCCGTGGGTTTGGCCGCCAGGGAAGAGCCCGACGTCCGGAGCGCGATCGCGCTCATCTGCGCCACATGCGGGTACACAACGAGGCGATTCGCATTCGGCTCGTCGAATTGAACGGACTTGCCTCCCTGCACATCGAGCCCGCGCCAGGGATGACACTCGGTCGCCAGTCCATCGAACTGGTCATCGCATCGTTGGCCCGGATCCTCAGCGCCTTCCTCCCGGAGGACTGGCGACCACTGTCCACGTGCTTCGTCCACGACGCACCGCCAACACTCGAAGTCCACCACCGCGCGTTCGGGACGGACATCGCGTTCGAACAAGACTTCAACGGCCTCGTGCTCTACTCGAGCGATCTGGACTCAATCAACCCGCTGTCGGACCCGATGTTCAAGCCCTACGCACGGCAGTACCTGGATCTGCTCGCGCCACCGGAGGATGCCTCCGTCGTCGGACGAGTCCGCGGCATCATCGAAGCCCTCCTCCCCGGCGGAAGCTGCACCGCGGCCCGTATCGCGCGCGCAACTCGTCCGTTCTCGATTCGGTGCGCGCAGACCTCGCGCGCCGGTACATCACGCGCGGTGATAGGAACCTGACCGACATCGCAGGCGAACTCGGATTCTCAGATCTGAGCGCATTCTCGCGCTGGTTCCGTCAACATTTCGGCCTGAGTCCGACGAAATGGGCTGCGCGACAACTCGAAGCCTTCCCAACGGGGAGGGAAGCGCTCAACAGTGCGAATCAGGCGCACGGCGCTCGGCCGCGCGTTTCAGGCGGACACCTCGACGGTGGTCGTGGCGTCGGGGGCGACCGTGACGGTGGCGTAGCTGACGGTGCTGCCGTCGACGACCTCGGTCTCGGCCTTCTGGGTTGCGCCGTTCACCGTGAGCGCGGAGTGCGCGCCGGGGAACTGTGCGGTCCAGCTGAGGGGGGTGGCCCCGGTGTTGGTCAAGGCCGATTTGGTCAAGGCGTCGTGGCGGAGGGTGAAGGTCGACTTGCCGAGTGGGATCGAGGCGACCTCCAGCCAGCCGATGTCGGCCGGGAGGTGGGAGGTGGTGGTCACGGCACTGTTCGGGGCGTCGGGCCGGACGCCGAGCAGACCGTTGACGGTTTGACTGACCAGGGTGAAGGCGACTTCGGGGTAGTCGCCGTTGACCAGCTTGCCGGTGGAGTGGACATCGCCGATCTTGTTGTAGACGTTCTGCATCCATTTCCAGGCGGTGGCGTCGGCGCTGTTGGCGAAGAAGGTTTCCGGCAGGTACGTCTCGGCCTCGACATTGGCGGGCGCGCCGCTGCCGGAGGCCTGGGAGTCGATGAAGGAGAGGTAAGAGTCGCGGCGCTGACCGGGTTCCATGATGCCCTTGAGCGGCATGAACCAGCTGTTCTCCTTGCCCCAACCGGTGATCGGGCCGCCGTAGGTCTGATAGGCGCGCACCACCTCGCCGGGTTTGGCGGGGTCGATGCTCCAGGTGGTGTTGTAGTAGTTCTTCAGCGCCTGCGCGGCGTCGGTGAAGATCTGGGCGCCTGCGGTGTCGCCCTTGGCGGAAGCCAGCCCGGCCGCCGCCAGGTAGGCCTGGTACTGCGAACCGATGGAGTCCCCGGCCTCGGCGAAATGGTCCCAGCCGCCCTCGTTGTAGCTCGCGGTACCGGCGAAGATGTCGCTGCTCGTCGCCTGGGCGATCTTCACGTCGCCGTGGCCCCGCGGGCCGGGGTGCTGCTCGACGAATTCGGTGACGGTGTTCCCGGCGTAGTCGCTCAGCGTCGGGTCGGTCAGGTAGTCGGTATCGCCGGTCTGGCGGTAGGCCTCATAGAGTTTTTGGGCCAGTTCGAAGGGGGCGGGCAGCTCCCGCACGTAGGAACCGGGGTCGCGGTAATCGGCGCTCAGGTAGGTCTTGGCGTCGAAGTTGATCGACCAGACAGGATCGTATTTGTTCGCAGCGGTGGCCGAGGCGGCGAAGGCCTTCAGCATCGTCTTGTTGGCGGCGTCCAGACCGAGCAGGTGGGCGCCGGCCAACTGGTGGACGAAGTCGCGGGAGTAGAAGCCCGACCGGTACGGGTAGCCGGCCCAGTAGGTGTTCGCGTAGGGCGCGGCGGAGGTGCCGAAGCTGTTGTTCTCGTCGGCGTTGATCGCGCCGATCTGGCCCGGCTGCTGGACCCAGCTGTTGGCCTTGGCCTTGGCCCAGTTGAACATCTCGGTGAGCCTGGCGTCGGACGAGTCGATCCGCGGATCGTTCGGGGCGGACGGGGCCACCGTGATGTCGTCGATGTTGACCCAGCCGTTCGGTGACGAGCCGAAGGCGATCTCGACCCGGTCGCCGGCGCGCAGAGACAGCCTGGAAAGGGTGTAGCGAGCGAAGATCTGCTGAGTAGCGAAGGTCACCGAGGCGGCCGGCACCCCGTTGACCGTCGCGGAGAAGGTGCCTTCGGGCGCCCCGGTGGCGATCCAGGCCGACAGGTCGAACATCCCGTCGGCGGGAACCGTGACGGTCTGGCTGATCCTGAATCCGGTGCCCTCGTCCAAGTACGCGTTCTTGGCCCCGCTGTGCTTCAGGTTGGTTCCGTTGCCCGTGCCGCCGGTGAACGTCCAGCCGGTCATGTCCTGCTCAAAGCCCGGATTGACGAAGGCGAGCGGCGGCGGCTCGGAAGCGGAAGCGGAAGCGGGGCTCGGCACGGCCAACGCTCCGGCCAAGAGTGCCAGATTCACGATCGGCTGAATCTTCACTGTCAGCCCCCTTTCGTTTCGTCTCAACGCTGGGCCACCCCATAGGTACCGGTGGTTGTTCCGGTCAGCCGCCACCCGCCGTCGATCTGGGTCAGGTCGAGATCGGAGACTCCGGAGGTGTCGAGGTCGGGGCGTTCGGTGCCGGGGTACCAGGCCTCGAGGCGTCCGGTGCCGGTGCCGGCGAACCCGGTCGCGGTCACCTCCGTGAGGGTGCCGGGAGCGGCCCGCGGGTAGGCGCGCGCGAGCGGGCGGGCGAATCTCTCCTCCATGCCTGCGGATCGGCCCGAGGGGCAGTCGATCAGGTTGAGGTTGCCCATCGTCTTGTGGGTGGCGGCGGTGTTGCCGTCGTGGATGAAGTGCGGGTCTCCGCAGGCCTGGGTCCAGGACCACCAGGCGCCGCCGATCCGGTGTGCGTTCATCGCATCGACGAATCGATCGACCTTCGCGACGTCGGCGTCGGGGTCGCCGAACCAGGCCCACTCACCGGCCCACACCGGTGCCCGATACCTGGCGGCGGCGTCGAGCGCCAGCCGGAAGCCGTCCTCGATCGAGGGGACGTCGTTGTCGACGTTGATCGAGCCGCTGTAGAGGTGGGGCGCGAACACCACGAGGGGATCATTGAGATAGTGCGGCGGCGGCAGCGCGTCGACCCCCAGCGCGGACCAGACCGCGCTCGGCTCGAAGAACACCAGGTGCGCGAACCCACCCTGCTCGGCCTGCCGGATCGCCGCGATCGCGCGCTGGTAGAACCGGCCGATCTGGTCGGCGGCGGTGATTGGGTCCCGCAGTCCGGGGTTGGGCTCGTTGAGCAGGTCGTAGCCGACGACCGCCGGTTCGTCCTTGAATTCGGCGGCCAAGCGAGCCCAGGTGTTGACGAGGTGACCCTGGATGCCCTGGGCGTCGTCGTAGAAGTTCTGGAACGAGCGGGCAACGGCGGGGGAGCTCTCCCGCATCCCGCCGAGGGTGCAGGTGCTCCAGCCGTCGGTCAGGGTGGCCCAGGCCGGGGCACCGTCCCACCCGATGCCGTCCTCGAGCGGCGACGGGCAGGACTCGCCCGGAGGCGTGCCCACGGCCTTGCCCCAGGCGTCCTGGTGCATGTCCAGCACGGTGTAGATGCCCTGCGCCTTGGCATCTTTCACGGCTTCGCGGATCCGGGCCACATAGTCCGTGTCGAAGGCGCCGGGGGTGGGTTCGAGGGCCGACCACGCGATGGTCAGCCGCGAGACGTTGAAGCCGTGGGCTGCCATCCGGGCGAACTCGTCGGGTTCGAGGCGGGCGGTGGCCGGGAGCGCGGGGTCGTTCTTGGCGTAGTCGTTGAGCTGGGTGACGTTCGCCCCGCGCAGCAGGACGGTCCGCCCGGTGACATCGGTGATGGCACCGTCCGTCACGGTCAATCGGGGCAGCGTCCAGTCGCCGGTGTCCGCCGGTCTGGCATTCGCTGACACCTGCTGTGCCGCGGTGGCGGCAACGAGGAGGATCAGCGTGACGATACGGGTAGGGACTCGGCTGGACCGCACGTTGTCACCCTCCTTCTGGACGAACGTCCATGTAAGCACGCATGGGTCGGCATCGTAGGTTCATTCGAGGTACTTGTGGTCGGGTTGAGCGAAGGGTCTGTCCCCGGCCGAGATGGCCGGGGACAGACCCTTCAGTCAGTTGTCAGTTGTCAGTTGTCAGTTGTCAGTTGCTGGAGCCGAAGCCGCCGAGGCTGCCGGTGCCGCCCGTTCCGCCGCCGGCCGCGACGGTAACCGGCAGCTGGCCGGACGACGCGTTCACGGTGCCGTGACCCGAGTACTCGGCGGTGATGGTGCGCTGGCCTGCGGTGGCGGGAGTCCAGGTGACAGTGGCACTTCCGTCGGGTCCGACCTGGCCGGTGCCGATGACGGTGCTGCCCTCCTTGAACGTGACGGTGCCGCCTGCGTTGGCGGGGTTGACCTTCGCCGTGACCGTGGTGGCCTTGCCGACTGTGGCGCCGCTGACCGGTTTGAGCGTGGTGGTCGAGTCGGTGTTGGAGGCGGGTGCCTCAGCAACGGTGACCTGTGCGGTGGTGGTGGAGCCGGTGACGTTGTCGCGGCCGGAGTAGGTGGCGGTGAGGGTGTGCGCGCCACCGGTGGCGGGGGTCCATTCGTGATGGATGGTGCCGTCGTTGCCGACGGGCAGGGTGGCGAGTGAGGTGTCGCCGTCCCGGAGTTCGACGGTGCCGCCCGCTGTGGCCGGGGTGACGGTGGCGGTGATGGTGCTCGCCTTGCCGACCTGTGCGTCGGTGATCGGTGCGAGCACGACGGTGGACGGCACGGGTGCCTCGGCCACGTTCACCTGTGCGGTGGTGTTGGAGCCGGTCACGTTGTCACGGCCGGAGAAGGTGGCGGTGATGGAGTGTGCGCCTGCCGCGGCGGGCACCCACTGGTAGGTGACCCTGCCGTCGGCACCGACCGGCAACGTCGCGAGCGATGCTGCGCCGTCACGGAGTTCGACGGTTCCGCCCGCTGCGGCCGGGTTGACGGTGGCGGTGATGGTGGTGGCGCGGCCGACCTGTCCATCGGTGATCGGTGCGATCGCGATGGTGGAGGGCACGGGTGCCTCGGCGACCTGCACGGTGATCGGCGACGACTCGGAGGCCGTGGCGAAAGCCGTGTCGGGGAAGCGGGCCGTGAGGTTGTGTGCACCGGCGGTGGTCGGGGTCCAGGCGAGGGTCGCGGTGCCCGCGCCGTCGAGGGTGGCGGTGCCGATCGGGGTTGAGCCGTCACGGAATTCGATGGTGTCGCCCGCCGCGCCGCCGGTGACGTTCGCGGTCAGGGTGCTCGGCACGCCGACGCGAGCGCCGGTGACGGCGGCGAGGGTGGTGGTGGAGCTGCTCTTGCCGATGGTGATCGATGGACCCTGGGTGCCGAAGTTGCCGCTGCCGAGGGATCCGCCGTAGTCCATGCCGGTGGTCAGGGCGGTGCCGCGGGGGCAGTTCGCGCCGACCGTGTAGGCGACGCTGAAGGTGGGGGCGTCCCAGAAGCCGGGGCGGCTGCGGACGACCCAGTCGGTGGAGCCCCAGGAGGCGCGGACGTAGGCCTCGTCGGCGTTGACCTCGGGGTTGGCGACGGGGTAGTCGTTGCTGCCGGACATTTTGGCGGAGCCGGGGACGTAGGTCAGGCAGGAGTGGTGCCGGTCTTTGACGTTGTAGATGTACTCGTCGACCCAGCTGGTGCGCTCGAATCTCGTTTTGACGGTGATGGTGTCGCCGACGGCGGGGGTGGTGTTGCTGATGTCGCGGATGTAGCGGGAGCTTCCGCTATTCCAGGTGATCGACCCGGGGGCAGCGCTGGCAACGCCTGCGCCGAGGAGGGCGAATGCGCTCATGGCCACTGTTGCTGCCGCGCCTGCGGCCACGGCGCGTGTGATCTCTCGCGATGTCATGGGTGTTCCTTCGGTCGCTGGAAGTGCGACCGTCGTCATCGACATCAAGGTCGCAGCGTTGGGGTGTGGGGTTTGGGGCCGTGTGTTCGGCTCTTGTGGTACTGCCGGGTCTTTCCCCGGCCGTCGAGGCCGGGGAAAGACCCGGTGGTGGTTACTTGCTGGAGCCGAAGCCGCCGAGGAGCGAGCCGAGACTGCCGGTTCCGCCGGTGCTGCCGGCGGGTGCGACGGTCACCGCCTTCTGGTCGGACGACGCGTCGACCGTGTCCTTGCCCGAGTAGTAGGCGGTGACGGTCCGCTCGCCTGCGGTCGCCGGGGTCCATGCAGCAGTGGCGGTCCCGTCGGATCCGACCTGGGCGGCGCCGATGAAGGTGCCGCCGTCCTTGAAGGTGACGGTGCCGCCTGCGTTGGCGGGGTTGACCTTCGCCGTCAGGGTGGTGGCCTTGCCGACGGTGGCCCCGGTGACCGGGTTGAGCGTGGTGGTCGAGTCGGTGGTGCCCGGGTTCGTCCCGATGGTGATGGACGGGCCCTTGTCGCCGAAGTTGCCGCTGCCGAGGGATCCGCCGTAGTCCATGCCGGTGGTCAGGGCGGTGCCGCGGGGGCAGTTCGCGCCGACTTTGTAGCTGACGCTGAAGGTGGGGGCGTCCCAGAAGCCGGGGCGGCTGCGGACGACCCAGTCGGTGGAGCCCCAGGAGGCGCGGACGTAGGCCTCGTCGGCGTTGACCTCGGGGTTGGCGACGGGGTAGTCGTTGCTGCCGGACATTTTGGCGGAGCCGGGGACGTAGGTCAGGCAGGAGTGGTGCCGGTCTTTGACGTTGTAGATGTACTCGTCGACCCAGCTGGTGCGCTCGAATCTCGTTTTGACGGTGATGGTGTCGCCGACGGCGGGGGTGGTGTTGCTGATGTCGCGGATGTAGCGGGAGCTTCCGCTGTCCCAGGTGATCGTGGCGGGGGCGGCGTCGGCGACGCCTGCGCCGAGGAGGGCGAATGCGCTCATGGCCACTGTTGCTGCCGCGCCTGCGGCGATGGCGCGGGTGGTCTCTCGTGATGTCATGGTGTTCCTTCGGTCGAGGGGAGTGCGACCGTCGACAGCGAGGCCGCAGCGTTCAGTTAGGGCCGCAGGGTCTGTCCCCGGCCGCCCAGGCCGGGGACAGACCCTTCACGGTGTGGGTGTCAGGAGCCGAAGATCGAGCCGAGGCTGCCGGTGCCGCCGCCGGTTCCGGGGGTTCCGCCGGTGCCGTCGCCGGGTCCCACGATCACCGATTCCTGGTCGGAGGACGCGTTGACGGTGTCCTTGCCGGAGTATTCGGCGGTGATGGTGCGCTGACCTGCGGTGGCCGGGGTCCACGCGGCGGTGGCGGTGCCGTCGGCGCCGACCGTGCCGGTGCCGATGACGGTGCCGCCGTCCTTGAAGGTGACGGTGCCGCCGGCGTTGGCTGGGGTGACCTTCGCCGTCAGGGTGGTGGCCTTGCCGACGGCGGCGCCGCCGACCGGGTTGAGGGTGGTGGTCGAGTTGGTGTTGGTGGCAGGTGCCTCGGCCACGTTCACCTGTGCGGTGGTGTTGGAGCCGGTCACGTTGTCACGGCCGGAGAAGGTGGCGGTGATGGAGTGTGCGCCTGCCGCGGCGGGCACCCACTGGTAGGTGACCCTGCCGTCGGCACCGACCGGCAACGTCGCGAGCGATGCTGCGCCGTCACGGAGTTCGACGGTGCCGCCGGCCCCGGTCGGAGTGACCGTGGCGGTGATGGTGGAGGCACGGCCGACCTGCGCGCCGGTCACCGGTGCGATCGCGACGCTCGAGGTCGCGTTCTGCTCGGCGACCTGCACGGTGATCGGTGCGGACTGGGAGGCAGTGGCGAACGCGGTGTCGGGGAAGCTGGCGGTGAGGGTGTGGCTGCCGCGGACGGTGGGGGTCCAGGCGAGGGTCGCGGTGCCCGCGCCGTCGAGGGTGGCGGTGCCGATCGGGGTTGAGCCGTCACGGAATTCGATGGTGTCGCCCGCTGCGCCGCCGGTGACGTTCGCGGTCAGGGTGCTCGGCACGCCGACGCGAGCGCCGGTGACGGCGGCGAGGGTGGTGGTGGAGCTGCTCTTGCCGATGGTGATCGATGGACCCTGGGTGCCGAAGTTGCCGCTGCCGAGGGATCCGCCGTAGTCCATGCCGGTGGTCAGGGCGGTGCCGCGGGGGCAGTTCGCGCCGACTTTGTAGCTGACGCTGAAGGTGGGGGCGTCCCAGAAGCCGGGGCGGCTGCGGACGACCCAGTCGGTGGAGCCCCAGGAGGCGCGGACGTAGGCCTCGTCGGCGTTGACCTCGGGGTTGGCGACCGGGTAGTCGCTGCTGCCGGACATTTTGGCGGAGCCGGGGACGTAGGTCAGGCAGGAGTGGTGCCGGTCTTTGACGTTGTAGATGTACTCGTCGACCCAGCTGGTGCGCTCGAATCTCGTTTTGACGGTGATGGTGTCGCCGACGGCGGGGGTGGTGTTGCTGATGTCGCGGATGTAGCGGGAGCTTCCGCTGTCCCAGGTGATCGTGGCGGGGGCGGCGTCGGCGAGGCCTGCGCCGAGGATGGCGAATGCGCTCATGGCCACTGTTGCTGCCGCGCCTGCGGCGATGGCGCGGGTGGTCTCTCGTGATGTCATGGTGTTCCTTCGGTCGCTGCTGTGCGACCGTCGACATCGACATCAAGGTCGCAGCGTTGGGGTGTGGGGGCCGTGTGCTCGGCGCGCGGCGGTCGCGGCGCCGAGCACACGGGGTCTAGCGGCGGGTGCCCAGCACCCGGGTGCTGGATCTAGCTGCCGTTGTTGATGACGCGGGTGATGGTGTCGCCGAGGACGTCGCTGATCGAGCCGGTGGAGCTCATCTGGCCTTGGGAGGAGCCGAGACCGGCACCGTCCGCGCTGCCGAGGACCGCCTCGCCCGGGTTCTTGGCCCGCACGTTGAAGCAGGAGGTGAGGCCAGGCTTGCCGGTTCCGACGCCGACGGTGCCGCCGACGCCGATGCCGCCGCTGGTGACCTTCGTGCCTGCCGCAGTGTTGTCGGGGACCTTGTAGGTGATCTCGGCGGTGACCGGGTTGCCGGAGTTGACGAACCAGCCGGTGCTGTTCATGCTCCAGCCGCCGTCACCGCTGGTCTGCGGGGTGATGTCCTCGGTGGTCTGGCCCTGGGCGAAGTGGTAAGCGGTGACCTTCGCCGAGACGGGGGCGCCGAAGCCGGCAGGCGGGTAGTCGGTGATGGAGTTGACGTACGGGTTACCGATGCTGGTGGTGCCGACGACGATCTTGTAGGTGACGTTGGTGCCTGCGGCGACCTCGGCGGCTGAGACGGTCTTGTCATACGTGTGGGTGATCCACACGGTGCTCCAGTCGTTTTTGGTGTCGTGGCTGGACTGGGCGCAGGCCGGGTCGGCGGCGCTCGCGACGCCTGCTCCTGCTCCGGCCATGAGCAGGCCGGCGGGAAGGGCGGCGGCCGCCGCGAGAGCGGCGATGCGGCGGACTGTGTTCGAAGACATGTATTCCCTACTTTTCGCTGGTGCGGTCAGGTTCGCGTGGCGACCGCGTACTTTCCCGACGCAGGGCTGTCCCGGCGTCGCATTCTCGTCGCCCGCCCCGCGTGTGCCGGGGGAGGCGACCCACTCTCGACCGCCGGTGTGGCGGTCACTGGGGGCCGGTGCACCTCGGGCGTGCACCGGCCCCCAGCCGAGCCGTCAGCTCAGCGAGTGCAGCAGGTTGCCGACCGCGGCGGCATTGCCGAGCGCGGTGAGGACGGAGAGGAAGGTTCCCATTGTTTTCTCCTTGACTCGATTCCTGAATTGGTGCGGCCGCAACCAGGGGGCAGTTGCGGCCGCGACAATTTCTACCACGCCGACACAGGGCTATGTGAGCGAAAAGGAAAAGAAGTATGGCGTGTGTCCAGTTCGCTCGGGAAGGCAAGGGGGAGGGGAGGTTCAATTCACTGTGAGTTCACGGAGTGTTCGCGTCGTGGGCATGCGATCGGCGTGCGCCCGCCCTGCGATATGTGGAGTATAAGTGCTGGTAAATACGTATTTTCATCCACAGCAGAGCTGGGTAGGTGGGATGGGGCCGACTGGGTCTCGGAGCCCTCTGTGTCCGTCGAATGACAACGATAAATTGTTGATCGGAGCAAAAAGTCGGTTAATCAAACCCGGGCCAATGCAGAATTGCCGCCCGGGCCGACATTGTCGGGGGCGGAGTTAATGCATCAGGAATGCGCTATTTGAATGTTCTAATATGAATACTTCTGCATTGTCGGCGTTGGTTCGTTATCGGCCCTTCGGGCTGATCGTTGAAATCTGCACCGGTCTTGGGCGGTTGTGGGTTATGCGGCGGGGAACTCCTGGTCGCGTTCGGCCCCACAGGCGCAGAACACCGGATACTGGTCCCCGGCGGCGGTGTGATCGAACTGAACGCGGACGTGTTGGTCCGAGCGAACCGCGATCTCGCCCTCGAGCCAGGTGCAGATCCAGGGGCCGTCGTCGAGCGCGACGACCGCGAGAAGGCACGGCATCGGATCGCCGCACCTGTCAGGTGACTCGCGATCGACGACCGTCCACGTGCGGATCTCTCCGAGTCCCGTCGACGGGACCTTCGGCAGGTCCTTTCCGCCGCAGGCATCGCACGAGGAGCTTCCTGGACTCAGCAGTGTCGCGCAGCGCGCGCAGTTCCGGATCATCAACACCTCCGGCGACGGATGGGTCGACTGCGGCGGTCGTGTGAGCAAGAGCATCAGGAACCTCGACTTCACGCTGGGCAGAACTGGTGAATCTCATACTTCGCGGGGGCTGTGTCGAGCACCACGGCAGGATGACGGGGGGAGGTACCTGTTTTTGGGCCCCGCCGTCCGCGACCACATCTCGCATCCGCGCGACAGCAAGCGCCCCCATGGCGTTACAGTTCACTCTAAAGTGTCAAGTCGGAGCTTCGCCGCACGAGGCGGATTCCGGTCGATATCGTTCGCGGCCCTGAGCCGGGGGAGAGATGGGAGTGACGATGCCGCCCATCACCCGTGGCAAGGCGGCTGGCAACCTTCCCCTCGAACTGAACAGCTTCGTCGGGCGCCGCAACGAGACGGCCGAGTCGAGGCGACTGTTGTCGTCGTCGCGGCTGTTGACGTTGACCGGTATCGGTGGTGTCGGCAAGACGCGGCTGGCGCTGCGGGTCGGCGCGGACTCGAGACGAGACTTCGAGGACGGTGTGTGGCTGGTCGAGCTCGGCGACCTGCGCGATCCGGCCCTCGTTGCGGGCATGGTGGCCGCCACGATCGCGCCGCGGAACATCTCGAGCGAGCCGCCGCTCGAGATGTTGGCTGGTCATCTGCGTGACCGACGACTGCTCCTGGTGATCGACAACTGTGAACACGTGGTGGATGCGGTTGCGACCCTGGCAATGACCCTGTTGCGACGCTGTCCGGGGCTGCGGATCCTGGCCACCAGCCGCGAGGCCCTCGCGGTCGGCGGCGAAGCCGTGTTGCGAGTCCCGTCGCTCGCGGTACCGGACCCGGACGAGCCGCCGTCGCTGCAGGACCTTGCTCGCTACGAGGCCGCGGCTCTTTTCCTTGAACGCGCTGCCGTCGCGGTGCCCGGTTTCGCCCTCAGTGAGGACAATCGAGTGGCCGTGGCGCAGATCTGTCACCGGCTCGACGGGCTCCCGCTTGCCATCGAGCTGGCGGCGGTCCGGTTGCGGACACTGTCGGCCGAGCAGATTCTCGACCGGCTGTCCGATCGGTATCAGCTGCTCACGGGCGGCCGCAGGGGAGCGCCGAGCCGGCAGCAGACCCTCAGGCTGTCCATCGACTGGAGCCGCGAACTGTGCACCGAAGCGGAACGCGAGCTGTGGGGTCGGTTGACGATCTTCTCCGGCGGGTTCGAACTGGATGCGGCGGAAGGGATCTGCGCCGGTGATCAGCCGGTGGACGAGGTGCTCGACGTGCTGGCCTCGCTCGTCGACAAGTCGATCCTGATCTGCGAGGGCGCGGGGGCGGTGGCGCGCTACCGGATGCTCGAGACACTGCGCGAATACGGCCGCGAGGAGTTGCTCGGCCCGGACGACATCGCGGTCCTCCGTCGACGGCACCTGAGCTGGCACCGGGATCTGGTCTCGACGACGAGATTCGAGTGGATCGGCCCCCGCCAAGTCGAGCTCATGGCCCGACTGGGACGCGAGCAGACGAACCTGCGTGAGGCGCTGCACTTCTGCATGAGCGAGCCGGACGAGGCCGACACGGGCCTGCAGATCTCAGTGGCCCTCTTCCCGTTCTGGCTCTCCCGTGGCCTCCTCCGCGAGGGCAGATACTGGCTCGACTGCGCGCTCGAGCTGCACGGGGACGAACCGTCCGTCGACAGGGTGAAAGCGTTGTGCGCCAACAGTTTGCTCGCCGGCTATCAGGGCGACTTCGCGTCGGCCGCCGCGTTGGCGGCGGCGGGACACGACCTCGCGGAGCACCTGGACGACGACACGATGCGCGTAGCGGTCATCCACGCGAGCGCGTATCTCGCCGCCTTCGCCGGGGATCTGCCGGGCGCGCTCGCCGGCTGGGAGAAGGCTCTCGCGGCGTTCGCGGACCAGGGGAACAACCTCAGGCAGATCTCGACATTGCTCGGACTCACCTTGGCGTCCGGACTGCTCGGCGACGCGGCCAGGGCCATGAGTTACCAAGAAGACGCCCTTGCCATCAGCGAACGAACCGGCGAGTTCGTTTACCGGGCATATGCGGCCTGCGCCCTCGGGCTCGCGCTGTGGGAGGCCGATCCACCGCGCGCCGCCGGCCTTCTCGAACAAGGGCTGCGGCTGTCCCGATCGGCGGACGACATGCTCGCCGCCGCGATGTGTGTGGAGACGCTGGCGTGGATCGCCTGTGCGGAGAATCGTCCCCGACGTGCCGCGCTGCTGCTGGGCGCGGTGGAGACGATGTGGCGGGGGGTGGGCAGCGCAGGAGTGGTTGCCCGCACACTGCAGGTGCACCACGCGGAATGCGAGCAGCAGACCCGTCGGGTCCTCGGTGAGCGGGCGTTCGAGGGCGCCGTTCGAGAAGGGGCGCGGTGGAGCCCGGAGGAGGCGATCGCGTTCGCGCTCGACGAACTCTCCGAGGCGGAGGATCGGCAGCCTGCGGGGTCGGCATCGGCGCTGACCCAGCGCGAGCGCCAGGTCGCCGAGCTCGTGGCTCAGGGCCTGACCAACAAGGCGATCGCCGCGCAGCTCCTGATCTCCCAGCGCACCGTGCAGGGGCACGTCGAGCAGATCCTCGCGAAGCTCGGATTCGCCTCCCGTATCCAGGTCGCGGCGTGGATGGTCGAGCAGGGATTGAGCAGCAGGCCCGGGAACACCTGACGCCGGAGAACGGCCGGGCGTGTGTCACCGCGGATGAACGCAACAACATGGGCACAACGCCCCTGTTCTTGCCCACCAGGGGTAGTTTCTGTCACACGAACCCGGCGAAACGACAGGACGTTCGATGACGACCTCCGTGAAGGACAAGCCAGGAAACGTGCCGGCCGAGTTGACCAGCTTCGTCGGTCGGCGTCACGAGATAGCCGAGGCGAGGCGGTTGCTGGCGACGTCGCGGCTGGTCACGTTGACCGGCATCGGCGGTGTCGGCAAGACCAGGCTGGCGGTGCGGGTCGCCGCGGAGTCGCGGCGGTCGTTCACCGACGGGGTCTGGTTTGTCGTGCTCGGCGAACTGCACGACTCTGCCCTGTTGGCGGAGACCGTTGCCGCATCCCTTGGGCTGCCGGATCAGCCGGGACGTTCGGTCTCTGACCGGCTGATCGATCATCTCGCCACCCGGCAGACCCTGTTGGTGCTTGACAACTGCGAGCACTTGCTCGGTGCAGTAGCGGAAATGGCACAGAGACTGTTGCGATCGTGTCCGGAGCTGCGGATCCTGGCGACAAGCCGCGAGCTTCTCGGGGTGGACGGGGAGCTGGTGTTGCGGGTGCCGCCGTTGACCGTTCCTGACGCCGTGCAGACCCCGCCACTCGAGGCGATGCCCCAATACGAGGCGGTGGCGCTGTTCGTCGCACGCGCCACTGCGGCTATGGCCGATTTCGCGCTCACCGAGGCCAATTGTGCTGCAGTGGCAGGAATTTGCGGCAGGGTGGATGGACTTCCGTTGGCGATCGAGCTGGCGGCGGTGCGGATCCGGGCGATGTCGGTCGCGCAGATCATGGAACGCCTGACCGACCGGTACCGGCTGCTGACGGTCGGTTCTCGGGTGGCACCGACCCGGCTACAGACGTTGCGGTCGTGTGTGGACTGGAGCTACGAGCTGTGCACCGCGCGAGAGCAGCAGGTGTGGGCGTGGCTGTCGGTGTTCGTGGGCGGTTTCGAGCTCGATGCGGCCGAGGGGGTGTGTCCCGAGGGTCTGGTCGCCGACGATTTTCTCGACGCGGTCGGCTCGCTCGTGGACAAGTCGATCCTGGTCCGTGAGCAGGTCGGGGAGGTCGTGCGTTTCGGCATGGTCGAGACGATCCGCGCGTACGGCCGGGAGAGGTTGCGCGAGTCCGGCGACTACCTCCGGGCTCAGCGGGGGCACCTCGCCTGGTACGAACGGCTGGTGCTGCAGGCGCAGTCCGAGTGGATCAGCGCCCGCCAGATCGACTGGATCGACCGACTCGATCGGGAGCGGCCGAACCTACGGGAGGCGCTGACCTTCAGTCTCACCGAGTCGGTGGTCGAGACCGATCCGGACGCGAACGCGCACATCGTCAATGCCCTGTGGCTGTTCTGGTCGTACCGGGGCCTGCTGGCGGAGGCCAGGCATTGGATGGGCCGCGCTCTGGCGAGCTCCGACGATGCGCAGACCGTGGAACGGCCGTTGACGTTGTATGGCGACTGCGTGTTCGCGGGAATGCAAGGGCAACTCGACGACGCCGCGGAGAGGGCGGCGCGGTGTCGCGCGCTTGCGGAACAGCGCGGAGACGCGGAGTCGCTCGAGATGGCGAACTATGCGAGCGGGTATCTGGCCGTGTTCAGCGGAGACCTAGTCGCGGCGGTCGAACCGTTCCAGGCCGCACTCGACAGTGCATATGCGGCCGAGTCTCACTTGGCGGGAACCGGGCTCCGCATCGCCCTGGTGACAGGCGGACTTCTCGGCCTGGCAATCGCGACTGGACTGTCGGGGGACCAGGAGGCGGCCGCCAAGTGTCACGAGCAGATCCTCGCGATCACCGCCCCGCGAGGTGAGTTCTCCTTCCGCGCGTACTCGTCGTGGGCTCTCGCGGTGACCACGCTGCAGGCCGGCGAGACCGATCGGGCCGCAACTCTGCTGGAACAGGCGTTGCGGCTGCTCCGGCAGCTCAAGGATCCGGTCATGACGGGATGGTGCCTGGAGTCGTTGGCCTGGATCGAGATCCGCGGAGGCGAGCCGATGCGTGCCGCGGTCCTGATGGGTGCCGCGGAGACGCTCGCACAGACGGTGGGACGATTCTCCGTGACCCTCCCGTACATGCTCGGGAACCACGACGAGTGCGTGCAACTGACCCGTGACGCGCTCGGGGACCGCGCCTACGGTGAAGCATCTCGAACCGGTGCCGCCATGAGCCTTGACGAATCCATCGCGTACGCCCTCGGGGACGCCCACACCGACAAGCCCCGGACGGCACCGGTCGCATCCGTGTTGACCCCGCGCGAATCCGAGGTGGCAGGCCTGGTCGCGGCCGGCCACACGAACAAGGTGATCGCCTCGATGCTGGTGATCTCACCCCGCACCGCCCAGGGCCACGTCGAACACATCCTGGCCAAGCTCGGGTTCACTTCCCGGACCCAGATCGTGGCCTGGATCGCCGAGAATCAGTTGGATCGGCAGGCCTGATCCGGGTGGCCCCGGGCCGGTGACGACTCCTCGTCGGTTGATGAGACCGCCCGTCCTCGCTCAGTACCGGGCGAAGTTCTGGGTGGCCCAGGCCCGGCCGTCCGGTCCGACGTAGTAGCCGACTCCGATGTCGGTGATGTCGGGGTTCAGCATGTTCGCGTTGTGGCCCGGTGAGTTGATCCACTGCTTGACGAGCTGGTCGGCCGAGGCCTGCTTCCAGTTCTGGAGCACGTTCTCCGACGCAACTCGCCAGCCCTGCGGGATCTCCTTGCTGTAGGCCGGGTTGTGCGACAGCGTCCCGGCCTTCGCGAGCCGGCCGCTCCACGACTGGGCGACCTCTGACATGTCCGCGTTGAACTTCAACGGGGGCAGGCCGTTCCGCTTGCGGTGTTCGTTGGTCAGCCTGGCGATGTCCGCCGCCATCTGATCGGCAGCGCGATCCGCCGTCTGATCGGCGGCGCGATCCGGCGTCGACGGGCGAGGGGAGGCCTCGCAGTCCGAGGATCCGAACAGCGAACCGATTTGCTCGATGAAGCTGCACGAGGACGAGCTCGAACCGAATGCCTCGGAGGACTCCTGGGCCGCCGCTGTGGTGGGCCCCGCCAACGCCGCCCCGGCGACGATCGCCGAGATCAATGCGGTATGTAGGACCCTGTGTGATGAACGAATAGTTCTGCGCTCCTGCGGTATTGGGCTTGCGTCACGACGTTGCGCGCAAATGACGGCCCAACCTTAGATGATCTGCGCGACAGCGCTGGACGACTGACCGGTTTGCGTATCGACGGTGTCACGCGGGCATGTCGCCACACCGAAGAATGGGTCGCAAATGTCGCATATGTACCGAATTTCGGCCTGATTCACATACGAAATCATGAGTATGCCGGGCGAAACTTGTGTCAATCAGTTCATGTGGGTTGGTGTCTCGTGACCGGGGCAAAGAGCCACGTGGAATCCGGACGCATTGGCGTGCGACGAGGACCTCGCGGTGGTCGGTGTGTACGCGAACCGATACCGGAGGTCCTCGCCAACTTCGTCATGCCACGCTGGTCGGAACCTGCCTGGGAACTACCTGGTTTCAGGACCCGAACAGATTCCCCAACGAACCACTTGCGCTTGCGCTCTTGGCCACCGAGATGGTTGGGCCCTTGTCCGGGTAGTTGCCCGCGCCGAGCGATCCCGAGTATTTCATGGAGGTGTTCAACGCGACATCGCGGTCACAGTTGGCGCCGACCTTGTACGAGTACACCATGGTGCGCGGCGAGGTCGAGTTCACAAGCCAGCTGCCGACGACCTTCGCAGATGTCGGATCCGAGTTGGTGAGTGCCGTTTGGACCCCGTCGATCTTCAGGTCTACGAAGGTCAGGCATGCCGGGTGGACGTCCGTCATCTCTTGGATGGTCTCGTCGTCGGTCTCGGCGTTGGGGACGCGGCTGAACGTGGTCGACACCGAGATGGTCTCGCCCACGGCGGGCGTCACGTTGCTGATCGTGCGGGTGAATGTGCTGCCGCCGTCCCACCAGTTGACCGAACCCGGCGCAGCACTTGCCATTCCAACGCCAGCGGTGAGCGCCAACCCGGCCGCCACCGCGAACGCGCTCACACCACCGATCACGCGACGGGAGTTGCTCTGAATCATTGTTTTCCTTTCATGGAAGGATCTGGAAGGCCCCCCGACTTGATTCCGGGCATCAAGAGGGTCATTGCAGAATCCGTGTCCTCTTTGAGTAGGGATAGAGCCTGGCTGCGGAACCCGTGCACCGCAGGCCGTAAGGGATTCGCTCAACGTTCCAACCAGCTCGGCACCGGAGGACGAGAACCTACGGTCGCCAACCAGCGGACCTGCAGCCGTCAGAAGCGACCTGAGCAACTGAACGAGTTTGGTCCGGCAACTGAGCGAAGTAATGCACTCACGAGATCGTGCCAATCGATCCCGGTTCTCCCTCCGTTCATGTGAATCGAATGGGGGTGTGACCTATGCCACGGCTTCGTAAGCTAGCGCCGGACCGGCGCCGGGCATATCCGCCATGCTGCAGGTGAGGGATGCGGCGACCATTTCCGACACCGGTCGCGAACTCCAGCCTGGAGCACGGCAGCCGATGACGAATGGTCGGCGACGATGGCTCGCGGTCGCGCTGATGCTTGCATGCCAACCGTGGCATGCGGTTTCGCCTCGATTGGGCCGATATGGTGGGCGCAGGTGCAGGGTGAAGGGAGTTTCGATGGCAGTGCCGCAGTCCAAGGTCGAGTTGCTCGATGCCATCGGCGACAGCTACTGCAAGCTCACCCGTGATCTCGAGCGCGTCCCGCCGGAACTGGCGCGAGAGTCGACGCTGCCGGGGCATGCGGCGGGAACGATGATGAGTCCGGCCGACCTGGTTGCTTACCTGATCGGATGGAACGAGCTGGTGCTGTTGTGGTTCGAGATCCGCGGCCGGGGTGACGAACCGAGCTTTCCCGCCCCGGGCTTCACATGGAATCAGCTCGGCGAGCTGGCTCAGAAGTTCTACAGCGACCACGCCGCCGAATCGTGGACAGGTCTGCTGGCACGCTTCGCGGCGGCCGAAGAGCAGGTGATCGCACTGGTCGAGTCCATGAGCGACGATGAGTTGTACGGTGCGTCATTCCACCGCAGCTACACCGCCGGCCGGATGATCCAGTTCAACACCTCGTCGCCCTACACAAACGCTCGTCGACGTATCCGCGCCTGGCTGCGCGAGCGAATTTCCATGCCCTGATCAGGTTGCCGAACATACAGCCGACATGATCGAGGGGGGTCCCCACCACCGCGCAGTTCCCGCAATGGCTGTGACCGAAAACACTCACCGTGAGCGATTCATCGACCGCCACCAGGCGCAGCGCCCTTCGCAGGTGAGTGTTCACGGGCACCGCGCCACGATGGGCGCCCCATCGACCTCAAGACTGAGGATGAGTTGTCCAGTGTCGGGGTCGCCGGCTGCGCACGCCGTGAACCGGGAGAGGCGTCGGTGACAAGTAGGCATGTGGACACTGATGCACTCCGCGAGGTCCCAGCCCCGCGAGACAATGAGCTGATCGCCCGGTCGCTGACGGATCCGGACGCCTTCGCGGGCATCTTCGATCGTCATTTCGCCACGATTCACCGCTACCTCGCTCGTAGGGCAGGGGCGGATGCTGCGGATGATCTCGCCTCGGACGTGTTCACGATCGCGTTCGGTAGACGGGTCGGTTTCGATCTCGAGTACGAGCAGGCGTTGCCCTGGCTGTACGGCATCGCAGGCAATCTCCTGCACGGGAACCGTCGCCGCCTCAACCGGGACGTCGCCCTACTCGCCCGTCACCCGAGGCCCGAGGCCCCGGTGGCCTTCGAGGAGCGGGTCGACAGTTCGCTCGATGCCCGGCGTGAGTTCCTGGCGCTCGAGCGCCGACTCCGGCGATTGCCGCAGGCCGATCTCGACACGCTGCTTCTCCATGCGTGGGAGGACCTCAGCTATGCCGAGATCGCCGAGGCGCTGCAGATCCCGATCGGAACCGTTCGGTCTCGCTTGAACCGACTCCGACGCAAGCTCCGTGAACCGGACGGCGTCGATCCCGCAAGAACAGGACGACAACAGACCGAGTCGAGGCAAGGAGAAGGGCATGCGTGATTTCACGGAGATCCGCGATCGGCGACCCGAGCCGCAACCTCCCCGCGACGAGGTCGTCCTCCGAGCGAGAGAGAACCTGATGCGCACCATCGAGACCGAGACCGCCCCGCAGCCACCCGCCGTCGAGGCCACTGATTCCCCCGCCCCGGTCGTTCGACTCGACCAGCGCCGACGGCGGATCTGGCGGGTCGTGGCCGGCGTGGGTGCCGCCGCCTGCGTTGCTGTCGCCGCGTCGATATTCGTCGTCGGAGACGACGGACTCGGCCAGTCCGGGCAGGTGCAGGTCCTTGCGGCCGGCCCGCATTTCACCCTGCAGAAGGCGGCGACCCGGGTGGCGGAGACGTCTTATTTGGTCGGGGCCGGACCGATCCGGCAACAGCAGTTCGTCAACCTCACCGACGAGGGCCAACCGACATACGACAGATACGTGCGCCCGGACGGAACCGCCCTCGTCGGCAAGGCCGGGGGCGACCTTCAAGAAACGTCCGGGTACCTGACGAACGCGCAGTTGGCCGAGCTCCCCGCCGACCCCTACGAGCTGCGGACACGAATGTTGAGCCTGTCGAGCGAGCTGGGGCTGGGGTACCCCGGGGAGGCTCCGGATCGGGCGCTGTACCGGTTGGCGACCGAACTGCTGCCTGACCCGGGGGTCACCTCCGAGGTCAAGGCGGGGATATATCGGGTGCTGGCCGACCTCGACCTCGAGGCGATCAGCGCGCGTGACCTGGGCGTCGGCGCGGACCGGGCAGGGCGGCCCGGCGACGTCCTCGAGTTCACCTTCGAGGAGGGCTACGTAGACCGGCTGGTGATCGACCCCCAGACCGGAGCGTTGCTCAGCACCGAAACGGCGGACCGCGAAGGGCAGCCTGCCGGCGGTCAGGTCTACGTATCGGCCGAGATGGTCGACACGATGCCACTGGCGCCCGCCTGAGAGTTCATCGACGGAACTGCCTCGGCGGTCCCCCGGGACGCGCCGAGGCAGTCGTTCGCACGGCGGGCTCGGGCGGATCCGACGCCACGTCGGCTTGACGTCGACGTGAGTCATCGATCCCGAGTTGGCCCGCACGCCACAACATCGAAGGTCCATAACCACAACATGTTTCAACCACAATTCGACAGACGGTCCTTCCTGGCCATGTTCGCCGCGGCAAGCGCAGTCAGCTCCGGTTGCGCGCCGACCTCCTCCGCCCAACTGGGGACGGCGACACCAGCAGAGCCAGCCGCCCCGGCACCAGCAACGTCGCCGAGCAGCACCCAGCCAGCTCCGCTACAAGGTCCGCCACCCCGGTCCGCGCGGGTGCCCGTCCCCGGCGGAGCGGTCACCGCCATTCCTGGCCAGGGCAACAATCTGGCACTGACCGTCGATGACGGGGCGAGCTCCGAGGTCGTCGGCGCCTACATCCGATTCGCACGCGACAGCGGCGCCCGTTTCACCTTCTTCGTCACCGGCGTCTACGACTCGTGGACCGATCACAAGGCGGAACTCCGCCCGCTGGTCGAGTCCGGCCAGATCCAGCTGGCCAACCACACCTGGGACCACCCCGACTTGACGTCATTGTCCGCCACTGCGATCTCGTCGCAGTTCGCTCGCACCAAGGCGTTCCTGCGCAACACCTTTGGCGTCGACGGCACCCCCTACTACCGACCCCCGTTCGGATACCGCAACAGCACCGTCGACGACATCGCCGCGGACCACGGATACACCGTCCCCACCCTCTGGTACGGCTCATTGTCCGACTCCGGTCTGATCACAGAGCAATACCTGCTCGAATGCGCGCACAGGTACTTCAACCCCCAGACGATCATCATCGGACACGCGAACCATCCGCCGGTCACCCACGTCTACGGCGAACTCCTCGACATCATCCGTGACCGGAACCTGGCGATGGTCACCCTCAACGACATCTTCACTAGCTGACATCACCACCTACCGACCTACCAACCCACACTGCACGGATACGGATCACTCTCACCCACAACAGGATCAAGGAAAACTAGGCCCTCGCTGCTGCCACAGCTGCGACCGTAGTTCTACGTCGGCGTCTGCGACGTGACCCCAGAGATGAGCGCGCGCTACGAATACGAGATCGATACCGCGCGCGAACGACGTGTGGCAGGCCGAGGTGGCGCGAAACCTGGCCGCTCAGAACGCAGGATAGGGCGCCGGCCAGCCCTCACGGCGTGCGGGTTCGCACCGGTCCGCACCGTCTGCCTGACGCGACAACGCCCGGACGGGCCCGCGGCGACGACTCCTCGCTCACGTCTGCTCGTCAGTCGTCAAGCGCGCGCCTCCCTACCGGTCGCGACCCGGACACGGATCCGGGCCCGCGAACCCGCCGCCGACCGAACAAATACCAACTTCAATGACCACGATCGGGCTCTGCTGTCACCACAGCTAGTTGTCACGCCACCGGTCAGGGATCCGGGAGTTGCCAGCACCGATGACGATTCACGCCCTCCCTGGGAGCGCGGGCGAAGACAGGTACTTCCCCCCGTCATATAGCCGGTATCCCCGGTGTTCGCCCGGCGTTACCTTTCCATGGTGTGGCGCAGGACACAGTTGCTCCTACATCCGTTTCCGAGTTGCTTTGAACGCGAGCGGAACTGATCAACCTGCGTTGCGCAGTGCCGCCCCAGTCGCGGGCTCGCAACTACTCGGAGAGGACTTCACATGGCTGTACCTGTTTTCCGGATCACCTCGTTAGCCGTGGGGCTGTTGTTGATCGGCGGCACCGCGTCCGCGGCACCCACGTCCACCTCGTTCAAGAACGCCTGCCAGGCCAGCGCGATGCTCACCGTGCACAAGGTGGCCGACACGTCGATGACCGTCGACGCGCCGGCATCGGTGACGGCGGGTGAGACGTTCACCTACCGCATCCAGCCGGGTGGAAGTTCATATCCGGATGGCGATTCCGGTGCCACGACCACCAACGTCTCCCGGTTGAAGGTGGACTACGAGATCCCTGCGAACGCCACATTTGTCAGTGCGAATGTGGTCGCCGGTACCGGGATCAACCTCGACAACGTGGCGCCGAGCGTACTGCGGGTGAACACCGCGGGCAGCCCCGACGCTGCTGGTCCGATCCTGCGACTCTCGGGTAACAACGAGTTGATCGGCAACAGTCCGTCGTCGAGTACCAACAGCGAGGGCGGCATCCGGGCGCCGAAGCTCAAGAAGAACCTCGACGGCAGCGACAACGCCAACGGGGAAAGCTGGTTCCGGCTCCCCGCTGTTGACGTCACCGTCGTTGCCGGTACCTCCGGTGTCATCACCCCGAAGGTTCGCACCGCCGGTGGCGCGGGTAGCTACAACAACGACGAGAACTACTACACCTTCCTGCCCCTCGCGACTTTCTTCTGGAGCAACCAGTGGGCGCCGACCCGTTGCACGCCTCGTGACGCGCAGGGTTCGGCATTGAATGCGGGTGCGGGCGCGCTGGCCACGATCACCGTCGGCTCGGCGGTCTCCGATACCACCACCACGCTGAAGGCCCCGGCCACCGCCAAAACCGGCACCGCCGTCGACCTGACCGCCACCGTCGCGCCCGTGGGCGCCACCGGCACCGTCCAGTTCAAGGACGGCACCAACAACATCGGCAACGCCGTCCCGGTGAACAACGGCACCGCCACCCTCAGCCACACCTTCACTGCGGACGGAAACCACTCCATTACCGCCGTCTACAGCGGTGACGCCGCGAACAAGCCGTCCACCTCGGCCGCGGCGACCGTGACCGTCAGCACCGACCCGGTGATCGTCGACACCACCACCACGCTGAAGGCCCCGGCCACCGCCAAGACCGGCACCGCCGTCGACCTGACCGCCACCGTCGCGCCCGTGGGCGCCACCGGCACCGTCCAGTTCAAGGACGGCGCCAACAACATCGGCAACGCCGTCCCGGTGAACAACGGCACCGCCACGCTCAAGCACACCTTCACCGCGGATGGCGCGCACGCCGTCACCGCTGTCTACAGCGGAGACGCCGCCAACAAGCCGTCCACCTCGGCCGCGGCCAGCGTGAACGTCTCCGGCGGTGGTAACCCGGGTGGTAACCCCGGCGGCACCGGATCACTCGGTACCGGATCACTCGGCTCCTGACAGCACACCGACGAACGCCCTCACCCGCCGGATGGGGGCGTTCGTCGATCCGTGAACGCGCCGTCATGGCGCCTCGATTGCCAGGGGAATTGCCATGTTCATCGGCTCGATTCGCGCTGCTAGTGGTGTCGTCGCCATCTCGCTGGCTGCGCTCGTCGCCCTGCCGGTCGCCCCATCCGCGCTGGCCGCACCGGACACCGCAAGCTCGGGCAGCGCGAGCGGCAGCCTGGACGGTAGTAGTGGCGGGGCCAGTTCCGGCGGGGGCAGCGTCAGTTCGGGGTCGACGATCCCCGGTCCGCTCCAGAACGAGCACCCGCCGTTGCCCGCACTTCGCGACGACATCGCCACCGCGGGAATCGTCGGTGAGGAGCGCAAGTCCGAGCAGCTCGTCCGCTTCACGGTGGCCTCGCCCGCGTTGCGCCGCACCGTCGGCGTGGAGGTTGCGCTGCCGCGAGACAACTCGGTGCCCAGGCCCTCGATCTACGCGCTCGAAGGGGTCGACGCGGGGGAGGACACCAGCGGTTGGGTGACCATGGGCGGAGTGCCGAAGTTCTTCGCGGACAAGAACGTCAACGTCGTGATGGTCAACGGCGGTGTCTCCGGCATGTACACCGACTGGGACCGGGCCGACCCGGGCGTCGGCCTGCACAAGTGGGAAACGTTCGTCACCGGGGAACTGTCGCCCCTGATGGACGCGCGGCTGAAGACCAACGGTGTCAAGTCGCTGATGGGCGCCTCCATGGGAGCGCAGGGGGCGATGATGCTCGCCACCCGGCACCCCGAGATGTACCGCGGCATCGCGGTGTTCAGCGGCTGTTACTCGACGACCGATGGCCTGGGGCGTCTGAGCGTGCTGGCGACGGTGTCGTCGAGGGGCGGCGACCCGGCGAATGTCTGGGGCGAGTTCGCCGGGCCGGAATGGGCTGCGCATGATTCACTGCGCAATGCGGAAGCCCTGCGCGGCAAGGACATCTACGTCTCGGTGGCATCCGGGTTGCCAGGCCGGTACGAGACGCCCGACCTGGCGGACTACAGCCGCAGGGTGGTCATCGGTGGATCCATCGAGGCGGCGGCGAATGCCTGTACCCACAGGCTCCAGTCCCGGCTACGGGACCTGAACATCCCCGCGACGTTCGACTTCGAACCGAGGGGAACCCACGCCTGGATCTACTGGGAGAACCAGCTATCCAAGGCGTGGCCGACCCTCGCGCGCTCGCTCGGGCTCGCCTAGCCATCTTCCTGCGAAGGAGAATCTCGTGCTCGACGATCGGTACGACCCCGTGTTGACGGCGGCGATCGCGGAGCAGCCACGCGACCTGCCCCCGTTCACCCGGGCTGCTCGCGGCATCCGTGCGGCCTGGAGGACGCTGCCCGAACCCGATGCGCCGATGATCCGGCGGCGGATTCGTATCGCGGCGAGCACGCCCTCTCTCCGCGGGGACGTGTGGCGATCGACGGGAAACACCGAGCGCGCCATCATCGAGCAGCTCGTCGCCGACGGCGCGACCGGCGACGTGGCACGCGTGGCCGCGTCATCCGTGCTGGCCGCGCTGGTCGCCGGGCTGTTCATGTGGGCCGATGACGAGCGCAGCACCCTCGCCGACGCGATCGAGCGGGCGCTCGACGTGATCGAGGTCAGCGCCTGACCGCGGCACGGGCCACCAGCTCCATCGTCACGGCCACCGCGCAGGTCTGCGCCAACAGGAGCCCGACGAGCACCAGGATCTGCACGGCCCCGGCCTGAATCGCCGATCCACTGGCGAGCAGCACGCCGACAAAGGCGCCGGGAAGGGTCACCAGACCTACCGTGCGGGTCTGGTCGAGACCGGGCAGCAGCGCGTCGGACGCAGCCGTGTGGATCACCTCCATCCGCGCGTCCCGCACGCTCAGGCCGAGGCTCAACGCGGCCTCGACCTCCCCGCGCCGCTGATCGATGGCGTCGAGCGCGCGCTTGGCCGCGAGCGACGTGGCGGTCATCGCGCCACCGAGCACGATGCCCCCGATCGGGATCAGGGCCACCCCCTCCAGCGGAACCACCCCGCTGATCAGCATCAACGGCAGTACGGCCGTGATGCCGGCCGCGAGGGCCAGAGCCAGCCATCCGCCCGATCGGCCGGAGCCCGATCGGCGCGCGGCGGTGGCCGAGGCCGCGACATACATCAGGACCAGGACGGCCACCGCCGACCACAGGTGCCGCAGCGCGGCCGCCAGTACGACGGAGACGACAGCCAACTGCAGAGCGCCCCGGAGCGCCGCCCGCGGCACCGTGAGCGGAGGGTCAAGTGCCGCAACCCGGTACACCACAGCGGCGATCGCGGCCATCGCCACACAGACGACCGCCAGCGCCGGGCCGGGCTGCGCAAGCGCGGAGCTCACGGCCGATCTCCGGTCGTCGGCGCCCGCATCGGCCGGGCCCTAGAACCGCCCGCTGCGACTGATCCGTCCGGAGCTGCTCGGACCGCCGAACGAGCCGGGGCCGCGGCCGCCTCCGCCGCCTCCGCCGCCGCGATTGCCCCAGCCGCCGCTCATCCCGCCGCGCATCATCGAATCGATCAGGATGCCGCCGAGGATCGCGCCAGTGTTGCTCCCGGAGTTCCGTGGCTGCCTGCTCGCCTCCCATGTCTGCACGTCGCCCTGCGCGAGTCGCAGTGCCCGGGCGCCGAGGTCGCCCGCGGCCTTCGCATGCTGCAGCGCCTTCGCCGGGTCGGACTGGCTGAGCTGACGGGCGGCGTCGAAGTGGCGTTCCGCCTCAGAGAGCCGGGTGCGGGCCTCCGCACCGACGGCGCCGCGGCGGGTGTTGACGTAGTCCTTGGCCGCGGTGATCTGCGACTGGGCGACCGTGAGGTCCTGGGCGAGGCGCTGCGCGGCCCGCTCGGTCTGCTCCTTGGCGTCCATCGCGGCGGCCAGCACGGTGTCGAGCTCGTTGTCCGCCTTGACGATCGCGTTGAACGCCCCGAGCGGGTCGCTCTCCTTGAGGGCGTCGGCCTGTGCCAGCGCCGCCTCCGTCGCGGCCTTTGCCGACGCGAGGGGCGGGCCGCCGTGCTGGGCCAACGCGGACGCGGCCGCGATGTCCTTGCGGGCGTCGTCGAGGACCGCGTGCAGAGTGGCGATGGCGGTACGGATGTTGTCCGCGGCGTGGTCGACGCCGTCGAGCAGCTCCCGGACCTGTGCGATCGCACCCTCCGCGGCCCGGATCGCGACGACGGCGGGACCCTGCTTACCCGCGGGCAGGGCGGCCGCTTCACGGCCTGCGGTGATGTTCTGGTCGGCGAACGTCAGCTGTTGCTGCGCCATCGCGACATTCCCCGACACCGACGCGAGTGCGGGCGCGGGGAACTCGTTCTGCAGTCCGGCGAGCGTGGTCTCCGACTGCGGGACCCGGACGGTCAGCTCCACGACGTCCTGGGTGAGGGCGTCGAGACGGGCGGGCGCGTCGAGGAGCAGGTCGCGCATCCCGTCGAACTCCGTCACCCGCGAATTGAGCTCCTTGTCGGCCCGGCTGCACGTCGAGATCAGCTGGATCAGCATGTCCCGCTTCTGATCCGGTGTTTCGGGGATGTCGTCGTCCAGGCGCTGGCGGAGGGTGAACGCCGAGGCGAGGGTGGTCTTCGCGGTGTCGTAGGCGGCGGTGAACGGCGCGGTCGCCTGGTCGCCGAACTCGCCGCGAGCCAGGTTCAGCTCCTCCTCGCTGGTACGGATCGCGTTGTCCGTCTCGACCAGCACCTCCTTGGCCCTGGCATCGAGGGTCTCGATCGGCAGGGCCGCGATGGCGGTCGGGTTCGTCCAGTCGACGTCCTTGGCCGCCTCGATGCCCTGTCGGATCCGCTCACCCTTCTTGCGGCGGGAGTACAGCACCACGCCGCCGGCCCCGACGAGCACGACGCCGCCACCGATGAGCAGGTATTTGGCGGTGGATCCGGACCCCGACGAGCTCATCGCGTCGTCGATTCCGCCCGCGGCCGCGATCGCGGCGCCGGCCCAATCATCTTGTCGCAGAGCGGGAACGATGGCGTCCTGCTCGATGCTGTCGATCTCGGCGGAGCTGACGTTGCTCAGGTTCGGCGGCAGGTCGAGGGCGTAGGCGCGGTCTTCGGTCGCCACCGCCAGCAGCGCGCTGGTGTCGCCGAGCCCGCTCTGCTGCGCCGTCTTGCTCGCCCATTGCCCGGCATCCATGCCGTCGAAGCTCGCGACATAGGTCACCCAGAGCTGCACGTGCTGCTCGTCGAAGAGCGCGTCGAGCGCGGCCCGCACGTCGGCGCGCTCGACGTCGTCGAGGGCGCCGACCCGATCCGAGATCTGGCCAGGCATCCGGAACGGCGCCTCGGCACCCGCCACGCCCGGCAGGCAGATCAGGCCGAGCAGCGCCAGCACGGAGGCCGTTGCCGCGGCGATCGAGATGCGGTGGGAGACGTGTCGACCGCGAGCGTGCGACTGTGCGAGTGCCATGGCACTGAATCTATCGGCATCGGCGGAATTCGCGCTGTGATCCGACGGCCGCGCCGCCGTCGCCGCGGAACGGGACGGAGTTCGGGGCTTCCCGGGAGAAACAGGTACCCGCCCCGGTCATGTGGCGGGTATGCGCGGCAACGGCCTGGCGCTATCTTTCGATGCCGTGGCGCAGGTCACATCCCATGGGAAACGCACAAACGGAGGATGAAGTGGAAATCATCGGAACGATCCTGGCGCAGTTCAAGATGGCTTCGTTGCTCGGATCCAACTTCCTTCAGCTGCTCACGTCGTTCAGCTGACGACAGCACCCTGACGAACGCCCCCACGATCGGGTGGGGGCGTTCGTCGTCGCGGCACCCGGATCAGGCGGTCCGGGTGGATGTTCCGGCGGTCCTGCCGATCGCCGGGCGGGGATGACAGATGTCATGGGTGGATCGTGACGTCCGACAGGTCCGTCACGGTCGGTTTCGCAGCAAGGTCGATGGCATGACCACACCAGCGATCCAACTCAGAGATCTGCGTAAGAGGTTCGCCGTCAGGGGCGGCCGTCCCGTGCAGGCCGTCGACGGACTCGATCTCACTGTCCAGCCCGGTGAGATCGTCGCCTTTCTCGGGCCCAACGGTGCGGGTAAGACGACCACCATCGACATGATGCTCGGCCTGGCGGTTCCCGATTCCGGCGACGTCTCTTTGTTCGGCGGTGCACCGGCCGAGGCGATCGCCACTGGCCGGGTGTCCGCAGTCCTGCAGAGCGGCGGGCTGCTCAAGGACCTCACCGTCGAGGAGACCGTCCGTCTCGTCGGCGCGTTGTTCGCCACCACTCGGCCGGTCGAGGAGGTGCTGGCCAGGGCAGGAATCGCCGAGATCGCGGGCCGGCTGGTGGGCAAGTGCTCCGGCGGCCAGCAGCAGCGACTGCGGTTCGCGCTCGCACTGCTGCCGAATCCGGATCTGATCGTTCTCGACGAGCCCACCACCGGCATGGATGTCGAGGGCCGCCGCGAATTCTGGAACGCCATGCGCGAGGACTCCAGTCGCGGACGCACCGTCCTGTTCGCCACCCACTATCTCGACGAGGCCGATGCGTATGCGGATCGGATCGTGCTGGTCCGGCAGGGCCGCGTGGTGGCCGATGGCAGCGCGGCGGAGATCAAGAACCTCGCGTCCGGCCGGGTGATCAGCGCGACCCTGCCCGGCGCCGACCAGGGTCGGCTGCTCGCCATCGACGGTGTCGACGAGGTGGAGCTGCGCGGCGAGCGGCTCGTCGTGCATGCGAAGGACTCCGATGCGGTGGCCCGATACCTGCTGACGCACACCGACGCCCGGGACCTGGAGATCGCCTCGAAGGGACTCGAGGACGCGTTCCTCGCGCTCACCACCGAAACCGCACCGCACGCGTCCGCCTCCGACTACGTCACCCAGGGAGTCTGATCATGACAACCACGACCGTTGCCCCGCCGGCCCGAAGGATCCCGGTCGCGGGCGGGTTCAGCCTCGGCTTCCTGCTGCTCGAGCTGCGCCGGATGCTCCGGAACAAGCGCACGCTGATCTTCACCCTCGTCATGCCCCCCGCCTTCTTCGCGATCTTCGGGGTGCAGTCCGACTACACGACGCAGTCCTACGGATCGGGCAATGTCACCGCCTACGTGATGATCTCGATGGCCGTCTACGGCGCGATGCTCGCCACCACCAGTGGCGGGGCGATGGTCTCGATCGAACGCGCGCTCGGCTGGAGCCGTCAGCTGCGGCTGACCCCGCTGAGGCCCAGCGCGTATGTGGCCACCAAGATCGCGGTTGCGATGGCCCTCGGCCTGGTGTCGGTGAGCGTGGTGTTCCTGGTCGGCGGCGTGCTGGGGGCGCACATGCCGGCGGCCGCCTGGCTCGGCTGTTTCCTGCTGGCCTGGCTCGGTTCGGTGGTGTTCGCCGCGTTCGGGCTGTTCATGGGGTATCTGCTTCCGTCGGAGAACGTCATGCAGATCCTTGGTCCCGGGCTCGCGATTCTCGCCTTCGCCGGCGGGCTGTTCGTCCCGCCGAGCGGCTGGTTCGAGACGGTGTCTCGGTTCTTCCCGACCTATGGCGTTGCGGCCCTCGCCCGTTCACCGCTCGGCGAGATCGGGGTGGGCACCGCGGCGGTCGCGGTGGTGAACCTGCTCGTGTGGGCGGCGATCTTCGTCGTCGGGGCGACTGTGCTCTTCCGTCGCGACACCGCGCGGGTCTGATGGTCACGCCCGACCATCGGCCGACCCCGTCGCCTCGGCGGGGTTAGCGTGATGGACGTGATCGACCAGCGTGCACTCGAGCCGCGGGCCCCGGGGCGGATGGGTTTCCTGTTCGCCGCCATCTGGCTCGTCTACCTCGCCTACCCGGTGTCCTCGGCCCTGCACCTGACCGACCCGCCGGCGCGGGTGTTCGCGCTGGTGCTGATCGGGCTGTTCGGCGTCGCGTACGTCGGCAGCTTCGTCGTCTTCCGGGTGATCGACGGGATCCGCCAGCAGTGGCCACGGCCGGAGCCGCGGGTCGTCTACGCCGGGCTGGCCGTGCTCACCGCGCTGATGGCCGCGGCGATGATCCCGCTCGGCTCGGATGCGTTCTCGCTCGCCATCTACATCGCGGCGATGGCGGCGATCACGCTGCCGACGGCCAGGGCGGCGACGGTGGTTGGACTGCTCGCGGCGGCGGTGTTCGCGCTGCCGAGGCTGATCAAATCGCTGCAACCGCAGGATTTTCTGGCCTTCCAGATGATCGTGGCGGCCGTCGCGTCCTGGGGTATCGGGCAGGTCATCTATCGGAACATGCAGCTCGCCGCCGCAAGGGAACAGCTGGCCGCGATGGCGGTGGCCGAGGAGCGCCTGCGGGTCGGGCGCGACGTGCACGACATCCTGGGACACTCGCTCACCGTGATCACCGTCAAGTCCGAACTGGCGCGCAGGCTCCTCGATCTGGACCTCGACCGTGCCCGTGCGGAACTCGACGACATCGAGTCGCTGGCGCGGGAGGCGCTCGCGGGCGTCCGCGACACTGTCGGACGGCTGCGGGAGGTCAGCCTCGAGGGCGAGCTGGCCAACGCCCGTTCGGCGCTGACCGCGGCGGGCATCGAGGCCGTGCTGCCGGATTCGGTGGAGGAGGTGCCGCGTTCGCGTCGGGAGATCTTCGGCTGGACGCTGCGCGAGGCGGTGACCAACGTGGTCCGGCACAGCGGGGCTTCCCGGTGCGAGGTGCGCCTGTCGCCGTCCACCATCGAGATCTCCGACAACGGGCGCGGACCGGGCACCGACGGCGGCGAGGGCAACGGGCTGGCCGGGTTGCGCGAACGCATCGGCCGGGCAGGCGGGGTCCTGCGTCTGGTGCGGCCCCCGGCCGGCGGGTTCCTCGTCTGTGCGGAGTTTCCGGCGACCAAGGACGTCGGCCGCGCCGAGTCGAGGTGGGGCGGGCAATGACCGCGACGATCACCCTGCTGATCGCGGACGATCAGGCCCTGGTGCGCGGCGCGCTGGCGGCGCTGCTGAATCTAGAGCCGGACCTGGCCGTGGTGGCGGAGGTCGGCAGGGGAGACGAGGTGCTCGCCGCGGTGCGCGAGCACCGGCCGCAGGTGGCCCTGCTGGACGTGGAGATGCCCGGCATGGACGGCATCGCGGTGGCCGAGCAGCTGCGCCGGGAGTGCCCCGACTGCCGGATCCTGATGGTCACGACATTCGGCAGGCCCGGATACCTGAGGCGCGCGATGGACGCGGGCGCGAGCGGGTTCGTGGTGAAGGACACCCCGGCCCGCGAGCTGGCGGATGCCGTGCGCCGCGTGCACATGGGCCTACGGGCGGTGGACCCCACGCTGGCCACCGAGACCCTCGCGACGGGCTCGTCCCCGCTGACGGCCCGTGAGCGCGAGGTACTCAGGGCCGCATCGGGCGGGGCGGCCACCGGCGTCATCGCGAGGACCCTGCACCTGTCGGAGGGCACGGTGCGCAACCACCTGTCGTCGGCGATCGGGAAGACCGGCACGACGACGAGGGCCGAGGCGGTGAAGGCCGCCGAACGGCTCGGATGGTTGTAGCTCGGGCGCGCCGTGACGCCCACCGCGGCGTGCGGCTGGCAGACTTGCGGAGTGAGTTCACCAGTTGTGCGCGTGCGCGAAGCCGATCGGCTCGGTTTCGGGGGCACCCTTGCCCGCTGGACGCGCCGCACCATCGCCGGTGCCGTGCTGATGGGCCTGCTGTTGGTCGGCGGCACCGCGGCGCGCGTGTGGCAGGTCGCCAGGATCGACGACCCGACCAAGGCCGACGCCATCGTCGTGCTCGGCGCGGCCCAGTACTCGGGGACGCCGTCCTCGGTGTTCGAGGCGCGCCTGGAGCAGGCCGTGAAGCTGTTCAACAGGGGCGTCGCGCCAACGGTGGTCACCGTCGGCGGCAAGCAGGAGGGCGACGTCTACACCGAGGCCGCCTCGGGGCGGAACTATCTGATCGGTCGCGGCGTGCCGGGCGACCGGATCATCGCCGTCGAGGAGGGTTCGGACACCCTGCGGAGCGTCGAGGGCGTGAGCCGGGAGATGGGCGAGCGCGGCATGAACTCGGCCGTCCTGGTCAGCGATCCGTGGCATTCGCTGCGGACCAGGACCATGGCCCGCGACGCCGGGCTCGAGGCCTGGACGGCGCCGACCAGGCAGGGGCCCGCCGTCTTCACCCGGGAGTCGCAGGCGCACGGAATCGCAAGGGAGACAGGTGCGTTGATCTGGTATCAGCTCACCCACTTCTCCGCTGACTTCCCCTACACCGCGGGACAGTGATGGCGCAGGATCCGGTGGCGGACTACACCGAGCACGACCTGGAGCGGCGGGTGGCGGAGGCGCCGAAGAGCGGCGGGCTGCCCGGCACCTCGGCCCGGCGCACCGACTTCTCGCGGGACCGGGCCCGGGTGCTGCACTGCGCGGCGCTGCGTCGGCTCGCCGACAAGACCCAGGTGGTCGGCCCGCGGGACGGCGACACCCCGCGGACCCGGCTCACCCACTCGATCGAGGTCGCGCAGATCGGCCGCAGCATCGCGGATGGCCTCGGCTGCGACCCGGACCTGGTCGACCTCGCCGGGCTCGCCCACGACATCGGCCACCCGCCGTACGGGCACAACGGCGAGAAGGCCCTCGACGAGGTCGCCGCGGAGTGCGGCGGGTTCGAGGGCAACGCCCAGAACCTGCGGATCCTCACCAGCCTGGAGCCGAAGGTGCTCGATGGCGACGGGCGCAGCGTCGGGCTCAACCTCACCCGCGCGGCACTCGACGCGTCGATCAAGTACCCGTGGGCGCGTCCGTCGCCCGGCGCCAAGTTCGGCGCCTACGACGACGACGCCCAGATCCTGGCCTGGGTGCGCGAGGGCGCGCCCGGGCGACGGCGCTGCCTGGAGTCGCAGGTGATGGACTGGGCGGACGATGTCGCCTACTCGGTGCACGACGTCGAGGACGGGGTGATCGCCGGTCGCATCGACCTGCGCGCGCTCGCGGACCCCGCCGAGCAGCGGGCCCTGGCGGAGATGGGCGCCTCGGAGTTCCGCGGGCTGATCGTCGAGGACCTGGTCGAGGCCGCGCGGCGGCTGTCCGTGCTGCCGGTGGTGGTCGGCGCGAGCGGCAGCTTCGACGGCACGCTGGCCAGCTCGGTGGCCCTGAAGAACCTCACCAGCGAGCTGGTCGGGCGGTTCGCCACCGCGGCGGTGACCGAGACGCGCCGGGTGGCCGGTGATCGCCCGCTCTCGCGGTACTCCGCCGACCTGGAGATCCCGCCGGTGGTCGGCGCGGAGGTGGCGCTGCTCAAGACCGTCGCGCTGCGGTACGTGATGTCCGACGCCGGGCACCGCACCAAGCAGGACCGGCAGCGCGACCGCATCCATCGGGTCTCGGAATGGCTGCACCGCACGGCGCCGTCCGGGCTGGACCCGCTGCTGCTCTCCGCCTGGGGGCGCGCGGCGGACGACGCGGCCAGGACCAGGGTGATCGTCGACCAGATCGCCTCGTACACCGAGAGTCGGCTCGAACGCGTCGACAAGCAGAGCCTCGGCGCTCAGGCGAGCTGGGGATAGCGCCTACACTGCTCGAGTGGCCGGCCGAATTCCTGAACGAGACATCGCGGCCATCCGCGACCGGACTCATATCGAAGACATCGTGGGGGAGTACGTCGCGCTCAAGCGCAGCGGCGGCGACTCCATGAAGGGCCTGTGCCCGTTCCACGACGAGAAGTCGCCCTCCTTCCATGCCCGCCCCAACCACGGGACCTACCACTGCTTCGGCTGTGGCGAGGGCGGCGACGTGTACTCGTTCATGCAGAAGATCGAGCACATCTCCTTCGTCGAGGCCGTCGAGCAGCTCGCCGACCGGCTCAACTACACGATCTCCTACGAGGGCGGCGGCCCCTCCGTGCAGCGCGACCGCGGCACAAGGGCGCGACTGGTGGCGGCCAACGCGGCCGCCCAGGAGTTCTACGCGGCACGGTTGCGGGAACCGGACGCCCAGACCGCCCGCGACTACCTCACCGAGCGCAACTTCGACGGCCAGGCCGCGATCACCTTCGGCTGCGGCTACGCGCCGGACGGCTGGGACACCCTGACCAAGCACCTGATGGTCAAGGGCTTCGAGGCGAACGAGATCATCGACGCCGGCCTGGCCACGCCCGGTAAGCGCGGCACCCCGATCGACCGGTTCCGGCGTCGCCTGGTCTGGCCGATCCGCAACCTCGGCGGCGACGTCATCGGCTTCGGCGCCCGCAAGTTGTTCGACGACGACACGATGCCGGGCAAGTACATCAACACGCCGGAGACCATGCTGTACAAGAAGTCTCAGGTGCTGTTCGGTCTGGACCTGGCCAAGCGGGACATCGCGAAGGGTCACCAGGCGGTGGTCGTCGAGGGATACACCGACGTGATGGCCATGCACCTGGCCGGGGTCAAGACCGCGGTCGCCGCCTGCGGCACCGCGTTCGGCGAGGACCACCTGGCGATGCTGCGCCGACTCCTGATGGACGACAGCTACTTCCGCGGCGAGGTGATCTACACCTTCGACGGCGACGCCGCGGGCCAGGCGGCGGCCCTCAAGGCGTTCGAGGGCGATCAGAAGGTGGCGGGGCAGACCTACGTCGCGGTGGCGCCGGACGGGATGGACCCGTGCGAACTGCGCCAGTCGGCGGGGGACGCGGCGGTGCGCGACCTGGTCGCCCGGCGCATCCCGATGTTCAAGTTCGTGATCCGATCCCTGCTCGCCGAGCACGACCTCGACACCGGCGAGGGCCGGGTCGAGGCGCTGCGCCGGACAGTGCCGGTGGTCGCCCGGATCAAGGACGAGGCGCTGCGCGAGGACTACGCCCGTCAGCTCGCCGGCTGGATCGGCTGGGACGACATCCCGACGGTGATCAAGCGGGTCCGCGAGGAGGCCCGCAGGAACTCGCCGAGGTCTGGTCGCGGGCCGCAGCGGCAGGAGCGGAGCCGGGTTCCGGAGCAGGGCGCCGGGGAGGCGCCCGCTGGTCCGGCCCGGCCGAACCCCACGGACCCGACGCTGTGGCCGCAGCGGGAGGCGCTCAAGTCGGCCCTGCAGTACCCGTCGATCGCCGGCTCGGTGTTCGACTCGCTGCCGTCCGAATCGTTCACCCATCCCGCGTACGCGCTGGTGCGCGACGCGATCGCGGCGGCGGGCGGGACCGGCGCCGGTCTCGGCGGGGCCGAGTGGATGGATGCGGTCGGCAAGCGGGCCGAGCCGCTGCAATCGCTGGTCACCGAGCTGGCCGTGGACCCGATGCGGGCCTCGGACGTGCCCGCGTACATCCCGCGGGTGCTGGCCCGGCTGCAAGAGGTGTGGGTGGGCAATCAGGTGGCCGACCTCAAGTCGAAGCTGCAGCGGATGTCGCAGGCCGACCAGCCCGACGAGTACATGTCCCTGTTCGGCGACCTGGTCGCGCTCGAGCAGTACCGGCGCAGCCTGCTCGAGCAGGCCGTCGGGGACAGCTCCGACGACCTGTAGCGGGTCCGCCCCTACTTGCGGTCGCGCGGGACGTAGATCGTGGTGTCCGCGTCGATGGCCTCGAGCGGCTCGAGGCGGGGCTGCGTGTTCAGGCTGTCGGAGAGCTTCTGCCTGCCCACGTCGATGACCTTCTTGGTGGCGGGGCTTGCCGCCACGGCCTTGGCGGCCTTACTGATCTGTTCGTAGCGCGACCTGCCCGCCTTGGTCCCCAGCACGTACCCGACGCCGACAGCGATCAACAAGCGCATCATCCCTGCTTTCCTCCTCCGACCAGCCTCTCAACAGTCTGCCTGATGGGCCTCCGGGCAGGCGATTTGGTACCTGGGTGGGGGGATGGGTTAAAGTCTGTCCGCAGCCAAACGGAAACGAACGGCTGACGGAATAATCCCCTGTAGCTCAATTGGCAGAGCTTCCGACTGTTAATCGGACGGTTGCTGGTTCGAGTCCAGCCGGGGGAGCATCCGGGAGGACCCCGTCACACATCGTGTGGCGGGGTCCTCTTGCGTTCGGCGGTGCATGCAGCTGCGGGCGCCTCGGTTCGACACCCTCGGCGGACAATGGGGGGAGTGGGGCCGGTAGCATTTCGGCGGGCCGCTGATGTTCTTGATGTGGCCCATGGGGCGGTAGCTCAGTCGGTTAGAGCCGTGGACTCATAATCCATTGGTCGCGGGTTCGAGCCCCGCCCGCCCCACTCGAGATGCCACCCCTCGCGCCAGCGGTGCCGGTAGGTTTCACCGCATCGATCGTTCGCGGACCCTGGCAGGGGAGCCCGACCATGAGCGCAGCCAAAGAGCCGGCGGGGACCGCCCGCTACTACGCCCACCGCGTGCAGCGGATGGTCGGTCGCGACCCAGACGAGGCGCACCGGTCCGCGACCCCGTTGGGAACTGCTCTTCGACCTGACGTTCGTCGTCGCGTTCGGCGTCGCAGGGGAGGAGTTCGCGCACCTCGTCGCGGAGGGTCACCTCGGGAGTGGCCTCGCCGGGTTCGGGTTCGCGATGTTCGCGATCATCTGGGCCTGGATCAACTTCTCGTGGTTCGCGTCCGCCTACGACACCGATGACTGGATCTACCGGGTCACCACGATGGTGCAGATGGTCGGGGTGGTGATCCTCGCGCTCGGTCTGCCGCAGATGTTCGCCTCGATCGACCGCGGGGTCGAGCTCGACAACTCCGTGATGGTCTCCGGGTACATCGTGATGCGCGTGGCCATGGTCTTCCAGTGGCTGCGGGCCGCGAAGCACGATCCGACGCACCGCCCCGCGGCGCTGACCTACGCCGTGACGCTCGTCATCGCCCAGGTCGGCTGGGTGGCGGTGGTCATCGCCCCGCTCACCGTCGAGGAGGTGTTCGCGGTCGCCGCGGTGCTCATGCTGCTCGAGCTCAGCGGACCCGTCATCGCCGAGCGGAACAAGGGCGGGACGCCGTGGCACGTGCATCACATCGTCGAGCGCCACGGGCTCTTGGTCATCATCACGCTGGGAGAAGGCGTGATCGGCACGGTGGCGTCGCTCTCGGCCGTCGTGGGGAGGCAGGGGTGGACGCTCGATGCGGTTCTGGTCGCGATGGCCGGGATCGGGCTCACCTTCGGGCTGTGGTGGGTCTACTACATGCTCCCGTCGGCCGAGGTACTCGAGGTGTACCGAAACCGTTGCTTCGTCTGGGGTTACGGCCACATCGTGATCTTCGCGTCGCTCGCGGCGGTTGGGGCGGGGCTGCATGTCGCGGCCTACTACATCGAGCATCTCGCGCACGTCGGTGCGGTGGCCGCGGTGCTCGCCGTGGCGATACCCGTCGCCGTGTTCATCGGCGCCATTTATCTGCTCTACGCCTACCTCGTGCGGGTGCCCGATCCGTTCCACCTGATCCTCCTCGTTGGCACCGGCGCGACCCTGCTTCTCGCGGTCGTCATTGCCGCACAGGGGGTCTCGATGGCGTGGTGCCTGATCGTGGTGATGCTGGCGCCGGTGGTGACGGTCGTCGGCTACGAGTGGGTCGGACATGCGCACGAGGCGCGCGCTCTCGACATCAGTCTCGGTCGCGCGGACCAGGGGCGCGATCACTAGCCTGAACCCATGACGATCCCGCCCGACACCAAGAACTGGACCTGGGTTCTCGAGCGACCCTGCGCCGACTGCGGATTCGATGCCGGTGCGGTCGAGTACGAGGACATACCCGGCCTGGTCCGCGCGAACGCGGCGGCCTGGCCCGCGGTGCTGGCGCGGCCCGAGGTGGCCGTGCGGCCGGACGAGCAGACCTGGTCGGCATTGGAGTACTCCGCGCACGTGCGGGACGTGTTCCGGATCTTCCTGCAACGCCTGGAGCTGATGCTCGCGCAGGACGACCCGCAGTTCGCGAACTGGGATCAGGACGAGACGGCCGTCGCCGAGCGCTACGGCGAACAGGACCCGGCGACGGTCGCGGCCGAGCTCGGTGCCGCCGCGGCCGCCGTGGCGGACGCGTTCGCCACGGTCGCGCCCGCGGACCGGGGTCGACGGGGGCTGCGCAGCGACGGATCCGCGTTCACGGTGGACTCGCTCGCGCGCTATTTCGTGCACGACCCGATCCATCACCTGCACGACGTCCGCGGCTGACGGACGCACGTCCAGTTCGGGGCTCGGATCGGCGCCAGGGGCAGAGTGGGAGTCCCCGCGGTGTCGGCGCCGGAACCCCCTTTGTGCTGGTCTTTTCTAACTTCGTTAGACCATGGCACGAAATCCTTCTAGAACGTGTTCCAATTTGCCGACTTTCAGGATATCGTGTCCGCTGTGATCACCGTCACCTCGATCACATATAGCGGACGCGGACGAAAGGCCGGAACGAAATGAAGACAAAAGGCGCGCTGTTGTGGGGTCTCAACGAGCCGTGGTCGGTCGAGGAGATCGAGCTGGGTGATCCCCGCGAGGGCGAAGTCCAGATCCGCATGGAGGCGGCCGGTATGTGCCACTCCGACTATCACATCGTCACCGGTGCCACCCCGATGCCGTCGTTCCCGGCGCTGGGTGGGCACGAGGGTGCGGGTGTCGTCACCAAGGTCGGCCCGAACGTGAAGCGGCTGAAGGAGGGCGACCATGTCGTGCTGTCCTTCATTCCGGCCTGTGGCGCCTGTGACCCCTGTACGCAGGGACACCAGAACCTCTGCGACCTGGGCATGAACCTGCTGACCGGCCAGTCCATCTCGGACGGCTCGTTCCGCATCCAGGCCCGCGGCCAGAACGTCATCCCGATGTCCCTTCTCGGCACGTTCTCGCCGTACATGACCGTGCACGAGTACTCCGCGGTCAAGATCGACGAGCACATCCCGTTCGACGTCGCCGCGCTCGTCGGCTGCGGCACGACGACGGGCTGGGGCTCGGCGACCAACGTCGCGCAGGTCCGCCCCGGTGATTCCGTCGCGATCGTCGGCGTCGGCGGCGTCGGCATGGCCGCGCTGCAGGGCGCGGTGGTCTCGGGTGCACGCCACGTGATCGCCATCGATCCGGTCCCGTTCAAGCGCGAGCAGGCCCTCAAGTTCGGTGCCACGCATGCGTTCGCGAGCCTCGAGGAGGCCATCGTCCCGGTCATGGAGCTGACCTGGGGCAAGATGTGCCAGAAGGTCATCCTGACCATGGGCGAGATGGACGGCACGCTGGTGGACCCGGCGCTGACCCTGACCGCCAAGGCCGGCACCTGCGTCGTGACCTCGATGGGCAACATGTCCGACATGGACGTGAAGATGAACCTCTTCCTCTTCGCGATGCTGCAGAAGACGCTCAAGGGCAACGTCTTCGGCGGCGCCAACCCGCGTCACGAGATCCCGATGCTGCTCGACCTGTACAAGTCGGGTCAGCTCAATCTGCAGGACATGATCTCCAACACCTACAGCCTCGAGCAGATCAACGAGGGCTACCAGGACATGCTGGACGGCAAGAACCTGCGCGGCGTCATCAAGTACACCGACGCGGACCGCTAGAGCTACACCTCAACGGCGCCGGGCAGCTCAGTCGAGCTGCCCGGCGCCGCTGTCTATCCGGTCAGCCACTCGTCGATGAGACCGGCGACCCGGTCCGGCGCGTCCAGCGGGACGAATGCGCCGCAGTCGTCGAGGATCTCGAGCCGAGCGTCCGGGATGTCGCTTGCCAGCCTGCGGCCCAGGTCAAGGCCGAAGACGCGGTCGTCGGCGCCCCAGATGAGCAGCGCGCCGCCCGTGTAGGTGCGCAGCTGCTGCGCGGCGGCCAGGGTGTGTGAGGCTTCGATGCCCGCGAAGAACTTGACGGTGTCTCGGCGCAGCATGGGGTCCCGCAACGGCCGGGTCCAGCCTGCGATCACCCCGTCACCGGGCCCCCGATGGCTGAGCGGGCGGGGAATCGCGAACCGTCGTGCCGCCCGCAGCCGCATGAGCTGCCCGCCGAGGGCGAGGACCCCGGGCGCCCTGCCGAGCGCGAAGAAGGCGCGCAGCGATCGGGGCGGAAACTGCTCGTAGGCATCGCAGGCGGTGAGGACCAGCGTCCGCACCAGATCGGGATGGCGGGCGGTCAGGATCTGGCTCAGGCCGCCGCCGGTGTCGTTGCCCACCACCGTGACCCGGCTCAGCCCGAGCTGCCCGACCACCTCGGCGGCCAGGTCGGCCAGCGCGGGCGGGTTCAGATCGGCGCCGGGGTTCATCGGCCGGGTGTGCGAGCCGAGGGGGAGCGTCGGCAGCAGGCACCGGTATCCGAGCGCCGCGGCCCGATCGGCGACGCCGTCCCAGAGGTGACTGTCGACGAGCGCGCCGTGCACGAACAGCAGCGGAGTGCCCGTCGGGGCGCCGCGCTCGCGCAAATGTACCGGGCCCGCGGTGGTCTCGATCCAGCGTTCCTTTTCCAGGTTGGTGCCGCTCTGCGTCATGTCGGACTCCTGTATTGAAAATGCATTCAATAGTGACTTCGACGGTAGCCTCTGTTGAACGTCATTTCAATAGCCTTCGAGACCCTAGAGTGAGCGCGACCGAGGGGAGGGGTGCCGATGCCCGAGCAACGCACCCGGCTGACGACCGAGCAGCGTCGTGCCGAGCTGATCGAGGCGACCCTGCGTGCGCTGTCCACCCGGGAACCGGAACGGCTGTCCGTGCAGGAGATCTCGGCCGAGGCCGGGGTGTCCGTCGGGCTGCTGTACCACTACTTCGGCGGTAAGGACGCGCTCGTCTTCGCGGCGATGGAGTCCGCGGCGGACAGGATGATCGCGGACCTGACCGCGGCCACCGGCGAGGGACCCCTGCTCGGCAGGCTGATGGCCGGGCTCGGGGCCTACCTCGATCACGTGCAGCTGCACAGCGTCGGCTGGCAGGCCTTGATGCGGGCCGGCGGGAGCTCGGGCCTCGCCGAACTCGGTCGCCGAGTGGACGCGGCCTCGTTCGAGCTGATCCTCGACGCGCTCGGCATCGATGCGCCGAGCGAGGTCGCGGTCATGGTGATCGAGGGCTGCCTGGCATTCGAGAAGGCCGCGTGCCTGCGTTGGCTGGCGAGCGCGGACGTCGAGCGGGCAGTGCTCGAGCAGGTGCTGGCCGGGACGTTCCTGTCCGCACTGCAATCCGTCTCTGGTGCGGATCCCGCGGTGGCGGCCGGGCTGGCCGGGCTGGCGGAGGGCTGAGCGCGGTCTCGTAGGCTGCACGGGTGCACAGCCTCGATGCGATCGAACACTGGCCCGTCGACCATGCCGCGGTAGCCGTGATCGGCCCGGACGGCAGGATCGGCGCGGCCGGGGACCAGGACCGGGTGTTCGCGCTCGCCTCGGTGACCAAGCCGCTCGTGGCGTACGCCGCTCTGGTGGCCGTCGAGGAGGGTGCGATCGAGCTCGACCAGCCCGCGGGGCCACCCGGCGCCACCGTGCGGCACCTGCTCGCACACACCTCAGGGCTGGCGTTCGGCGAGCCGACCGTGCAGAGCGCGCCAGGGGCCAAGCGGATCTACTCCAGCGCGGGATTCGAGGTGCTGGCCGACCTCATCGCGGCGGAGACCGACATCGCATTCCCGGACTACCTGCGCGAGGCGGTGTTCGCCCCGCTCGGCATGGCGGCATCGACGCTCGACGGTCCGGCGGGGCACGGCGCCCGGTCCAGCGCGGCCGACCTGGCCCGGTTTGCCCAGGAGCTGCTGGCTCCGACCCTGATCTCGGCGGAGACGGCGGGGGAGGCCACCAGGGTCCAGTTCCCCGGCCTGGACGGCCTGTTGCCCGGCTACGGCGTCCAACGGCCCAACGACTGGGGGCTCGGCTTCGAGATCAAGTCCCACAAGGCGCCGCACTGGACGGGTGCCACGAACTCGCCGTCGACCTACGGCCATTTCGGTCAGTCCGGGACCTTCCTGTGGGTCGACCCGGACCGCTCGATCGCGTGCGTCGCGCTGGCCGACCGGGCCTTCGGCGACTGGGCCAAGGCCGCCTGGCCGCCGCTGAGCGAGGCCGTGCTGGCCGAGCTCGCGGACATTTGATCACACCAATCCCTTCTATAACTGGCGCAACAGGGGGCGCACAGGGCACACTGGTGACGCAAATCGCGCGCCAGGCACAAATGAGGTCGTTGGGGAAGACGTCCCTCGTCTGAGCCGGAGGTGCTTGTGCGCGCGTTGAATCAGTTCGCCGATGCGACGACTGGTGTGCTCTACGTGCATTCGTCGCCCGCCGCGGTGTGCCCCCACGTCGAATGGGCGCTCACCGCCACCCTCGAGAGCCCAGCCAACCTCAAGTGGACCTCACAGTCCGCCGGAGACGGGCTGCTGCGCGCGACCAGCAACTGGGTCGGGCCGGTGGGCACCGGCGCGCGACTGGTCACCGCGCTGCGGTCCTGGCCGATGCTGCGGTTCGAGATCACCGAGGATCCCAGCGACGGCGTCGACGGCGAGCGGTTCAGTCACGTCCCCGGGCTCGGACTGTGGCGCGGCGCGATGAGCGCGAACGGCGACGTGATCCTCGGGGAGATGCGGCTGCGCGCGCTGATGCAGGCGCACGGCAGCACGGGCGAACTCGCCTCCGAGCTCGACACCGCGCTCGGCACGGCCTGGGACGAGGCGCTCGAGCCGTACCGCAGTGGCGGCGAGGGTGCCGAGGTCACCTGGCTGCGCAGGCACGTCGGCTAGGGCGCGTCCCCAACCCTGTTCCTGGCGTCGAGCAGCTCGTCCAGATGCTCGCGGGACCAAGCGCAGGCCGCCGCCATCGGCTCGAAGAGCGAGCGGCCGAGCGCGGTGAGCTCGTACTCCACCCTGGGCGGGATCTCGGCGTAGGCGGTGCGGGTGACCAGGCCGTCGCGCTCCATGGCCCGCAACGACTCGGTGAGCACCTTCGGGGTGACCGTGCGCAGTGGGACCTGGAGCTCCGAGAACCGGCGCGGGCCCTCGCGCAGGCAGGTCATGATCCGCGCCGTCCATTTGTCGCCGATCCGAATCGGCGCGGGACCGGTCGAGCAGCCCTCGAACATGTCGGGCTCCAGAGGCTTCGTCACCAGGTCAGCGTAACTATCGTTGCGGTAACCGGCACCCTGCTCGCTACCTTCGCGTCGTCGGTCGGCGATCGTGCGCCGGCCCCGTTGAACGGAGCCACCCATGAGCAGGATCATCATCTTCGGAGCCGGTGGGCGTGCCGGACGCCGCGCGGTCTCCGAGGCCCTCGCCCGCGGTCACCGGGTCACCGCGGTGGTCCGCGACCCCGCACGGTGCCCGGAACTCGCCACGCTCGGCGCGGACCTGGTGACCGGGGACGCCACCGACGCCGACAGCATCGCCGCTCTCTCGGCCGGCCACGATGTGGCGATCAGCGCCGTCGCCCGGATGGATCTGCCGTCGTCGGAGTTCTATGTCGCGGCCACCGAGGCGCTGCTCGATGGCCTCGGCCGGGCTCTGGTGGGTCGGATGCTGGTCGTCGGGATCGGCACGCTGCTCGAGACCGAGCCGGGCGTCCGCGTGCTCGATGCGCCCGGCTTCCCCTCGGAGGCAAGGGAGTTCTCGCTCGGTCACGCGGCCGAGCTCGAGGTGCTGCGCGGCGCCGACACCGATGTCGACTGGCTGATGCTGGCGCCGCCGCCGGTTGTCCTCGACGAGGTCGCCGAGCGCACGGGGGAGTACCGGATCGGCGGTAGCACCGTGATTGCCGATGCAGCCGGGGCGCGGCCGTTCTCGTACGCGGACCTCGCCGTCGCGCTGATCGACGAGGTCGAGCGTCCGAAGCACAGCCGAGAACTGGTCGCGATCGGCTGACGGTGGCCCGGCGAGGGGAGGTTCTCGGGCTCTCGGCGCGACAGACCCGAGAACCACCCCCTCGGCCGCCTGTGGATGAGCGGTTCGGTCATCCACAGATCGCGGATTCCCGGCCCGGTCGGCTTGCGACACGTCGAGGGTTGGGGAGTGCACCCGATGCCGTTCCGCGGAACCCTGGCCGTACGCCGGGGCACCGTGACGGCGCATCAGCTCAGGCGGGACTTCGTGCGGCTGCACCGAGACGTCTACGTGCGCAAGGGGACTACGCCGACCGCGATCGCCCGTGCCCGCGCGGCGCAGCTGTGGGCGGGGGACCGCGGTGTGCTCGCCGGGTTCTCCGCCGCTGCCCTGCACGGCAGCAAGTGGATCGATGCGAGCGAGCCCGCCGAGCTGATCCGCGCCGGTCACGTGCGGGCGCCGAAGGGAATCGTGGTCAGGAAGGCGGAGCTGCTCGACGGTGAGACCTGTCGGATCGACGGGATGGCCGCCACCACCCCGGCGCGAACCGCGTTCGACCTCGGGCGTGGACTCGGGTTCGACCGGGCGGTCGAGGTCCTCGACGCGCTGTGCAACGCCACAGGTCTCGACCCCGCCGAGGTGTCGGCGATCGCGGAGCGGCACCCCGGCGTACGCGGCCTGGTCCGGCTACGACGGGTGCTCGACATGGTCGACGGCGGAGCGGAATCGCCGGCCGAGACCCGAACCCGGTTGTTGATCGTGCGCGACGGGCTGCCGCGCCCGGCGACCCAGATCAGGGTCCGCGACGAGTCGGGGCGGGTCATCGCGAGGTCGGATCTCGGTTGGGAGCGCTGGCGGGTCCTGGTCGAGTACGACGGCGAGCACCACTGGCTGGACGAGCGGCAGCGTTCCCGCGACATCGACAGGGCCGCCGTCCTCGAGGCGCTGGGCTGGGCGGTGGTTCGCGTGAGCGCAGAACTGCTCCGTGATCGGCCCGGCGTGGTGCTGGAGCGGGTCCGCGCGAAGTTGCGCGTGGCCGGGGCGCCGGTGTGAGCCGGCGAGGGGGAAGTTCTCGGGCTTTTCGACGTCATGGCTGCCCGAGAACCGCCCCCTCGACGAGGGAACCACCCCCTCGGGAATGGATCCGCCGCAGTCGGCGTTGAACCAGGCGGTCGTCAGTTTTGTGTGTTTGTGTTTACCGCACGCTCGCAAGAACTCAAGTTGCGTGCGCTCTGTTTGCCTTCAGGAATCTGGAGACGCCGAGTCTCGAACCGGCCCGGGGCACCACACGGTGTGGGTCCCGTCATCCCAGCCCTGTGAGGAGCAAATATGAGTCAGGGAACAGTCAAGTGGTTCAACGCGGAGAAGGGCTTCGGCTTCATCTCGCGCACCGACGGACCGGATCTCTTCGTGCACTTCTCCGAGATCCAGGGTTCCGGTTTCCGGAGCCTCGAGGAGAACCAGCAGGTCGAGTTCGAGGTGACCGAGGGCCCGAAGGGCCCGCAGGCCACCGCGGTTCACGTGCTCTGAGCCACCCGTTCAGCAAGAATGGTCCCCGACCTCAGGTCGGGGGCCCTTCTCGTCTCTGGTGCCGATCAGAGCGGGATGTTCTTGTGCTGCCCGCGGCCGGCCGGTGCGGCCGCCAGGGCGGCGGTGACCCGGCTGCGGGTCTTGGCGGGCTCGATCATCTCGTCGACGACGCCGATCGAGATGGCGCGGCTGACGCCGCCCGCGATCGCCTCGTGTTCGGCGGCGAGGCGATCGTGCAGTGCCTCACGCTCGTCCTCCGGGGCGGCGGCGAGAGCCCGCTTGTGCAGGATGCCGACGGCTGCCTTGGCGCCCATCACGGCGACCTCGGCGTCCGGCCAGGCGTAGACGGCGGTGGCGCCGAGGGCCCGCGAGTTCATCGCGATGTACGCGCCGCCGTAGATCTTCCTGGTGACCACGGTGACGCGGGGGACGGTGGCCTCTGCGAACGCGTGCAGCAGCTTGGCGCCGCGACGGACGACACCCTCCCACTCCATGCTCACCCCGGGCAGGTAGCCGGGGACGTCGACGATCACGACCAGCGGGATGCCGAACGCGTCGCAGAGCCGGACGAAACGCGCGGCCTTCTCGGCGCTCTCCGAGTTGAGGCAGCCGCCGAGGCGCAGCGGGTTGTTGGCGATCACGCCGACGGTGCGACCGCCGAGGCGTCCGAGGCCGGTGACGATGCTGCGGGCGTAGTTGCCCTGCAGCTCCTCGAGGGTCGACTCGCCCTCGACGTTGTCGAGCAGTTCGTGCACGATCGGGCGCACGTCGTAGGCGCGCTTGGCCGACGCCGGCATCAGCGCGCGCAGGTCGGTGTCGCCGTGCTCGGCTGCGGCCTGGTCGAAGGTGCCCTGGTCGCAGAACATCGACACCAGGCGGCGCGCTCGATTGAGTGCATCCAGCTCGTCGGTGGCCGCGATGTGCGCGACGCCCGACTTCTTGGTGTGGGTGTCCGGGCCGCCGAGCGATTCCATGTCGACCTGCTCGCCGGTGACCGAGCGGACCACGTCCGGGCCGGTCACGAAGACCCGTCCCTCGGGCGCCATGATCACGACGTCGGTCAGCGCGGGTCCGTATGCGGCGCCGCCGGCGGCGAAGCCGAGGACGACGGAGATCTGGGGGACCAGGCCGGACGCGCGCACCATTGCCTCGAACACGAGGCCGACCGCGTGCAGGGCCTCCACGCCCTCCGCGAGCCGCGCACCGCCGGAATGCCAGATGCCGACGATCGGGGACTTCTCGTCGATCGCGGTGTTGATCGCGTTCACGATGTGCTTGCAGCCCTCGACGCCCATCGCGCCGCCCATGACGGTCGCGTCGGAGCAGTAGGCGATCGTGCGAACTCCGTCGATCTCGCCGGCAGCGGCGAGCACACCGGACTTGTCACGATCGTGCAGCGGGACGGTGGTCCCGGCGTCGAAGAGGTTCTCGAGTCGCGCCATCGGGTCGCGGGGATCGAGCTGGGCATCGGATCGGGTGATCGGGGCCAAGATGGTCATCGCTTGTCCTCCTTGTACTGGCCGCCTGCGGGCGGTAGTCGGGGTGGGGGCCCCTGGCTGCGAGGCCCCCACCATCGAGCTAGTCCGACCGGTCAGACTCGGCCGAAGGCGAGCGCGACATTGTGCCCACCGAATCCAAATGAATTGTTGAGCGCGAAGTCGATCTGGCCGTAACGGGGTTCACCCTTCACGACATCGAGATCGATCTCTGGATCCTGGTTATCGAGATTGAGCGTGGGCGGAATGACTCCGTCACGCACAGCCAGGACCGTGAGCACGGCTTCGAGCGCACCGACGGCGCCGATGGAGTGCCCGAGAGCTGACTTCGGTGCGTACACCGCAGCGTGGCCACCGACCGCGGACTTGATGGCCAGTGCCTCGGCCGTGTCCCCGATCGGCGTCGCCGTGGCGTGCGCGTTCACGTGGGTGATGTCGGACTTCGCCAGACCCGCGGTCTGGATCGCCCGTGCCATCGCGCGGGCCGCGCCCGTGCCCTCGGGGTGCGGCGCCACGATGTGGTAGCCGTCCGAGGTGATGCCCGCGCCCATCAGGCGTGCGTGGATGGTTGCCCCGCGCGCCTTGGCGTGCTCCTCGGTCTCGAGGACCATCAGTGCCCCGGCCTCGCCGAAGACGAAGCCGTCGCGATCCTTGTCGAAGGGACGCGAGGCGGCCTTCGGATCGTCGTTGCGTGAGCTCAATGCCCGCATCATCGCGAAGCTCGCGATCGGCACGGGATCGATCTGGCCCTCGACGCCACCGGTGACGACGATGTCGGCGTCACCCATGATGAGCATCCGGTATGCGTGCGCGATCGCTTCCGAGCCCGACGAACACGCCGAGACGGGAGTGATCACGCCTGCGCGGGCGCCGAGCTCGAGCCCGACGACCGCGGCGGGACCGTTCGGCATCACCATCTGCACAGAGAACGGCGACACCTTCCGGTATCCCTGGGTCTTGATCTTGTCGACGGCGTCGATCAATGCCTCGCCGCCCCCGAGTCCGGTACCGAGGACCACGCCGAGCCGGTCCTTGTCCACCTCGGGGCTGCCCGCGTTCTGCCACACCTGGCGTCCGAGCACGAGAGCGAGTCGCTCCACGAAGCTCATCCGCCGGATCTCGACGCGGGAGAGTGCATCGTCGGGGTTCACCTTCAGGTGCCCGCCGATGCGGACGGGAAGGTCGTACTCCGCGACGAACGGATCTTCGAGGACGTCGATCCCGCTCTCGCCTGCGAGCAGGCCCTTCCACGTGGCATCCACGTCACCAGCGATCGACGTCGAGGCCGCGAGGCTGGTGACGACGACGTTGGGGAAGTTCCTGGTGGAAGTCACGGGCGAGCTCACTCCTCGTTCGCGGAGTCGAGCTTCGCCTTGACGGCGTCAGCGGCGTCGCCGCCCTCGGCCTCGAGCTTCTGGATGTAGCTGACGGCGTCGCCGACGGTGCGCAGGCTGGCGAGATCCTCGTCGGGGATCTTCACGCCGTACTTGTCCTCGGTCTGCACGGCGATCTCCACCATGGACAGCGAGTCGATGTCGAGGTCGTCGACGAAGGACTTCTCGATGGTCACCTCGGACGGCTCGATGCCGGTGACCTCCTCGATGATCTCCGCGAGTCCGGCAATGATGTCTTCCTGGGTGGTGGCCACTTCGTGGCTCCCTTCTTGTTTGGTGTTACTTGGGTCTGGCGTTGGCCGGTCGGCAGACCGGCCATTGTGGTGTGTGGTCCTGCTGCGAGGGGCCTAGGGCCGCAGGATTGCGGCGGGCCTCATCCGAGCCCGGTGAGCTCGGACAGCGCGGGGATGTCGTCCGGCGTCTTGAGCGCCAGCGTGGGGGTCCCCTTCATCTCCCGCTTGGCGATACCGACCAGGGTGCCGGCCGGGGGGAGTTCGGCGATCGCCGTGACCTGGGCCGCGCGCAGCGACGCGGTGCACAGGTCCCAGCGCACGGGCCTGGTCACCTGGGCAGCCAGCTTGGCCAGCGCGTCGGCGCCGGAGGTGACCGGCTGACCGTCGGCATTGGACAGTAGCGTGCGCGTCGGATCCGAGGGGCTGATTCGGGAGGCCGCCTCGGTGACGGCTTCCTGGGCCGGCGCCATGAACGCGGTGTGGAACGCGCCCGCCACCGGCAGGGCCCGGACGCGGGCCTTCTCCGGCGGCGCTGCCGCGAGCTCCTCCAGGGCGCTGAGCAGGCCGGCCGCCACGATCTGGCCGGCCGCATTCCGGTTCGCCGGCTCGAGGCCGAGCTCGGCCAGCCGTGCCAGGACGACCTCTTCGTCGCCGCCGAGCACCGCGGACATGCCGGTCGGCTCCAGCGCGCAGGCCTTGGCCATCTCGGAGCCGCGGAGCGCGGCGAGCGCGACGGCGTCGTCCGAGGAGATCACGCCTGCGATGGCGGCCGCGGCCAGCTCACCGACCGAGTGTCCCGCGGCGATCAGGTCCGTGGGGACGAGTCCGCGGCGCTCGAGCTCCTCGAAGGCGAGCAGCGCGGCGGCGACCACGAGCGGCTGGGTGACCGAGGTGTCGGTGATCTCGTCGGCCGTGGCGGTGGTGCCCAGGCGTTCGAGGTCGAGGCCGGAGGCCTTCGACCAGATGGAAATGCGGTCTGCAGTGCCCGGCAGCTCCAGCCAAGGGCTGAGCATGCCGGGGGTTTGGGAGCCCTGACCCGGGGCAAGCAACGAAATCACAAGATAAGGGAACACTGTCCAGCGGCATGTGGGTGATGTTTTTGACCATCAACCTTGGACAAGTGTTTTGTAGGGTTCCCACAAAATCGCATGTGGGGAACTCGCATCGGAAGTGGACGGCGGAACGTTACAAGTCGATCGCACGGTTTGTGAAGAATGTGATTGGTGTGACTGGATGCGTTGTTTCGTGACTGGCCTGAGCCAAACGACCCACCGTTGACGCGACCCTGAGCACGTACGCGTCGCGCGGGTTCATGGGGTCTCGGCCGGTGATCTCGCTGATCCTTTTAAGTCGATACCGGACAGTGTTGGGGTGCACGAACAGTTTGCGGGCACAGGTCTCAACGGCGGCGCCACAGTCGAGATAGGTCTCGAGGGTGTCGGTCAGCGCCGACCCCGCGGCGGCCAGCGGTCGCACGAGCAGATCGATGAGCGAATCGAGGGCCGCCCGGTCACCGAGCAGGGCCCGCTCGGGCAGCAGTTCACCGGCGTGGACCGGCCGCGGGGCGCCCCGCCAGCCGGCCACCGCCTCCATGCCGGCCAGGGCCTCCACCGCGCTGAAGTGCGCGGCGCTGAGGGTGCGGGTGGTCGGCCCGATCACCACCGGGCCGTCGGAGAAGTTGGTGAGGAGGTCCGTCATGAACTGATCGTCGTACGGGTCCTGCATGTCGCCGCTGACCACCATCACCAGCCGGGAGCCCTGCACGACGGCGAGCGCGGCCCGCCCGTGCTTCTGCGCGATCGAGTGAACGGTGCTGACCACCGACACGCCCTGTTCGGGCGGCGGGGTGCCGACGAGGACGGTCGCGGGCGCGGTCGCGTCCCAGTTGAGTGTCGCTGCGCGGGAAAGCATGTCGGAGCCGGTGTCGCCGCGGACCACCGCGTCCACCACGAGGGCCTCCAGGCGGGTGTCCCACGCGCCGCGGGACTCGGCGGCGCTGGCATAGACGGAGGCGGCGGCGAACCCGAGCTCGCGGCCGTAGCGCAGCACTGCCTCGGTCAGGGCGATGAGCTGTTGCTCGTTCCTGGCCAGTGCGGGCAGCCACTGCTCGAAGAACTCCATCGCCACGCGCACCATGTCGACGGTCTGACGGAGGGTCAGCCTGCGGGCCAGGTCCTGGGGGATGACCTGGAAGGCCTCCATGCTGAAACGGATGTCGCCCTCGGGGTCCTTGAGCCACTCGAGGAAGTTGACCACCGCGGTCTGCACGAGCAGCTGCACGCTCGCGCGCTGGTCGGCGTCGAGGTCGCCGACGAACGGGAGCTGGTCCTGCATCGAGGTGATCGCCTCGGTGGAGAGCCGGCCGGAGAACTGCTTGACCCGCCGCAGCAGTGCGTCGGGCAGGGGGTCGCGGGGCTGACGCTGCCTGCCGAAAACCGGCACGGCCGCCGCCTGTGTCCCGTCGTCGGCGGAGCCGTCCAGCGGGGGTTTCTGCTCGCCCATAGTCTCGAAACTTACGCCCACCGTGACCTCAGGCGCCCGGGGGCGCGAATTGCGCGCTTCCCGGGCGCCTGATTTGTCAGGTGTCTATAAACGCTCGTGCACAGATAGTCGTCAGGCGCTGCCGGGGTCCTTCAGCGACTTCGGCGCCGCCAGGACGTCGTCGATCCGGTAGTGCCGGGCGGCCGCCGCCGGGGTGTTGTGCTCGAGCTTGCCCTCCTTGGCGAGGCCGGCCAGCGCCGCGACCACGATCGACTCGGCGTCCACGTTGAAGTAGCGCCTTGCCGCGGTCCGGGTGTCGGAGAAGCCGAACCCGTCGGTGCCGAGCGTGGTGTACGCGCCGGGCACCCACTGCCGGATCTGGTCCGGGACCGCCCGCATCCAGTCCGAGGCCGCCACGAACGGGCCCTCGGCGCCTGCCAGCGCGGTGGACACGTACGGCACGGCGGCGGTGGCCTGCGGGTTCCGCAGCGCCTGTCGCTCGCACTCGACGCCGTCGCGGCGCAGCTCGCCCCACGACGTCACCGACCACACGTCCGCCGCGACGCCCCAGTCCTCGGCGAGCAGCTGCTGGGCGCGCATGCCCTCCGGCATCGCGACGCCGGAGACCAGGATCTGCGCGCGGGGTCCGGTGCCCGTGCTCTTGCTGTACAGGTAGATGCCCTTGAGCAGGCCCTCGACGTCGAGGTCCTCCGGCTCGGCGGGCTGCACGTACGGCTCGTTGTAGATGGTCAGGTAGTAGAAGATGTTCTCGCCGCCGAACCCGTCCTCGCCGGGCGTGCCGCCGTACATCCGGCGCAGGCCGTCCTTGACGATGTGCGCGATCTCGTACGAGAACGCCGGGTCGTAGGTCACCGCGGCGGGGTTCGTCGACGCCAGCAGCAGCGAGTGCCCGTCGGCGTGCTGGAGGCCCTCGCCCGTGAGCGTGGTCCGGCCCGCCGTGGCGCCGAGCACGAAACCGCGGGCCATCTGGTCGGCGGCCGCCCAGAGTCCGTCACCGGTCCGCTGGAAGCCGAACATCGAGTAGAAGATGTACAGCGGGATCATCGGCTCGCCGTGGGTGGCGTAGGAGGTGCCGACCGCGGTGAACGAGGCGGTGGAGCCGGCCTCGTTGATGCCCTCGTGCAGGATCTGGCCGATCGAGCTCTCCTTGTAGGCGAGCATCAGGTCGGCGTCGACCGAGGTGTACAGCTGGCCGTTGCGGTTGTAGATCTTCAGCGACGGGAACCACGAGTCCATGCCGAACGTGCGGGCCTCGTCGGGGATGATCGGCACGATCCGCTTGCCGATCTCCTTGTCGCGGAGCAGCTCCTTGAGGACCCGCACGAGCGCCATGGTGGTGGCGATCTCCTGCTTGCCGGAGCCCTTCCGCAGCGAGTCGTATGTCTTGTCCTCGGGCAGTGCCAGCGGCGCGACGTCCGTGCGGCGCGAGGGCAGGAACCCGCCCAGCTGCTTGCGACGGTCGAGCATGTACTGGATCTCGGGGGCGTCCGCGCCGGGGTGGTAGTACGGCGGCAGGTACGGGTCCTTCTCCAGCTCGGCGTCGGAGATCGGGATCCGCTGCAGGTCGCGGAACGCCTTGAGGTCGTCGAGGGTCAGCTTCTTCATCTGGTGGGTCGCGTTGCGGCCCTCGAAGTGCTTGCCGAGGGTGTAGCCCTTGATGGTGTGCGCCAGGATGACCGTCGGCTGGCCCTTGTGCTGCAGCGCGGCCGCGTAGGCCGCGTGGATCTTGCGGTAGTCGTGCCCGCCGCGCTTGAGGTTCCAGATGTCCTGGTCGGACAGGTCCTTGACCAGTTCCTTGGTGCGGGGGTCGCGACCGAAGAAGTGCTCGCGGACGTATCCGCCGTCGTTGGCCTTGTAGGTCTGGTAGTCGCCGTCGGGGGTGGTGTTCATCAGGTTGACCAGCGCGCCGTCCTTGTCGGCGTGCAGCAGCGCGTCCCACTCGCGGCCCCAGACGACCTTGATGACGTTCCAGCCGGCGCCGCGGAAGAACGACTCCAGCTCCTGGATGATCTTGCCGTTGCCGCGGACCGGGCCGTCGAGGCGCTGCAGGTTGCAGTTGACCACGAACGTGAGGTTGTCGAGGCCCTCGGTGGCGGCCACGTGCGCCAGGCCACGCGACTCCGGTTCGTCCATCTCGCCGTCGCCGAGGAAGGCCCAGACGTGCTGGTCGGCGGTGTCCTTGATGCCGCGATCGTGCAGGTAGTGGTTGAACCGGGCCTGATAGATGGCGTTCATCGGGCCGAGGCCCATCGACACCGTGGGGAACTCCCAGAAGTCGGGCAGCAGCCGCGGGTGCGGGTACGACGGCAGCCCGCCGCCTGCGTCCGCGTGGCTGTGCTCCTGGCGGAAGCCATCCATCTGCTCGGCCGGGATCCGGCCCTCGAGGAAGGCGCGGGCGTAGATGCCGGGGGAGGCGTGACCCTGGATGAAGATCTGGTCGCCGCCGCCGGGGTGGTCCTTGCCGCGGAAGAAGTGGTTGAACCCGACCTCGTAGAGGGCAGCGGAGGACGCGTAGGTGGAGATGTGGCCGCCCACGCCGACGCCGGGGCGCTGCGCGCGGTGCACCATGACCGCGGCGTTCCAGCGGATCCAGGCGCGGTAGCGACGCTCGACCTCCTCGTCGCCGGGGAACCACGGCTCGTTCTCGGTCGGAATGGTGTTCACGTAATCGGTGGAGGTCAGCGCGGGGATGGACACCCGATTCTCGCCCGCACGCTCGAGCAGGCGCAGCATCAGATAGCGGGCGCGCGCCGGTCCCGAGTTCTGCAACAGGCCGTCGAAGCTGTCCAACCACTCGGTTGTCTCGTCGGGATCGATGTCGGGGAGATATGAGGCCACCCCCTCACGAATCACGCGGACGCGGCCGTCGCCGCTGGGTGCGGGCTGCTGCGCTGGCGAGAATTGGTCCTGGGTGGGCTCGGACAACGTATGACTCTCCTTCATCGGGGAGGACGCTCGGTGCGGCGCCCAATCCATGCGAATCGCCTGTGTGACGGCGGTCCGCTTTACGCGTGATGGTGATCTGGCTCAATCCTGCCGTATCGCCCGGCGAGGGTCGACGGCGAGTCACAATCTGCTACGTCACAAAATCTTTGTTCGGTTTTTCGGTGGCGTCGGCTTGCGCAAGAGCCGTTCAACCTGTTCGCTTTCACTACTGATCCACACGGACCGGGTGCTGGAGGTTCAGCCCCGACAACAAAAGGAGGACACCACCGTGGTCGCCGCGGCGGACGCCCAGAACTATGCCCAGAAACTCGGCATCACCAATGACATGGTTGTTCAGGAACTGGGTTGGGACGAGGACACCGACGATGCGCTGCGCGCATCCGTGGAGGAGACCATCGGTGGGGAGCTCCTCGACGAGGATTCGGATGAGGTGATCGACGTGGTCCTGCTGTGGTGGCGGGACGGCGACGGAGACCTCGTCGACGCACTCATGGACGCGATCGGCCCCCTGGCCGACGAGGGTTTCGTGTGGGTCCTCAGCCCCAAGACCGGACAACCTGGCCATGTCGAGCCAAGCGAGATCGCCGAATCGGCACCGACGGCGGGTCTGACCCAGACCTCGGCGGCGAACCTCGGCCTGTGGAGCGGCAGTCGGCTGGTGCAGCCGAAGGCCCGCCCGGCCAAGCGCTGATCGCACTACTGCAGAAGGAACCCCCATGCCTCTCGACGTCGGTGCGATCGCTCCCGATTTCACCCTCAAGGACCAGAACAACCAGGAAGTCTCGCTCTCGGACTACCGGGGCAAGAAGAACGTCCTGATCGTGTTCTATCCGCTCGCCTTCACCGGTACCTGTCAGGGTGAACTCTGCAAGGTCCGGGACGGTCTGCCGAAGTTCGAGAACGACGACGCCGCGGTGCTCGCGGTCTCCGTCGGTCCGCCGCCCACGCACAAGATCTGGGCGGCGGAGCAGGGGTACACCTTCCCGTTGCTGTCGGACTTCTGGCCGCACGGTGCGGTGGCTCAGGCCTACGACGTGTTCAACGACAAGGCCGGGTTCGCGAACCGCGGAACCTTCGTCGTGGACAAGGAGGGCTACATCCGGTTCGCCGAGATGAACGGCCCCGGAGAGGCCCGTGACCAGGCAGCTTGGGAGAACGCGCTCGCCGCGCTAGATTCCTGAGTGCAATTCGGCGGGAAACCGTCGGATTCCGGGCGTGTAGCTCAGTGGTAGAGCTCTGGTTTTACACACCAGCGGTCGGGGGTTCGAAACCCTCCGCGCCCACCGCAGTGCTGACAGGCGAGTCGTCAATCTCGCTGTCGGACACCGAAGAAGCCCCCCGCCTCGACGAGGCGGGGGGCTTGTTCCGTCTGGTGGAGCGTGGACCGGATCCGGTCGGTCAGGATCCCAGCGGGAGGTTGTCGAAGATGAAGTCGTCCACGCCGAGCACACTGAGGAGACCGAAGTCCGTCGACCCGGCCGAGCCGAGGGGGTTCCCCTGTCGGTGCCAGGTTGTGCAGCCGACAGAGTCGAGCCGGTCGCCGGCGTCCAGGTCGACGATCCGGTACTCGGTGCTGGCACTGATGCCTTCGAGGCTCGGCTCGGTTTCGCCGGACTGGGTGAGGGCGAATTGGCAGGCGGCACCGGTGAAGCGGGAGTAGTACGACCCCGGCTCCACGTCGACGCCCGCCACATAGGGGTGGCTGGTGGTGCCGGGAATGCTCACCGGGAGCGCGCTGGCGATGCCTGCGGTGCCGATGGTGAGGCCGACGGCGGCGATGGTGGCGCCGATGATTCCTGCGGATCTACGCACTGTGGTTCTCCTCGTGGGTTTTTGGAGTGAACCAGGACACGTTAAAGGCTTCGTGATGATCCGGTCATGAAAGCCGGCAGTTCTCCTGCTTTCGGATAGCGGTCAGCCGCCGTACTGCGGACTCCACCAGGCGTCCTCGGCCGCGAGTCGATCGGCGACGCTCTGGGGCATCACGGAGCAGCTCTTCGGGGCGCCGAGCGGCGGATGGTCGCCAGCCGAGTCGGTGATGCCCACCGTCGCGACCGCGCCCTCCCAGCCGCCCATCTCGCTGATCCGCTGCGGCACCTTGTTCCTGGCATTGGCGACGGTGCTGGCCACCAGCCACGTCCCGTCGCTCTCGACGTCGACGCCACCACCCGGCGCCCGTCGGGCGTCCTCGCCGAGCGGCAGGAGGCCGGCCAATGTTGCTGCGTCCCAAGAGTTGCTGTCCCATGGCGGGCGGTTGAAGTAGTACCAGCTGGCGGAGCAGACGCCGTACAGGTTCGGCCCGAACTGGGCGTAGTTCAGGTACAGCTCGAGCTGCCGCTGATCGCCCATCAGGTTGAAGGGCCAGGACAGCACGGCCTCCACGCCCTTGCGGAAGACCCTGGTTCCGACCCACTCGCCTCGGATGAGGAACATGTTCTTCACCAGCTGCTGGGGGATGGTCGAGCCGGAGAGATCCTCACCGGACTCGAGATAAGTCTCGGTCCGATCGATGAAGTCGCTCATGTGGAACGGGCCCATGCGCGTGCCGAGCTCGGCGTCCTCGTGGGCGAGCACGGACGCGATGTAGTGCCTGCTGATGTGGTCGAGCGAGACTTCCTGGAAGACCGTGTCGCCCGGCGCGCTGTCGGTCAGCATGAACATCGTGCGCGGCGGCGTCCACACGCGGTAGATCACGGGCGTCACCACGAGCCATACGACGAATCCGATCACCATCCACTTCGTCCACCGGCGCCAGGCGGGCTTCCTGGACGGGGGTGCCGTGCCGTCGGGGAGTTCCGGCGTAGGCGGGAGCGGAGGCGTCGGAGTCGGAGGCAGCGGAGGCGGCGGCCAGATCGGAGCCTGCGGCTTCGCTCGTTGGTACTTCCAACTCGACTGGGGAGGTGGCCCGTACGGCGCAAGGTTGTCCGGCCGCGGGGTATCACGCGGGAGTGCCGGCCACGGCCGCCGCGATGTCGCGGCACTGTACCGAGGCTGGGGTCGGGGAATCGGACGGTTCCGGCCGTCGCCGAGTCGTTTGTTCATGGTGCGTGGAGGGCGTGAACGCGCCTCAGTTCCCGTCCGTGACGGTCAACCCGTGCTGGACGAAGCTTCGGTCCGCAGGCACCCTGAGGGCCGCACGCTGCTCGCCTTCGACATGGCCCTCAGCGGCGCACCGCGCGTATCTCGTGAACACACCTAAAGGTTACCGAAACAATCAGGTTGTCAATTGTGAGCTTCTGCTGGTTCCGTGCTGAGGGGCCGAGGCGAGCGCGGGCGTAGCATCGGGTGTATCGGATGCACCTCGAACGCGGCATTTTCGATCGCGTCGTCTCCGATTGGAATGAACCTGGCCGGTTCGCGGCCAAGGCAGGAGCGTCAGTCGTGACGCTGAATCATACGAGCCCGTCCCTGGGTCATCGCGATGCCCGTCAACCCCATGCGCGGCGGATACCAACGCTGCGGCTGCGGTTGAAGCCACGGCGTGCAGCCCGGGGGTTCGTCGATGGAGCGTGGTGGCCCAGGTCACCCGACTTGGCCACCGAAGTCCCCGGGCTACTGGCGGTGCTCGCCATTCGCCTCGGCCGGATCGACCGAGTGGTCTACAACATAAACGGGTGGGCGAAGGCGCCCGCATGGATCCGCAGTGGGGGACACGAAGTTCGATTGGACGGCTACCCATTTCAGCCGGTCAACACCCTGTACGTCGTCGGCGCGAACAGGAAGAGGATGGCGCTGCTGGTGGTCCCGCCCTACACAGAGCCCGACTACGCGCACGCGACCATGATGACCGCCGCCAAGCCGAACAGTGCGACCACGGCGGACGACCTGTTGATGGTCGGGGTACGCGAGGCGTCCCAGCTTGCCGCCCAGAATCGCTGGGATTCGGAAGGTGGGGCTGGGAAGGTGCGTCGACCATGATGCGCGACGGGGTCCGAAGCGTCGGGAATCACTTCGACATGGGTTCGCGACTGCACGAGACCGATGGCCTCCAGCCCTTTGAGCCGGCAACCCGCACATCGCGCATCCTCCTTCGGGCTCGAGGCGCGCCTGCCGGCCTGGTCGACGGCGCGTGGTGGCCGCGGACGACGAACCTGACGTTGGAATTGCATGACGTGATCAGCGCTGTCGCAACACATCTCGGTCGCACAGCCCGGGTTGCCTTCGCTTGGAATCCGCGCAGTGTCACGCAACGCGGCCTCGATCGACACGATGGAGTGCTCGTCTGCGGCCCAGTCGACGGTCAGCCACAGAACGTCATGTACCTGTTCGGGACCGATGGGTCACGGCTGGCGTTGCTGGTCGTCCCGCCGGACACCGAGGCGGACGGTGCCTATGCGGCGATGCGGCTTGCCGTGGGTGCATCCGAGGTGTGACGTCGTCGCCGGCCAGTCAGGCGATCTGATCGGTGCGTTCGGCGGGCGCGCCGTAGAGGTCGTCGAGGAGCCGCTCGCGGGCACCCGCGCGGCGCAGGCTCTCGAGCAGATCCGGCGACCGCAGCAGGTACGAGGTCTCGCGGAGGGCTTCGTAGTGGGACCGTGAGATCAGGACGGCGCTGCCGTTCTTTCCGCCGATCTCGATGGCGGCGGACTCATCGTTTGCCCTCCGGATCAACTTCTTCAGTCTCTTCCTCGCGGTCTTCACCTTCATTGCGGCCACAGCGCATCTCCATTCCCGACGGATCTGACTCGTGAATCCTGCCACCACGTGGTGGGGTTGAACGCATTTCTATGCCCCGGACACTCCCAAAATTCTGGATCCGCCGTTCGAAATGCCGCGTTTATCGCGCGGACTAGGGTCACGGTGTGCGTCTGATCAACATCATCCAGTCCTGGCGGCTCGTCCCCGTGTGGCTGCGCATCCTGCTGCTGCTCGCCGGTGGCGCCAAGGTGTGGGGCGCCGGGATCTACGCGGGATGCCACTTCGGCGGCAAGGACATCCGGATGGGGGTTGGCACTTTCGTGAATCGGGGGGTGTTCTTCGACGGCACCGCGCCGATCACGCTCGGCAGGCAGGTCGCGGTGGGGCACCAGGTCGCGTTCATCACCAGTACCCACGAGATGGGCCCTGAGGATGGGCGTGGTGGTCGCGTCTACGACCTGCCGATTGTCATCGGCGACGGCTGCTGGATCGGTGCGCGGGCGACGATCCTGCCCGGCGTCAACGTCGGGCCCGGCTGCATGATCGGCGCGGGCGCGGTGGTGACCAAGGACTGCGAGCCGAACGGACTGTACGCGGGGAATCCGGCGCGGCGGGTGCGGGACCTGCCCGCCTGAACGCGGATTTCCGCGCGCGGCTGTGCGTTTCGCGCGAGTCGCAACGCTGCGAGAGCGGGGCGGCGCGCACTCACGCCGCCCCACGGTCGGGCGCTACTTGTCGCAGGCGATGCCGTCCTTGTCCCGATCCAGTTTGGTGCTGTAGCCGGGGTCGCCCTTGTACATCGGGGCCGCCCCGGCCGCGATCGCGTCATCGCACGAGTCGAACTTGCCCGACGGAGAAGGCGCCTCGACGAGCGGCTGCGGCTTCGTGATCACCGGCGGCGGAGTGGGCCTCCGTTCCGACGTATCCGGAACGTAGGCGGGCGCGGGTGCGGCGCCGGGCGGACGGGTGGTGACGGGGGCGGGCGCGACGTAGGTCGTCGGCTTCGGCATCTCGACCAGCGGCGCCGGCTTCACGGGCGCGGGCACCGCCGAAGAGCGGGCGGGCGTGGTTGCGGGCGTCGACGGGCGTGCCGTCGTCGTGGGCACGGTCCTCGAGATGGTGGGGGAGGAGGCGGGTTCGCTCGTCGCCGAGCCCATGACGCCGGCGGTGACGGCGAGCACCGCCACCGCGACGGCGCCGGCCGCAAGGAGCGGGACGGTCTTCGACTTCTTTTTCGCCGCGGGCTCCGGCTCCGGTTCGGGCTCCGGCTCGGCCGGGATGACCGGGATGAGGGTGGTGGCGGTCGAATCCGGCGGCACGGGGCGCGTTGTCAACGTCCACTCGTCGCCGTTCCAGTACCGCTGGAATTCCGCGGCTCCGCTCGGCTCGGGATCGGGGTACCAGCCGGGAGGGGGTCCGCCGGGGTTCGTCATGGGTGGTGATACTCCTTTTGGGATGTGTGCCCGCAATGAGTATCAGACGGGGTGGGCGGCATCGACATTCCCCCGGCCCGTGACCGTTCGCCGACGTACGCTTGACCGATGAAGACGGGTGCAGTGCTGACGCTGGTCGGGCTCGCGGTGCTGGCCTTCGGCCTCGGGCTGGCGGCTGCCCGGCTGGAGAGCGTGGGCTGGACCATCGCGCTCGGACTGCTGTGGCTCGTCATCGCCGCGGGCGCCCTCGCCCGGATCCGTCGCAGCGGCTGACCGGTCAATTACCTTCCAGCTGGACCGAATCCGTGCGCCCTTCGCAGGGCGGCCCCCACAGTCCCGCGCCCGAGGCACGTGCCTCGCTCTCGGCCCGCGCGATCTCCTCGGTCAGCCGACCGGTGCTGCGGCCGTAGGCATACGCCTTGGCCATCCCGGCCCGGACGGCGGCTGTCCCGTAGTCGGAGCCGTCGGGCAGTGTCAGGTGGGCGAGGGTGCGGCCGTAGTCGTCGACGGCGTCCGCACGGGGATCGATCGTGACATGCACCGCGGCGCCGTCGAGCGTGGCGCGGGCGTAAGCGGTGGACTCGGGTCCCCAGCATCCGACGGTGTATCCCGCCTTCACCGTCTCGGGGGTGTCGATGCCCAGCACCCGGACCGTCAACTCCCCGTCGCCGTCACGCACGCGCACGGTGTCGCCGTCGTACGCGTACTCGACCGTCATCGTGCGCGGATCGACGGGCCCGGCGGGCTCGGTCACCGTCCACCGGTTCGGCGCCATCAGCGCCAGCCCTACCGCGAGGACGGCCCCCGCGCACAGGGCGAGAATCCACTTCCGCCGGGGCGCAGGGGCGTTCATCGGTCCGAGCCTAATCGGCGAGCACCCGGCGCATCACCGGTCGAGCCAGGAGCGCACTGGCCAGCACCAGGGCGATGCCTGCGGCCAGTGTGACTCCGAGCTGCAGCAGCGCCATCGGGCTGGTCACGATGGCGGCGCCGGTGAGGGGGAACAGGAACAGCAGGGCGCCGCCCGCGCCCGCCAGCGCCATCACCACCACCGGGGTGCGGACCTGCCGCATCCGGGCCCGGTCCATCACCTCGGGCGGCGTTCCCGCCAGCGCGAGGCTGCGGTAGAGCTGCCGGTTGTCCAGGATCGTGGACACCTGGGTGAGCGCCGAGGAGATCGCGGCGAGCGCGAACGTCGCGCCGAGGGTGAACAGAACGCCGGTCCGCAGGTCCGCGAAGAGGAACTCCTGACCCGGCTGGAGCTCCTGGCCCTCGCCGTTGCCGATCGCGGCGAGCAGCGAGGTGCCTGCCGCCACGAAACTGGCCATCGTGACGCCGCTGACGGTGCGCCACACGGACTTCGGGTTGTCGAGCACCCGGCGTGCGGCGATCAGCGAGGCGGCGTCCCTCGAGCGGGCGAGCATGATGCGGCCCAGCAGGGAGATCACGAACGGACCGATCAGGGCGACGACGCCGAAGCAGACCGCGAGCCCGATCAGGATCGCGGCGACGCCGGGCGCGCCGCCGCCGACGGCGGTCCAGCCGAACAGCACCGTGGCGGCGAGCGCCGCGATGAGTGCCTTGGGCGCGGGCCGGGGAGTGCCCTGTGCGACGCCGAGCGGGCTGACGAACACCTGCCGCATGCCGAGCATCGAGGTGAGTGCGGCCAGCGCCGTGATCCCGAGCACGACCGCGAGCAACGGCAGGGTGCCGACCCAGAGCTCGGCGACATCGAAGGTGCGGCCCTGGAACCGCAGCTGCGCGACCAGCGGCATCGCCGCGAGGTAGCCGACCACGCCGATCAGCGCGCCGACCAGGCCCTGCGCACCGGATTCGGCCGAGCACAGGGCCACGATCTGTCGCGGGGTGGCCCCGATCAGCCGCAGCGCGGCGAGCCGCTCGTCGCGGCGCCGCGCGCCGAGTCGTGCCGCGGCGAGGCCGAGGGTCACGGCGGGCACCACCATGAGGACCGAGGCCACGCCCGCGAGGGCGAGGTACGTCTGCGCCTCCGGCTCGCCTGCGCGGCCCTCGAAGGCGCCGTACCCGCCGAGCACCGTGAGCAGCAGCGCGGTGGAGGCGGCGAAGGCGGTGACCGGAAGGGCATAGGTGCTGATCGCCTTTCGGCCCTCGCCGCGCACCGTCAGCAGGGCGACGCGGGCGGTGGCGCTCATGCCGCCACCTGCTGCGCGGCGAGGGAACCGGCCTGCATCACCAGCGTGCGATCGCACCAGCGGGCCACCTCGAGGTCGTGGGTGACCACGACCAGGGCGGATCCGATCTGCTGTGCCGACTCCCGCAGCAGGCGCATCACCTCCCAGCTGGTCTGCGCGTCCAGCGCCCCGGTCGGCTCGTCGGCGAACAGGACCGTGGGTTTGGTCGCCAGTGCCCGGGCGATCGCCACCCGCTGCGACTGTCCGCCGGACATCTGGCCCGGCCTGCGGTCCTGCAGACCGTCCAGCCCGAGCGGCGCGAAAAAGGTGTTCGCGGTGGCCTTGGCGTCACGGATGGAGGCGCCGTTGAGGATCAGCGGCAGCGCGACGTTCTCGATCGCGGGCAGTTCCGGGAGCAGTTGACCTGACTGGAAGACGAAGCCGAAGGCCTCGCGCCGGAGGCGGCTGCGGTCGTTCTCGCCGAGATTCTGGATGTGCTGCCCGGCGAGCAACACCGCGCCGGTGTCCGGCTTGACGATCCCCGACATGCAGTGCAGCAGCGTCGACTTGCCCGACCCCGACGGGCCCATGATCGCGGTCGCGGTGCCGGCCTGGATCTCCAGGCTGACGTCGCGGAGCACGGGGGTCGGCCCGAAGGACTTGCCGAGTGCGTGCACGGACAGGACGGGTGGCGGGGTCGGGAGGCTCATGCCTCCACGGTCGTCGACGAGCGGGGTCCCTGGCATCGGCCCGCGGCCCGATTCTCGGCACCGTCGGGTCATTCCCAGGTATGACCCGACCCGGAGATCACCCCGACGACGCAAGGTCAGCGGGTGCCGGGACCCACGGTGTCGAAGGCCTCTGCGAGCAACTCGCCGATCACGTCGTCGATCTGGTCGGCGGCGGTGAAGAACATGCGATGGGTCCAGACCTTCTTGGTCGTCGCGAACGACTCGCGAAGCCGCGGATGCTCGACGCGTCGCAACAGGTCGATCGCCACCTCCAGCCTCGACGAGACGATGAATGCGGCGGCGAACACCCGGGAGCGGGCCCAGGCGACCTCGCTCGGGTGCACTCGCTCGTCGACGTCACCGAGCGCGAGCACCCGGTCCCGGAACAGGTACAGCAACTCCACCGCGGCGTCGTCGAGGCCCGCGGCGTACTCGTCGACGTCACCGGTCATGGGTCGACGGTAGTCGGCGGTCGGTGCGGTTGATAGAAATACCGGCGTGAACTTCAACGGCCGCGCGACGGCGAGGGCGGCCGGGATCCTGCTCGGGTACGCGGCGGATCGGGCACTGGCCGACCCCGTGCGGTGGCACCCGGTGGCCGGCTTCGGTCAGGCCGCGGCGCTCCTCGAACGGCGCACCTACTCCGATCACCGCCCGGCGGGCGCCGTGCACACCGCGGTCCTGGTCGGCGCGGTCGCGGGCGTGACCCTGGTCGCCGTGCGGTTCGGGCGCAGGCTGGGCTGGGCGGGGGAGACCGCGATCACCGCCGCCGCGACCTGGACCGCGCTCGGCGGCACCTCCCTTGTCCGCGTCGGCTCGGACATGGCCGCGCGTGTCGAGGGCGGCGACCTCGCCGGGGCCCGCGCGCTCATCCCGTCGCTGTGCGGGCGCGATCCGGACTCCCTCGACGCCGAGGGTCTGACCAGGGCGACGGTCGAATCGGTCGCCGAGAACACCTCAGACGCCACCGTCGGGCCGCTGTTCTGGGCGGCCGTCGCGGGCGCCCCTGGCGCACTCGGCTACCGGGCGATCAACACCCTCGACGCGATGATCGGCTACCGCTCGGAGCGGTACCTGAGCTTCGGCTGGGCCGCGGCCCGGCTCGACGACCTGGTGAATCTCGCGCCTGCCCGCGTGACCGGCCTGCTGGCCGTGCTCACCGCGCCTGTCGTCGGCGGTTCGCCTGCCGCCGCGGCGGCGGCGTGGCGTCGGGACGCGGCGGCGCATCCCAGCCCGAACGCCGGTGTCGCCGAGGCGTCGATGGCGGGCGCGCTCGGGGTCCGGCTGGGCGGCCGCACCGAGTATCCGCACGGCATCGAGGAGCGGCCCACGCTCGGCGACGGTCCGCCGCCCGCGACCGCGGACCTGCGGAGGGTGGTGCGACTCTCGTCCGCGGTGCAGATCGGGGCCGCGCTCGGGTCAGCGGCGCTTGCCGTAGCGATCGGCGAGCTTCGCCTCCGTCGCGGTCATCGCCGCGGGCTCCGGCTGCGGTGAACGGCTGAATCGGCGCCGCGGCAGCGTGATGTCGTCGGTGGCCGCGGTGGGTTCGGTGGCAGGCGCCGTGGCGGCGGGGGTCGCCGCGGGCTCCGGCGCGCGGGAGCGGCGGCGTTCGCGGATCTCGGCGCGCGCGAAGTAGATCAGCCCGAGCGGGGCCATGATCCCGAACGCCAGCCACTGCAGCCCGTACGACAGGTACGGGCCGGCATCGAGCTGCGGCAGCGGGATCGGCTTCAGGCCGCCCGGCTGGTCGGGGACGAGCTGGAAGTAGGCGTCGGCGGGCTCGAGGCCGAGCACCGAACCGATCTGGCCTGCGTCGATGAAGTAGACCTGCTCGTAGCCGTTCTCACGGATCGGGTCCTTGCCCGGCACGGTGCCCTCGGAGACGCGGGCCCGCGCGGTCACCGTCACCTGGTCGGTGGGGGCGGGCGCGAACGACGGCGGCACCGCGCCCTGCTCTGGGCGGGCGTACCCGCGGTTGACCAGGACGATCCGGCCGTCGGTCAGCCGCATCGGGGTGATCACCTCGTAGGCGGGTGAATCCTCGATCGAGCGCAGCCGGATCAGGACGTCGCTGCCGGGCAGATAGCTGCCGGTCACGGTCACCTGGCGCCACTCGTCGTCCCGGGCGAGCGGTCCGGACTCGGGCAGGATCGACTCCACGGTCACCGGCTCGGCGTTGCTCGACTCCTCGATGAGCTTGTTGCGGTGCTCGGTGTCGGTGTTCTTGCCGAGCTGCCACGGGGCGAGCACGGTGAAGCACATGAAGGCGAACCCGGCGACAACGGCGGCCAGCGCCAACCAGCCCGGACGCAGCAGAAACTTCAGCCTTCGCACGGTTCCACGGTACTTGCCGCGCCGACCCGCCCGGTCGACCGGTGTCCGATTCAGCGCTGCTCGCGCACCCACTGGAGCAGTCCGGGCACTGCGGCCTCGATCTGCTCGCGCACGAGCTCGAAGTCGGCGCGGTCGCCGTAGTACGGGTCCGGCACCGAGTCGCCGTCCGCGTCCGGGTCCGGGTCGAAGCTGCGCAGTAGCCGCCGCCGTTCCGCGGGCACCCCGAGATGCGCCAGCGCGCGGTCGTGCCCGGTGTCGAGCGCGACGACCAGGTCGGCGTCGAGGTGGTCCCGGTCGACCTGCGCGGCCCGGTGTCCGGTGGGGTAGCCGTGACCGCGCAGCACCGCGTTGGTGCGGTGGTCGGCCTCGTGCCCGACGTGCCAGTCGCCGGTGCCCGCGCTCGACACCCGGACCCGCGCGTCGAGGCCCGCCTCGCGCAGGTGCCCGAGCAGGATCTTCTCGGCCATCGGGGACCGGCAGATGTTGCCGGTGCAGACGAAGGTGATGTGGAGGTCAACGGGCTGCATCGAGGACCCTCCCGAGTTCGTCGACCGTGTCCACCGACCAGCGGGCGCCCTCGGCCTCCGCGGCGGAGCCGTAGCCCCAGCCGACGAACACCGTCGGGATGCCCCAGTGCGCGGCGCCGTGCACGTCGTGTTCGCGGTCGCCGACCATCACCACATCGGGGGTGCCGCCGCGCCCCGCGTCGATCGGTTCGATGCCGAGTCCGCGCAGCGCGTGCTCGATCACGTCGACCTTCGCGCGCCGCGCGGTGCCGTCGTCGGAGGCCCCGGCGATCACCTCGAAGTGCCCGGCGAGCGCGAAGTGCTCGAGGATGCGGCGCGCGAACCGTTCCGACTTCGACGTCGCGACCGCCAGCCGGGACCCGCGGCTCGCGGCGGCGGTGAGCAGGTCGCCGATGCCGTCGAACACCGCGTTCTCCGCCCAGCCGATCTCGTCGTAGCACTCGAAGTAGCTGGCCAGGGCGCGCTGGGTGGTCGCCTCGTCGAGCCCGAGCGAGCGCAGGGTGTCCACCATCGGCGGCCCGACGATGCGGTCGAGGACGTCGCCGTCGGGTTCGGGGGCACCGACCGCGGCCAGCGCGTGCCGGAAGCCGGCCACGATGCCGGGCGCCGAATCGGTGAGGGTGCCGTCGAGGTCGAAGAGTGTCACGCTGGGGCTCACGGCTCCATCCTGCCCGTTGTCCGGCACGGCGATGCGACCGCCATAAACTCCCTTCGTGGACACCCGCTCCCCGCAGTGGACCGACCTGCGGCATCACGGCGACATCGACGCCGAACCCGGACTGCTCGACTTCGCCGTCAACGTGCGCGGCGACGGGCCGCCCGACTGGCTGCGGCAACGACTGGTCGACGCGCTGGGAACGCTGGGTCGATACCCGGAGGTCGCGACGGAGGAGGCCGCGCGGGACCAGGTCGCGTCGCGGCACGGCCGCTGCCGCGACGAGGTACTGCTGCTCTCGGGCGGCGCCGAGGGGTTCGCCATGCTGCCGCGCCTCGCGCCCGCGCGGGCGGCGCTGATCCACCCCTCGTTCACCGAGCCCGAGTGGGCGCTGCGGGAGGCGGGCGTCGCGGTCGAGACGGTGATGCTCGACGAGCCGTACCGGCTCGACCCGGCCGCCGTCCCCGAGGGTGCGGACCTGGTGGTGATCGGCAACCCGACCAACCCGACGTCGGTGCTGCACCCCGCCGCGGACATCCTGGCGCTGCGCAGGCCCGGCCGGATCGTGGTCGTCGACGAGGCGTTCGCGGACGCCGTGCCCGGCGAGCCGGAGTCGCTGGCAGACATGTCCCTGCCCGACGTGCTGGTCCTGCGCAGCCTGACCAAGACGTTCGCGCTGGCGGGGCTGCGGTGCGGCTACGTGCTCGGCCCGCCGGAGTTGCTGGCCCGCCTGCAGGTCGGGCGGGCGCACTGGCCGCTGGGCAGCCTGCAGGTGGAGGCGATCCGGGCGTGCAGCGAGCCGGACGCCGTCGCGTGGGCGCGCCGCGAGGCCGACGTGATCGAAGCCGAGCGCGCGGAGATGGTGGCGATGCTGACCGAGGCGGGCGTCGCCGTGCACGGGCCTGCGCGGGGGCCGTTCCTGCTGCTGCGGGTCCCGGACGGCGAGGCGGTGCGGACGCGCCTGCGGGACAAGGGGATCGCGGTCCGCCGCTGCGACACGTTCCCCGGCCTCGGCCCCGACCACCTGCGGGTCGCGGTCCGGGAGGCCGCCCAGGCGAGGGTGTTGGTCGACGCGATGAGAGAGGTGCTGTGATGGCTGTTCGGCTGGCCGAGGTGATCGAGGCGCTGGAGCGGGCCTATCCGCCCGCGCTTGCCGCAAGCTGGGACTCCGTCGGCCTGGTGTGCGGCGACCCCGCCGATGAGGTGAACCGGGTGCTGATCGCCGTCGACGCCACCGAGTCGGTGGTCGAGGAGGCGCTGGCCTGGGGCGCGCAGCTGCTGCTGGTGCACCATCCGCTGCTGCTGCGCGGGGTGGACACCGTCGGCGCGCACACCCCGAAGGGCGCGCTGGTGCACCGGCTGATCCGGTCCGGCTGCGCGCTGTACACCGCGCACACCAACGCCGATTCCGCCGACCCCGGGGTGTCCGACGCGCTGGCGCGGGCACTGGGGCTGACGGTGACCGGCCCGCTGGACCCGGCGCCGTCAGAGCCGCTCGACAAGTGGGTGGTGATGGTCCCCACCACGGAGACCGACGCCGTGCGCAGGGCGCTGTTCGATGCCGGGGCCGGCGAGGTCGGCGACTATCGCGACTGCAGCTGGACGGTCACCGGCACCGGGCAGTTCCTGCCGGGTGCGGCCGCGAAGCCGGCGCTCGGCGAGGTCGGCCGGCTCGAGCGGGTGGCCGAGGATCGGGTGGAGGTGGTGGCCAGGCGGTCGCTGCGACGCCGGGTGCTCGGCGCGCTGCGCGGTGCCCACCCCTACGAGGAGCCTGCCTTCGACATCCTGGAGCTGGCGGACACCGGGTCGCCGCGGGGCATCGGCCGGATCGGTGAGCTGGCGGCGCCGGAGACGTTGCGCCAGTTCACCGCCCGGGTGCGGGCCGCGCTTCCCGAGACCACCTGGGGGGTGCGCGCGGCGGGGGACCCCGAGGCGCCGGTGCGGACGGTGGCGGTGTGCGGCGGATCCGGCGACTCGCTGCTCGGTGTCGCCGCGGCCCGCGGGGTAGACGCCTACGTGACGGCCGATCTGCGTCATCACCCCGCGGACGAGCACCTGCGCGCGGGCGGCCCGGCGCTGGTCGACGTCGCGCACTGGGCCAGCGAGTTCCCCTGGTGCGACCAGGCAAGGGGAGTGCTCGACGCCCGGTTCGCCGGGACCCCCGGATGGGCCAGCGCCGTGTCCGCGGTCCGCACCGACCCGTGGACGCTGGGTTCCTGCTAGCGGCCCGCCGCTGGGTTCCTGCTAGCGGTCGCCGTGATCCGGCGCTAGCTCGTCGCCGGCACCCGCTCGGGCACGCTCTCGTAGCGGCCGACGTCGATGGCGTTCGCGGCCCTGGTGGACATCCAGGCCAGCAGCCTGCTCAGCGGGCCGAAGGTCAGCACCCTGAACATCCGGTTGCGCTGGCCGAGCTTCTTCGCGGTCGGCGGGGCGAGGGTGGGGCCGGCGCCCTTGGCGACCTTCTGGCAGGCCGTCGCGTAGCCGCGGATCTGCTCCTCGTATCGCGCGAACGCGGCGCGATGGTCGCCGTCGGCGGCGGCCAGCTCGGCGGCCAGCACGTAGGCGCTGATCAGGGACATGCCCGCGCCCATCCCGCCGCAGGTGGCGCCGTAGCCGGCGTCCCCGATCAGGGCGATCCGGCCCTCGCTGTAGCGGTCCATCTCGACGACACTGATCGAGTCGAAGTAGAAGCTCGTCGCGGACTCGAGCTCGCGCATCAGGGTCGGCGTCTGCCAGCCGACGCCCGCCATGACGTCGGCGAGGATCCGCTTCTGCTGGTCGATGTCGCGGTGGTCGTAGTCGATCGGTGCCGACTCGAACAGGCACATGACCTCGCACTCGTCGCCGCCCCTGGTGCCGTACGCCATCACACCCACGCCCGGCTCGTTGTAGAGGACGCTGTCGTCGCCGAGCCCGATGCTGTTGGGCGCGTTGAAGATCGCGACGTAGTAGCCGGACTGGGTGAGGAACCGGGACTCGTCCCCGAAGGTCAGCTTGCGGACGTTCGAGTGCAGACCGTCGGCGCCGATCACCAGGTCGAAGGTGCGCGGGGCGCCGCGCTCGAAGGTGACGTGCACGCCCTCGGCGGTGTCGGTGAGTCCGGTGATCGAGTCGCCGAAGACGTACTCGGTGTGGTCTTCGGTCTTGTCGAACAGCAGCTGGGAGAGGTCGCCGCGCTGGATCTCGACGTCGCCTCCGGTGAACTCGGGCGGCAGGCTGGCCAATGTCCGGCCGTCGCCGTCGATGACGTTCAGTCGGCCCTCCGGCGTCCGGAGCTCGCGGATCTCGTCGAGGAGGCCCATTCGGGTGAGCATCTGCAGGTGCGCCGCACCGCGGAAGTCGACCGCCTGACCGCCCTCGCGCAGCCGCGGCGCGCGCTCGACGACGGTGGCGGAGAACCCGAAGCGGTGCAGCCAGAAGGCCAGCGCCGGGCCGGCCAGGCTGGCCCCGGAGATGAGGACGTTGCCGCGGCGTGCCGTTGTCGACTCGATCATGGGTGCCTCCATATAGTTTGTTGTGAATCGCATTCACTGTGAATGCCGTTCACGATTGAGTGTAGGTTATACACAGTTTTGGTTCGCGGTCAATCGCGGACCGTTGCGGCAACGGAGGAGAAGCGCATGACGTCGGCATTCGAGCTGTTGTGGCGGGACGAGGAACCCGCGCGCCGGGGGCGGCGCCCGAGCCTGAGCGTCCGCGAGGTGGTCGCGGCCGCCGTCGGTATCGCCGACGCGAATGGGCTCGAGGCGGTGTCGCTGCAGCGCGTGGCCGCCGAGTTCGGGTTCACCACCACCTCGCTGTACCGCTACGTCCCCGACAAGGCGACGCTGCTCACGCTGATGCTGGACGAGGCGATCGGCGCCCCGCCCGATCTGAGCGGCGTCGAGGGTGGGTGGCGGCCGCGGCTGGAGGCCTGGGCGCGCGAGCTGCATCGCCTGTTCGTGCGGCGCCCCTGGCTGCTCGCGTCGACCGGCGATCAGGGGGTGATGGGTCCGAATCAGCTCGGCTGGATGGACTCCGCGCTGCGGGCATTCGCCGACACGGGGCTCGAGCACCGCGATGTCCACCAACTGTTCCTGCTGCTCCTCGGGCACGTGCGCGGCGTCGCCGGTCAGGCGGCGATGCCCGACGCGGTGTCCGAGCAGTGGCGCGCCGAGTGGCTCGGTTCGGTCTCCGCGATCGTCGATCGCCGCCGGGGTGACTATCCGGCGCTGATCGAGTCCATCGACGGCGGCGGATTCGAGCCGGGGGACCGGGTCGGGCTCGAACTCGGACTGCGGTGCGTCCTCGACGGAATCGAGGCATTCGTCGGGCGGGCGCGGTGACCGCTGCGTAGCGGTACTGGCAGTGCCCCGCAGAGCGGTACGGTAGCGGGGCCAATATCCCCACTCAGCACAAGCAGGAGCCCGCCCGCGTGAACGTCGAACCCCGGATTCAGGCCAAGCTGCTCGACCTCGCCGCGGTGGATACCGAGCTGGCGAGGATCGCGCACCGCCGCCGGACGCTGCCCGAGCAGGAAGAGGTGCAGCGCCTCGAGTCCGACCGCGTGGCGCGCAAGGACGCCGCGGTCGCGGTGGAGATCGTCCTCGACGACCTGGATCGGGACATCAAGAAGCTCGAGGGCGAGGTGGACGCCGTCCGCCAGCGCGAGGAGCGCGATCGGAAGCTGCTGCAGAGCGGCACCGTCGGCGCCAAGCAGCTCACCGAGCTGGAGCACGAACTCGGCAGCCTCGAGCGCAGGCAGTCGATCCTCGAGGACGAACTGCTCGAAGTGATGGAGCGTCGCGAGGCCTCGCAGTCGGACTACGAGCACGCGGGCGCGCAGCTGAGCCAGATCGACGACGCCCTCATCGACGCCAGTCGTCGCCGCGACGACGCCGCCGCCGACCTCGACGCGGCCGAGCAGCGGTGTGTGAGCGACCGGGCCGCGCTCGAGCCGGAGTTCCCGGCCGACCTGCTGGCCATCTACGACCGTCAGCGGTCCGCCGGTGGCGCCGGGGCCGCGTTGCTGCAGGCCCGCCGGTGCGGCGCGTGCCGGATCGAGATCGACCGCGGCGAGATCTCCCGCATCGCCAAGGCCGATCCGGAGACGCTGATCCGCTGCCCCGAGTGCAACGCGATCATGGTGCGTACCAAGGAATCCGGTCTGTGACTGACCCCGGGGGTCGCTCCGTGGGTCACGTCTTCGTGGAGGCGGACGGCGGCTCGCGGGGGAACCCGGGACCGGCTGGCTACGGCGCGGTCGTCTTCGCCTCCGACCACGACCGGGTGCTGGCCGAGCGTGGCGAGTCCATCGGCATCGCGACCAACAACGTCGCCGAGTACCGCGGGCTGATCGCGGGGCTGACGGCCGCCGCGGAGCTCGGCGCCCGGTCGGTGTCGGTGCGGATGGACTCGAAGCTGGTCGTCGAGCAGATGTCCGGGCGCTGGCAGGTCAAGCATCCGGACATGAAGCCGCTCGCCCGGCAGGCGGGCGAACTGGCCGCCGGTTTCGACCGGGTGGACTACACGTGGATCCCGCGTGCCGAGAACTCGCACGCCGACAAGCTCGCGAACGAGGCCATGGACGGGCAGCCGACGAACCTGACGGCCCCCGCCCCGGCGGTGGTCGCCGCGACGACCGAGAAGCAGGAGTCCGCCCCGGTGTCACCGGGATGGACCGGCGCGCTCGGGAAGCCGACCAGGATGCTGCTGCTGCGGCACGGGCAGACCGCGCTGTCGGTCGAGCGCCGTTACTCGGGCCGTGGCAACCCGGAGCTGACCGACCTCGGCCTGTCGCAGGCCCGCGCGGCCGCGAAGCGGATCGGCGAACGCGGCGGCATCACCGCCGTCCTGTCGTCGCCGCTGGGTCGGGCGCGGCAGACGGCCGAGGCGGTGGCCGCCGAGCTGTCGCTGCCGGTCCGGGTCCACGAGGGTCTGATCGAGACGGATTTCGGTGACTGGGAGGGGCTGACCTTCGGGGAGGCGTCCGCGCGCGACCCCGAGCTGCACCGCCGGTGGATCTCCGACACCTCCGTTCGGCCGCCCGGCGGCGAGAGTTTCGACGAGGTGCGAGCGCGCATCGAGCGGGCGCGCGACGACCTCGTGGCCGAGTTCCCCGGCGCGAACCTGCTGCTCGTCTCGCACGTCACGCCCATCAAGACCCTGCTGCAGATGGCGCTCGATGTCGGGCCGTCGCTGCTCTACCGGCTGCACCTGGACCTGGCATCGCTGTCCATCGCCGAGTTCTACCCCGACGGCGGCGCCTCGGTGCGCCTCGTCAACGACACCTCGCACCTCTAGTGCGGCCGCGCCGCCCGTGAGTGATCTGTGCCCCGACCGGGGTGCAAATCACTCACCGGCGCGAAGCGCGTTTCTTAGCGGGAGTAACATGCTCCGGGTGAACTCGCTGCTGACCAGTCGACGGTATGTCGACAACTGTCTGCAGGCGAGCGCTGTCTGTATGCGCTGACCCATCCATTCCCGCCACCCGGTCGACCTCTGTCCCGGGCCCGGCGTCTGTCAGCACTCCCCGCGCACCCACGCTCGCACGAGCGTGCCTGCTGCTGCGCACCCATCACGAAAGGTCCGTCACATGTCGGCCCCCACCCTCGCCCGCACCAGGCGCCTGCCCGGCTGGGCAACCTCCTTCGGTCCCCAGATCGTCGTCGGCCTGATCGCGGGCGTCCTCATCGGTCTGCTGGCCCGCTCGATGCCCCTCGCCGACGACGGCAGTCCCAACTGGCTGACCAGCACCGTCACGACCATCGGTTCGAGCTACGTCGCGCTGCTGACCGTCGCGGTGATTCCGCTGGTCTTCACGGCGATCGTCAGCTCCATCGCCAATCTCCGCCAGGTGGCCAATGCCGCCCGCCTCGCCGTCCAGACGCTGCTGTGGTTCGCGATCACCGCGTTCATCGCGGTGCTGATCGGCATCGCGGTCGGGCTGATCACCCAGCCCGGCGCGAACACGTCCGTCAATCCCGACGACGCAGGGGTCCCGAAGGGGTCCGGCTCCTGGTGGGCGTTCCTGACCGGCCTGGTGCCGCAGAACTTCCTCGCCCTCGGCGCGAAGACGACGGTCACGGACGCCGGTGTCGCGACCACGTCCCTGAGCTTCAACGTCCTGCAGCTGCTGGTCATCGCGATCGCGGTCGGGATCGCGGCGCTCAAGGTGGGCAAGAAGGCCGAGCCGTTCCTGGAACTGAACGCCTCGCTGCTCGCGATCGTGCAGAAGGTGCTCTGGTGGATCATCCGCCTCGCCCCGATCGGCACCGCCGCGCTGATCGCGAAGGCCGTGGCCACCTACGGGTGGGACGCGATCGGTCAGCTGGGCGTGTTCACGTTGGCCGTCTACATCGGCCTGGCGATCGTGTTCTTCGTCGTGTACCCGATTATCGTTCGCGCGCACGGGCTCTCGGTCAAGCAGTTCTTCTCCGGGGTGTGGCCGGCCACTCAGCTCGGCTTCGTGTCGCGCTCCTCGATCGGGACCCTGCCGCTGACCGAGCGGGTCACCGAGCGCAACCTGGGCGTGCCGCGTGAGTACGCGTCGTTCGCGGTGCCGCTCGGCGCGACCACCAAGATGGACGGCTGCGCCGCGATCTACCCGGCCATCGCCGCGATCTTCGTGGCCCAGTTCTACGGCATCGACCTGAGCCTGACGGACTACCTGCTGATCGTCGTGGTCTCGGTGATCGGTTCGGCCGCCACCGCGGGCACCACCGGCGCCACCGTGATGCTCACGCTGACCCTGTCCACCCTGGGGCTCCCGCTCGCGGGTGTCGGGCTGTTGCTGGCCGTCGAGCCGATCGTCGACATGGGTCGGACCGCGCTCAACGTCACCGGGCAGGCGCTGGTTCCGACCATCGTCGCCAAGCGGGAGGGGATCCTCGACGAGGAGCTCTACAACGCGCCCCGCAACGGCGACCCGTTCGCCGACGAGGACCCCGAGCTGCCGCCTGCCGTGGAAAAGGCAAGCGTGACCGTCTGACCGGACCCCGGGAGCTGTCCCCGATCCGAAGCGCCCCGTCTCCCTTGTGTGGAGGCGGGGCGCTTCGTGTTCTCGGGGGACCGCGTCAGGACGCGTCCTGCCCGGTGAGGCGTTCCGCCTGTGCCCGCCCGACGGCCCCAGCGCGGTTCAGGTAGTCGGCGATGACCGCCAGCTCGTCGTCGCGGTAGGTCTCCAGGACTGCGCCGAAGGCCTTCCCCGGCACGTCCCACGCCGCGCCGATCCGCGCCCTGGCCTCGGGGGCAAGCGTGACCAGGGACTTGCGGCGGTCCTGCGGGTCGGCGTGACGTTCCACGAGTCCGGCCTTGGCCATGCGGTCGACCAGGCGGGTCGCCGATCCCGAGGTCAGCCCGGTCAGCCTGGCGATCTCGCCGGTGCTCACCGGTCCCGGCTCGACGTCGAGCAGTGCGACGCACTGCAGGTCGGTGGGATGCAGGCCGAGATGATCCGCCATCGCCTGGTTGAACCGCATGTAGTCGGCGTAGTGCCGCTGGCTGTCGACGGCGATCTTTTCCAACAATTCCGTACGGGTTGACACCGGGGACCTCCCTGCCTAAATTTATCTGCGTGACGCAGAGAATGCGTCACGCAGAATCTGTGTAGTGCACACAGAATACTCCAGTGAAGGGAACCTCATGACGATCCTCGTCACCGGCAGCCGAGGCGCCGTCGCCCAGCGCCTCATCGCCCTCCTCGACGCCAGGGGGCTGCCGTATCGCGCGGCCTCCAGCAACCCGCAGGACCCGTCCACGATCCGCTGCGACCTGACCGATCCGGCCGACTTCGCCGCCGCGCTGGACGGGGTGACCTCGGTCTTCCTCTACGCCGCGGCCGCGCAGATCGAGGCCTTCATCGCCGCGGCGACGGCGGCGGGCGTCGAGCACATCGTGCTGCTGTCCTCGTCGTCCGTTCTCGCGCCGGACGCCGCCACCGACGTCATGGCCAGGTCCCACCTCGACGTGGAGACCGCCCTGCTGGCGTCGCCGATCCGCACGACGCTGCTCCGGCCCGGCGCGTTCGCAGGCAACGCGCAGGCCTGGGCGTGGCCAATCAGGTCCGGCAGTCCGGTGAGCCTGCCGTATCCCGGCGCCCACAACGACCCGATCCACGAGGAGGACGTCGCCGAAGCCGCGCTGGCCGTGCTCACCGATCCCGGCCTCGCCGGTCGCGCGTATACCCTCTCCGGTGCCGAATCCGTCACGTTCGCCGACCAGATCGAGGTCCTCGCCCGAGTCATCGGCACGCCCATCGCCGTCAACCACGTGACCGGTGACGCCTGGAAGGCCGAGATGGCCGAGCACGTCCCCGCGGACTACGCCGATGCGCTCCTGAAGTGGTGGCGGTCCAGCGACGGCACGCCCGTCGAGCTCACGGACCACGTCCGGGTCCTCACCGGCCACGGACCTCGCAGCTTCACGACGTGGGCGCAGGACCACGCGGCCGAGTTCGCCGCAGGCTGATCCGGCCGGACCTGCCATGTCAGAGCGCCAGCCAGAGCGCGGCGACGGCGCCGACAATGGTCAGGGGTGTGCTGATCACGCCGAGCGCGGTGAAGGTGCCCAGCGTCGGCGGCTGCCCACAGCGCGTCGCGACCCGGCGCCACAACAGCGTTGCCAGGGAACCGGTGTAGGTCAGGTTCGGCCCGAGGTTCACCCCGATCAGCATCGCCAAGAGCAGCCCGGTCGGTGCGCCGGGCCCGAGGGCGCCGATCATCAGGAGGGTGGCCGGCAGGTTGTTGACCAGGTTGGCGGCGAGCGCGGCCACCGACGCCGTCAGGAGCAGGGCGGTGAACGACTCCGAATGCGGCAGTAGGTCTCCGACCCGGTCGCCGACCGCCCCGTCGGTCAGGGGGGCGACGAGGATCCCCAGCGCGAGGACGAAAACCGCAAAGTAGGGATCGGCCGCGGCGAGCATCGACCGCGGCCTGGTGCGCCCCTCCTTCAGTGCGGGCACGCCGAGCAGGACAGCCCCGGCGACCGCGATCCACGCCGGGGCCACCCCGACGAGGCCGGACAGCGCGAAGCCCAAGAGGGTAAGACCAAGGACCGTCAGGGCCCAGCGCGGCGGCGGCACGATCCGCGCCGGCGTCGGGGCCGGTTCTGGCGGCGCGGCGAGGTCGCGCGCGAAGAAGAGCCGGAACACGGCGAGCTCCACCGCGATCGCGACGACCCACGGCAGTGCCATCAGGGAGGCGAAGTGGAGGAACCCGAGGCCGGTCGCCGAGAAGGCCAGCAGGTTCGTCAGGTTCGAGACCGGCAACAACGTCGATGCCGAGTTGGCCAGGTGCGCCGCGGCATAGTTCACCGGGCGCGCCGAGATGCCCATCCTCGTCGCGGTCGCCAGGATCGCGGGCGTCAGCAGCACCACCGTGGCGTCCAGGCTCAACACAGCGGTGGTGATCGCGCAGGCGGCGAATGCCAGCCCCAGCAGCCGCTTCGGGCGACCCCGGGAACCTCGCCGCAGGACCGACGCGGTCCAGGTGAACACGCCGCTCGCGTCCGCGAGGTGGGCGAGCACGAGGATCGCGGCGAGGAACGCCACGGTCGGACCGAGCGTGCGCACCTCCGCCAGCGCCTGTGCCGGGGTGACCGCCCCGACGGCCACCACGATCACGGCGGCGGGCGCGGCGACGGCCACCTCGGGCAGTCCGTGCGGACGGAGGATCGCGGCGGCCAGCACCAGGGCGACGAGGGCGCCGACAAGCCAGACCATTCGGCGGGTGCCTCAGCCGACCGTCACAACAGCTTGCGCAGCGTGCGCAGGTTCCGGTTGGTGGTCGTCGACTTGTACTTGGCCTTGGCGCTGAGCTTTCCGAACGGGCTCTGCAGCGTCTCGCCTCGTTCGACGTGCCAGTACAGGACGCCGTCGCCGAGCGCGACCGCCTCGTCGCCGAGCGCGAGAGACTGTGCGGCGGCGAACATGTCGTCCAGCGACGCCGGGTCCGAGGACAGCAGCACGTACGGGTGCCACCCGTCCCGGTCGGCCTCGAACGGGAAGCCCTCGACGATCGCGGCCAGGCTCTGGTGGTCCACCAGGACGATCCAGGCGTCGTAGCCGAACCTCTCCCGCAGGCAGGCCTCGATATCGGACTTGATCGCCCCGCGGTCCGCGCGGTCGGAGTCGAAAAGCACATTGCCCGAGGCCAATACGGTCTTGACGTTGTCGAAACCGAGGCTCGAGATCGCGTCCTTGAGGTCCGCCATCTTGATGTTGATCCCGCCGACATTGATGCCCCGCAGCAACGCGATGTATCTGGCCATGGCTAGACCGTAGACAGTCGACGCCGGTCAAACAAGCGTTCGAGTGTCGGAGGTGTGCGCGGCAGGCAGTAGTCTGTAGCGGCGGACGAGTTGGTCGGGCGACCGCGGCTCGGGGAACCGTGCGCTCGCGCGCGCAGGCCCAGAGCCGAGGAAAGTCCGGACTCCACAGAGCAGGGCGGTTGCTAACGGCAACCCGGGGTGACCCGCGGGACAGTGCCACAGAAAACAGACCGCCGGCGCGTGAGCGTCGGTGAGGGTGAAACGGTGCGGTAAGAGCGCACCAGCACCCCAGGTGACTGGGGTGGCTAGGTAAACCCCGCCCGGAGCAAGGTCGAAGGCCGCACCTTCTCGAAGGTGCGGCTGCGCAGGTGTTCGAGGGCTGCTCGCCCGAGCCTGCGGGTGGACCGCTCGAGGTACCCGGCAACGGTGTGCCCAGATGGATGGTCGCCACCCGGCGCCTCGGCGCCGGGGACAGGATCCGGCTTACAGACCAACTCGTCCGCCCGCTTATCGAGAATGTGTAAGCCGGCAGTCGCTACTCTCTGCCGATGACATTGCTCAAGTCATCCAGGGACACCCTTCTCACGGTCGCATCGCTCGCCTTCCTGGCGGCCTATGCCCTCCCGATCCTGGTGGTGGACCTGGCGCCGGGAATCCGGCTCCTCTGCGACGTCGCGATGATCGTCACCTGGGCGGCCTTCGCGCTCGACTACGGGGACCGACTCGTGCGGGCTCGCGAGAAGTGGCCCTTCGTCCGGGCCAACCTCTTCGAACTGGTGGCGCTGCTGCTCCCGCTGTTGCGTCCGCTTCGGCTGGTGGTGGTGCTCGCAGCGCTCAGCCGCAGCATGGCCGGATCGTTCCGGGGCAGGGTCGGGGCGTACGTGGTTGGCGGCACTGCGCTGTTGGTGTTCTGCGCCGCCCTCGCGGTCCTCGACGCCGAACGAGCCAATCCCGACGCGAACATCACCGGGTTCGGGGACGCGCTCTGGTGGGGGGTGACAACGGTGACCACCGTCGGCTACGGAGACCGGTACCCGACGACGGCGGAGGGCCGACTGATCGCGTTCGGGCTGATGCTCGGCGGCGTCGCGCTGCTCGGTGTCGTCACCGCGTCGCTGGCCTCGTGGTTCGTCGAACGGGTCGCCGCGGCCCAGGAGGACGGGGCGAAGCACACCAGCGACGAGATCCACCGGCTCACCGCGCAAATCGCGGACCTCAATCGGAGGCTGGCGGAGCAGGCCGGGGCGGCGAGCGCACAAAAAGATGCCCCCGCCGAATCGGCGAGGGCATCTTTGTCGACGTCCGACCTTAGATCGGGTTGACGACCAGGGTCGTCGCCCAGTGCTCGGCGGCGTCGGCTCCGAGATGCGGGAGGAGGGCATCGTAGAGCAGGTAAGACATGGGGGCCATGCGGGTGATTCTCCATTTCATACGGGTTGAGGCGGTGCAGCGCGGAAACTCTCGAATCCTGGGATACGGGTGCGGTGGATGTGACACGCCGTACCCTGCCGCGCGTAAGAGTCTCATGCTTGCGTGCAGTCCTCAAGCGAACGGGCCGAAAAGATTTCGAGGCGGCGGTTCGGATGGTGAGGGTGCCGGGAACCGGGCACACTGAAGACATGAGCGAGGACGAAGAGCACCTCTGGTACTACTGCGTGTCGGACGGTTCGGTGCGTCAGGGCAAGGACGCCCGCGGGCTCGACCGGATGGGTCCCTATCCCGATCGCGAGACCGCCGCGCGGGCGTTGGAGATCGCCGCGGAGCGCAACAAGGCCGCCGACAAGGCCGAGGACGACTGGAACAACTGACGGTCGGCTGCGCGGACGAGCCGAGCCACTACGCTCGGCAATTGTGATGACGCGTATCTCTGCCCGCGGGATCGACTTCGGTGCCATCCGGACCGACTTCTCGCTGACCGCCGACTTCCCCCCGAGGGCCATCGCCGAGGCGGAGTCCGCGGTCGACCGATACGCGGCCGAGCGCGCGGACCGCACCGACCTGGCGCTGGTCACCATCGACCCGCCGACGTCCATGGATCTCGACCAGGCCGTGCACCTCGAGCGCACGCCCACCGGGTTCGTCCTGCACTACGCGATAGCCGACGTCGCGGCCGTCGTGGTCCCCGGCGGCGACCTGGACGCGGAGGTCCGGCGGCGCGGCCAGACCTTCTATCTGCCGGACGGGTCGTTGCCGCTGCACCCGCGGGTGATGTCCGAGGGCGCGGCCAGCCTGCTGCCCGATCTGGTGCGGCCTGCCGCGCTGTGGCGGATCGAGCTCGACGAGCGGGCGGAGCCGGTCTCGGTAGCGGTCTCCCGTGCCCTGGTGCGTTCGGTCGCGCGGTTCGACTACACAGGGGTGCAGTCGGATTCGGAGTCCGGCTCGTTGCATCCCTCGATCGCGGCGCTGCCCGAGTTCGGCAAGCTGCGGCTCGCCTCCGCGATCGACCGCGGCGCGATCGAGCTCAAGCTGCCCGAGCAGGAGGTGGTCGGCGACGGCGACGGCTGGCGGCTCGAGCTGCAGCCGCGCACCGAGGCCGACGACTGGAACGCGGAGGTGTCGCTGCTGACCGGGATGTGTGCGGCGAAGCTGATGATCGACGCAGGCATCGGACTGCTGCGCACCCTGCCCGCCCCGGCGCCCGGCGCGGTCGCGGCACTGCGCAGGGCCGCGACCGCCCTCGGCATGGACTGGCCGTCGGAGGTCCCGGTCGGTGAGTTCCTCGCGGGCCTGGAAGCGAACACGCCCGCGACGCTGGTGATGATGACCGAGGCGACCTCGCTGCTGCGCGGAGCGGGCTACGCCGCGTTCGACGGCGAGGTCCCGGAGCTGGTCACGCATTCCGGGATCGGCGCCCCGTACGCGCACGTGACGGCGCCGCTGCGGCGCCTCTCGGACCGGTTCAGCACCGAGGTGTGCCTGGCGATCTGCGCGGGAACGCCGGTGCCGCAATGGGTTCGCGACGCCCTACCCTCCCTGTCGGATCTGATGCGGGGATCGGACACGTTGGCCAACAAGGTCGATCGGGCCTGCGTGGACCTCACGGAGGCCACCCTGCTCGCCGGCCGCGAGGGCGAGGTGTTCGACGCGGTGGTGCTGCGCGGGGTGGACGGCAAGCGGGAGGCCGAGGTATTCGCGCCGCAGGCGACGGTGATCGGCAAGTGCCTCGGCGATCCGCCGGAGGGCGAGGCGGTGTCCGTGCGGCTGGTTCAGGCCGACGTCACCGCGCGGACGGTGAAGTTCGGCTACCCGGCTACAGCTTCCGGCTAGCAGACCTGATCTTGCGCAACAGCTTTCGCGACCGCGGCACGGCGCGTCGGACCTGGTCGGCCTCGATGGCGGTCAGCACGCCGTAGGTGAAGGTGTCCTCGCCCGCGCCGCGGGCCAGGTCGGCCGCGGCCAGGAGCCGGGCCCGCGCGACCACGGAGTCGTGGTGGTCGCCGAGCACGGTCTGCAGCTTCTTGGCCGCCTTACCCGCCCGCACGGGCGAGGGACGGGTGGATGCGGCCGCCTCGGCCGCGTACCGGAGCGCCTTGGCGCGCTTGCGGACCGTGTGCAGGCGCTCCGGTGTCGGTTCGCCGGTGTCCCGTGCGGTGAGTCCCGCCTTCCGCGCGGCCTTGCGTAACTTGCGACGGGCGCGGTGTAGCCCGAATCGGACCGCGTCGGTTCGGTACGGGGGCGCCGCGAGCAGGGCGTCCAGCGAGGCCAGCAGCGCCTCGTAGCGAGTGTCGTCGAGCGCGGCAACCGCCTCGATGTGCGCGTCGCGGTAGGCGAGCTCGTTCGTCGCCACCAGGCGATGGCGGACCGGCCCGCGCACCAGTTCGGGCGGCTGCGAGTCGAGGAGGTCGCGAAACTGCTCGGCCATCACCTCGGCGTCCCTGGCATTGCCGAGAACCGTACCCAGCCATCGGAGTTCGGCCCGCACGCCGTCGGTGGCGCCGTCCGGGAACAGCGACTGGTAGCTGCCGAGCACGCTCCGAAGGCGCCGCGTCGACACCCGCATCTGGTGCACCGAGTCGAATTCGTCGCGGCGCACCTCGTCGGCGCGAGTGTCCAGTTCGTCGGCGTGATCGCGTAACGCCGCCAGCACGGCAGCGGTCCCGTCCGGTGTGCGCCCCTTGCCCATACCTCAGGTTTACCCGCCCTCGTCCGTCGCTGTCGAGAGATTCGGGCGTCAGCCGCGAAAGGCGTCGGTCGCCTCGACCAAGTGGTGGGCGATCCCCGGCTCGTTCGCGGCGTGCCCTGCGTCGTCGACGATCACCAGTCGGGCCGACGGCCAGGCCCGGTGCAGGGCCCACGCGCTGGTCGCCGGGCAGACCACGTCGTACCGGCCCTGCACGATCACCGCCGGGATGGTCTCGATCGCGGCGATGTCGCGGAGCAGCTGGCCCTCCGCGAGGAATCCGTGGTTGCGGAAGTAGTGGTTCTCGATCCGCGCGAACGCCAGCGCGAAGCGCGGCTCCGCGCTCTCCTCGACCCGTGCGGGCCGGGGCAGCAGCGAACTGGTGGCACCCTCCCAGGTGGACCAGGCGACGGCGGCCGCCAGCGCGACGTCGTCGTCGGGGGAGTGCAGCAGGCGGTGGTAGGCCTCGACGAGGTCGCCGCCCCGCTCGGCCTCGGGCACCGGAGCGAGGAAGCCTTCCCACAGGTCGGGGTAGATCGCGCTCGCGCCGCCGTTGTAGTACCAGTCGATCTCGCTGCGGCGCAGCAGGAACACCCCGCGCAGCACCAGCTCGGTGACCCGATCCGGTTTGGCCTGCGCGTAGGCCAACGCCAGCGTCGAACCCCAGGAACCACCGAAGACCTGCCAGCGCTGCACCCCGAGATAGGTGCGCAGCGCCTCGATGTCGGCGATGAGGTGCTCCGTGGTGTTCACCGACAGGTCCGCCCCGTCGGCGACGTGTGGGGTCGAACGCCCACAGCCGCGCTGATCGAACAGCACGATCTGGTAGGCGTCGGGGTCGAAGAACCGGCGGTGGTCGGCGGTGGTGCCGCCGCCGGGCCCGCCGTGCAGGAACACGACGGGCTTGCCGGCGGGGTTGCCGCTGACCTCCCAGTAGATGCGCTGCCCGTCGCCGACGTCGAGGTGCCCGGCGCGGTGCGGCTCGATCTCGGGGTACAGGTCCCGCATCGGTGTCAGAACCCGATCAGTCCCGATGCCAGGTCCGGGATCCGCAACGATTCGATGGCGTCGGCGCGCACATCCGGGCACTGCGCCTGGGTGATCGCGTCGATCCGGGCCTTGTTGCCCATCAGCTCGATGACATTGATGCCGTTCTGGGCGGCCCAGGTGCCGACGACCGTGTTCAGCCCGCCCTTGCCGATGGTCGGGGTGTAAGTGCGCCAGCTCTGCAGCTGCGCCTGCATGTCCGAGCACAGCTGGGCGGCCTGCGCCTGGGTGACGCCGCCCGCGACCGGGCCACCGGGCGCCGGGGCGACCGAGGTGTTGGGCAGGGCGCCCGTGCCGCCGCTCGGTGCGGGGGCCGGTGCAGGGGCGTTCTCGGTGGCGCAGCCGCCCGCGAGTGCGACGACCGCGGCGGCTCCGGCGACGGCGGCCGCGAAACGACGATGGAACATGTAGGCACCCTGTCTTTCGGTGAAGTGTGTGACGGCGCACGGGATACCCGCGCGCCGTTGTCATCGAGTGTGCCATCGCGCGACGACAACCCGCCCCGCGAGAGGGCGGATCGTCGTCGCGCGTGAAACCGGCGTCAGAAGCTGTGTTCCTCGGCGGGGAAGGTGCCGGACCGGACCTCGGCGGCGTAGGCGGCCGCCGCGCCGCGCAGATCGTCGCCGACGGCGGCGAACTTCTTGACGAACTTGGCGGTCTTGCCGCTGGTGTACCCGGCCATGTCCTGCCAGACCAGCACCTGCGCATCGCATTCGGCGCCAGCGCCGATGCCGACGGTCGGGATCGTCAGCTTCCGGGTGACCTGCCCTGCGATCTCGGCGGGCACCATCTCCATGACCACGGAGAACGCGCCTGCCTCCTGCACGGCGATGGCGTCGGCGACGAGCTGCTCGGCGCCGTCGCCGCGGCCCTGCACGCGGAAGCCGCCGAGGCTGTTCACGGACTGCGGGGTGAACCCGATGTGCGCCATCACCGGGATGCCGGCGGCGGTGATCGCGGCGATCTGCGGGGCGACGCGCTCGCCGCCCTCGAGCTTGACCGCGTGCGCCTGGCCCTCCTTCATGAACCGGGTGGCGGTGGCCAGTGCCTGCTCGGGGGAGGACTCGTAGCTGCCGAACGGCAGGTCGGCGACGACGAGGGCGTTCGGGGCGCCGCGGACCACGCCGCGAACCAGCGGGATCAGCTCGTCGATGGTGATCGGCACCGTCGTGTCGTAGCCGTAGACGACATTCGCGGCGGAGTCGCCGACCAGGAGTACCGGGATGCCGGCCTCCTCGAAGAGCCGCGCGGTCGAGTAGTCGTAGGCGGTGAGCATCGCCCAGCGCTCGCCCTCGGCCTTCATGGTCTGCAGGTGGTGGGTGCGGATCTTGGTTCGTTTGGCGGCCGGCTGAGCGGGCGCGGAACCGTAGGGCGCAGTGTTATCGGACATCAGTGTCCCTTTCGTGCCTCGAGGCCCAGTGCGGGTCCCCGGGTTGTGGGTGATGACGTAGCTCAGTCTGCCACCGGCCGACCCCCCCGAGAACAGGCGGTGACGTGCAATTGGTCACATCGGATCCGGCAGGGATTCGCCCGGATGGCGGGCGGAACTCAGCCGGATCGCGTCAGTGACGGGCGAGGGCGGTCCGGATCTCGGCCAGCACGCCCTCCTGGTCGAGGGTGAGCCGGTGCCAGGTGAAGCGCAGCACGTGCCAGCCGGCATTGACCAGGATGTTCTGGCGCTCGGCGTCTCGATTGAACCTCGCGGGATCGCGGTGCCAGGCCCACCCGTCCACCTCGATCGCGACGCGTCTGCGCACGAACGCCACGTCGATCTCGAACCCGTGGTCCCACACATGCGCGGCCCACCCGGTGAACCCCGCCGAACGGAGGAGGCGGTGCAGGATCCGCTCCGCCTCGGAGTGGCCGCCCTCCCCGGCCGACCGGAGCAGTCGGTCCGCCTCCGAGGTGCCGGCCCGACCGCGGTTTCGCTCGTGCACAGCGATCAGGATGGGCAGCGACGTGTGCCGCTGTAGGACGCGATCGAGAAGGGTTGATCCGTTCCGGAGTTCGACCGCCGCCTCCAACGCAGTCAATGGCAGCTCGGTCGCACCGAGGCCCCGAAAGGTCCCGATGTCCTCCCACCCCAGGTCGCGGCGGCGCATCCGGATGGCAGGGTCGGGCGACGCGGGGCGCCCACGCGGGACGGTCACCCAGTGCCTGGTCGGCGGTACCTCGGTGAGGCCGTGCCACCACGCGACGCTCGGACCGTATGCGACGGCGTCGGGGCCCGACCCGTAGACCGCCGCGCGCAGCGCCGCTGCATGGGTCAACGGGTTGTCCGCGCGGAGGAACACGCCGCGACGGAGTCGACGCCACTGACCTGTCGTTACACGACGGCTCACCGCGGACTCGCTCATCCCGGTCGCACGGGCCTGGCCGAGGGTGATCACACCATCCTGGCGGGCCATGATCGCGTTCAGTCGAGTCGACGTCATGCAGTGTTCGACGCGCGCCGAGTCGATCGGTTCCGTCGAATGTCGGATCCGGCAGTGATTCGCCCGCGCAGCGGGCAAAACCCTGCCGGATCAGGGCCGGGCCGGCGGTCCGCCGGCCCGTGGCACCATCGATGGCATGCCGATATTGCGCCGAGTCCCTGTCGTACTGGCCGTGGGAGCGCTCGTCGTAGCCATGGCCGCCGGATGCGGGAGCGTGGTCGACGGGGCCGCCAAGGGCGAGGCGGCAGGCCGGACCGCGGGCGACTTCTCCCCTGGGGCGGGCGCGGTCCCGGCGGGCCTGGAGGAGTTCTACACGCAGACCCCGCAGTGGGAGTCCTGCGAGGGCTACAGCACCGACGGGATGCCGCTGGCCAGCAGCCTCGAGTGCGCCGAGATCACCGTGCCGGTGGACTACGCGGACCCGACAGGGGACACCGCGAAGATCGCGATCTCCCGGAGCCAGGCGACCGGCCCGAAGATCGGGTCCGTCCTGGTCAACCCTGGCGGGCCCGGCGCCTCCGGCCTGGCGATGGCGACCGACGGCGGGGGCACCGCGTTGGGCGACCGGTTCGACGTGATCGGGTTCGACCCGCGCGGGATCGGCGCGTCGACGCCGCAGGTCCGCTGCCTGACGCCGCCGGAGACCGACGCGCAGCGCGCGGATCCCGGCGTGGACATGAGCCCGGAGGGGATCGCCCGGACCGAGGCGAAGAACGCCGACTATGCGCGCAAGTGCGCCGAGCGGACCGGCGCCGAGTTCCTCGAGCACGTCGGCACCCGCGAGGTGGTCCGGGACATGGACGTGATCCGGTCGGTGCTCGGCGACGAGAAGCTGAGCTATCTCGGGTACTCCTACGGCACCCGGCTCGGCTCGAGCTACGCCGAGACATTCCCCGCGAACGTGCGCGCGATGGTGCTCGACGGCGCGCTTGACCCGAACCAGGACCAGGTCCAGGAGGTGGTGCTGCAGGCGGCGGGCTTCCAGAAGGCGTTCGACGCGTTCGCGGCGGACTGCGCGCAGTCGGACGACTGCCCGCTCGGCACCGACCCGGCCCGGTTCAGCGCGCGGTTCAAGGAGCTGGTCGATCCGCTGGTCGACAAGCCCGCGGACACCACAGACCCCAGGGGCCTCGGCTACCGGGACGCAATCACCGGGGTTCAGCAGGCGCTGTACTCGCAGAACCTGTGGGGGATGCTCCGCGGCGGGCTCAGCTCCCTGGCCGATGGCCACGGCGACACCCTCCTGCAGCTGGCCGACACGTACGAGGGTCGCCAGGAGGACGGCAGCTACAGCAACATCGAGGACGTGTTCAACGCGGTGCGGTGCGTCGACGACCCGCCGGTCACCGACCGGGCCGAGGCAGGCGCGGCGGACACCGAGTTCCGACGGGCAGCGCCGTTCCTCGACGACGGCCGGGGCACGGGCAATGCCCCGCTCGACACCTGCGCCTTCTGGCCGGTGCCCAGCTCCGGGAGCCCGCACACGATCGATGCCCCCGGTCTGCCGCACCTCGTCGTGATCTCGACGACCGAGGATCCCGCCACGCCATACCAGGCGGGAGTGGAGCTGGCCAAGCAGCTCGGGGCCTCCCTGATCACGTACAGGGGGACCCAGCACACGGTCGCGATGAGTGGCGTCTCCTGCGTCGACGACCCCGTCGTCGAGTACCTCACGGAGCTGACAGAACCCCAGCCCGACCTCACGTGTTAGTAACCGATTTCACGATGTAACACAGATTTAACGGACTTTGCCTACTCTCGCGGACATGGATCGCCAAAAGGAATTCGTGCTCCGCACCCTCGAAGAGCGCGACATCCGTTTTGTCCGACTGTGGTTCACCGATGTGCTCGGCTACCTGAAGTCGGTGGCGATCGCCCCGGCCGAACTCGAGGGTGCCTTCAGCGAGGGCATCGGGTTCGACGGCTCGGCCATCGAGGGTTTCTCCCGGGTCTCGGAGGCGGACACCGTCGCCAAGCCGGACCCGTCGACCTTCCAGATCCTGCCGTGGGCGCACAAGGACGGCGCGCAGCACTCCGCGCGCATGTTCTGCGACATCGCGATGCCGGACGGGACGCCGTCCTGGGCCGACCCGCGGCACGTGCTGCGCAGGCAGCTCAGCAAGGCGAGCGACCTCGGGTTCAGCTGCTACGTGCACCCCGAGATCGAGTTCTTCCTGCTCGAGAACGGCCCCGCCGACGGCACCCCGCCGGTGCCCGCCGACAGCGGCGGCTACTTCGACCAGGCCGTGCACGACTCCGCGCCGAACTTCCGCAGGCACGCCATCGACGCGCTCGAGTCGATGGGCATCTCCGTCGAGTTCAGCCACCACGAGGCCGCGCCCGGGCAGCAGGAGATCGACCTGCGCTACGCCGACGCGCTGTCGATGGCCGACAACGTGATGACCTTCCGCTACATCGTGAAGGAGGTCGCGATCAACGAGGGTGTGCGCGCGACCTTCATGCCCAAGCCGTTCAGCGATCAGGCCGGCTCGGCCATGCACACCCACATGAGCCTGTTCGAGGGCGAGAACAACGCCTTCCACAACCCGGACGACCCGATGCAGCTCTCGGACACCGGCAAGGCGTTCATCGCGGGCATCCTCGAACACGCCAACGAGATCAGTGCGGTGACCAACCAGTGGGTGAACTCCTACAAGCGGCTGATCCACGGCGGCGAGGCACCGACCGCCGCGTCCTGGGGTCCGTCGAACCGCTCGGCCCTGATCCGGGTGCCGATGTACACGCCGAACAAGGCGTCCTCGCGCCGCGTCGAGATCCGCAGCCCAGACTCGGCCTGCAACCCGTATCTCACCTTCGCGGTGCTGCTCGCCGCCGGACTCCGTGGCATCGAGAAGGGCTACGAGTTGCCGCCCGAGGCCGAGGACGACGTCTGGTCGCTGACCTCCGCGGAGCGCCGGGCGATGGGTTACAAGGAGCTGCCCAGCAGCCTCGACACCGCGCTGCGCGAGATGGAGCGCTCGGAGCTGGTGGCCGAGGCACTCGGCGAGCACGTGTTCGATTTCTTCCTGCGCAACAAGAGGCGTGAGTGGGAGGAATATCGCAGCCAGGTGACCCCGTTCGAGATCAAGACCTACCTGGGTCTGTAAGCACCGATGGTCAAGCCGCCTACCGCCCGTTCCACCATCCCCAGCGTCGGCCGTCTCGGCCTCGTCGAGCCGACCGCCGGGGAGGAGCTCGCCCATCTCGACTGGGCCAACCCGGAGAGCCTGGAGCTGCTCTGGGCGCTCTCGCGCGCCGCGAATGCCGACCTGGCCTTGCGCACCCTGGTTCGCGTCAAGGACGGTCTCGGGGACGGTTGGGCGGAGCTCGACGCCGAACTCCGCACCGATACGGCCCTGCGGGGCAGGCTGTTCGGACTGATCGGCGCGTCGAGCGCGTTCGGTGACCACCTCGTGGCCGACCCGTCCGGGTGGAAGCTGCTGGCGGGGGAGGCCCGGCTGCCGAGCCGGGACGAGCTCACCGACGAGCTGCTGGCCGGCGTCAAGGCCACCCCGGACGACAGCGCGTCCGAGACCAACCTGGTGTACCGGGCGGGGATCACAGGCCCGGCCGCGATCGCCGCGCTGCGCAAGACCTACCGCGACCAGCTGATGGTGCTGGCGGCCTCCGACCTGGCGGCCACCGTGGAGAACGAGCCGGTGTTGCCGTATCAGACGGTCGGGCGCCAGCTCTCCGACATGGCCGACGCCGCGCTCACCGGGGCGCTCGCGGTCGCGGTCGCCGAGATCTACCCCGACGGGCCGTGCCCGGCCCGTCTCGCCGTGATCGCGATGGGCAAATGCGGTGCGCGCGAACTGAACTACGTCAGCGACGTCGACGTGGTGTTCGTCGCGGAGCCCTCGGACGCGTCCACCAGCCGGCTCGCGGGCGAGCTGATGCGGGTGGGCTCGGCCGCCTTCTTCGAGGTGGATGCGGCGCTGCGGCCGGAGGGCAAGCGCGGCGAGCTGGTGCGCACCCTCGACTCGCACATCGCGTACTACAAGCGCTGGGCCAAGACCTGGGAGTTCCAGGCGCTGCTCAAGGCACGACCGGCGACCGGCGACCTCGAGCTGGGCGAACGCTATGTCGACGCGCTGAGCCCGATGGTGTGGATGGCCTCCGAGCGGGAGGACTTCGTCGTCGACCTGCAGGCCATGCGCCGCCGGGTCGAGGAGATGGTGCCGCCGGAGCTGCGTGAGCGGGAGATCAAGCTCGGCCGCGGCAGTCTGCGCGACGTCGAGTTCGCCGTGCAGTTGTTGCAGCTGGTGCACGGGCGTGCGGACGAGTCGCTGCACGTGAAGAGCACCGTCGACGCGCTGACCGCGCTCGCGGCCGGCGGCTACGTCGGGCGCGACGACGCCGCGAATCTCGCTGCGTCGTACGAATTCCTGCGGTTGATCGAGCACCGGCTGCAGCTGCAGAAGCTCAAGCGCACGCACACGCTGCCGCCCGCGCACGACGAGGAGGCGCTGCGCTGGCTCGCCCGCGCCGCGCACATGCGTCCGGACGGCCAGCGGGACGCGCTCGGCGTGCTCAACGCCGAGGTCAAGCGCAATGCGCATCGGATCCGTCGCCTGCACGCCAAGCTCTTCTACCGCCCGCTGCTGGAATCGGTTGCCCGGCTGGACAAGGACGCGATCCGGTTGAGTCCGGACGCGGCGACGCGTCAGCTCGCCGCCCTCGGCTACACCGCGCCCGAGAACGCCCTCGGTCACCTGAAGGCGCTGACCGGCGGCGCATCCCGGAAGGGGCGGATCCAGGCCCTGCTGCTGCCGACCTTGCTCGAATGGCTCAGCGACACACCGGATCCCGACGCCGGATTGCTCGCCTACCGCAGGCTTTCCGAGGCCATGGTCGAACAGGACTGGTTCCTGCGGGTCCTGCGCGACGAGGGCGCGGTGGCCCAGCGCCTGATGATCGTGCTCGGGTCGTCCGCGTACATCCCGGACCTGCTGATCAAGGCGCCGGACGTGCTGCGGCTGTTCGCCGACGGGCCGACCGGACCCCGACTGCTCGACATCGACCCGGACGAGGTCGCCCGCGGGATCCTGTCCTCCTCTGCGCGTTACGACGATCCCGTGCGCGCGGTCAATGCCGCCCGCTCGCTGCGCAGGCACGAGCTGGCGCGGGTGGCGTCGGCCGACGTGCTGGGAATGCTCGATGTCCCGCAGGTGTGCCGCGCCCTGTCCTCGGTGTGGGCGGCCGTGCTCGGTGCCGCGCTGGACTCGGTGATCCGGGCCAGCGAGGCCGAGCTGGGTGGGCCTGTGCCCGCGTCGTTCGCGGTGATCGGGATGGGCAGGCTCGGCGGTGGGGAGCTCGGCTACGGCTCGGATGCGGACGTGCTGTTCGTCTGCGAACCCAGGCCAGGCGAGGACGAGGTCCGGGCGGTCAAGTGGGCCAACAGCATCGCCGATCGGGTGCAGAAGCTGCTCGGCGCGCCGAGCACGGACCCGCCACTCGAGGTGGACACCGGCCTGCGCCCCGAGGGCCGCAACGGTCCGCTGGTGCGGACGTTGGCGTCGTACGAGGCATACTACCGACAGTGGGCGCAGGCCTGGGAGATCCAGGCGCTGCTGCGCGCACACACCGCCGCGGGGGACCCGGACCTGGCTGTGCGGTTCCTGCACATGATCGACGAGACCCGGTACCCGGAGGGCGGGGTCTCCGAGCAGGCGGTCCGCGAGATCCGGCGGATCAAGGCCAGGGTCGACTCCGAGCGATTGCCGCGCGGCGCCGACCCGGCCACCCACACCAAGCTCGGACGCGGCGGCCTGGCCGATGTGGAGTGGACGGTGCAGCTGATCCAGCTCCGGCACGCCCACGACGTGCCCGCCCTGCACAACACCTCGACGCTCCAGACGCTGGATGCGATCGGCGCGGCGGAACTGATGAGCGAGACGGACATCGAGCTGCTGCGCGAGGCCTGGCTCACGGCGACCAAGGCCCGCAACGCCCTGGTCCTGGTGCGCGGCAAGCCAACCGATCAGCTGCCGGGACCGGGCCGGGTGCTGTCCGCGGTCGCGCAGGTCGCCGGCTGGAACTCCGGCGACGCCGGGGAGTTCCTGGACAACTACCTGCGCGTCACGCGCCGGGCGAAGGCCGTGGTGGAGCACACCTTCGGCGCCTGACCGGGCTCACGGGCAGAGCGCGTGCGAGAGCAGGGCCTCGCTGTCGGTCTGCTGGGTCGGGATCTGGGTGAGGGTGATGGTCACCGCACGGCCCTCGGTGCTCGCGCCGGACAGGGTGTAGTAGCCGGGGATTCCGCCGGTGTGGCCGACGTACCTGACCCCGCACGGCAGGTCGGTGGATCCGACGCCGAGGCCGTAACCCATGCCCTCGGCCTCGGAGGCGGCGGGTAGTGCCTTCGTCATCTCGTCGAGTTGCGCACGGGGAACCACCTTCCCGTCCAGCAGGGCGAGCCAGAACCTGTTGAGGTCGCGGCCGGTGGAGACCAGGGCACCCGCCGACCACGGGACCGAGGGCTCGATCATCGAGACGTCGGTCACGACGCCGTCGACGTCCTGGTATCCGGACGGGTGCGGGCCCCGGATCGCGCGCTCGCCGGGCCCGGGAAGGTAGGTGTCCTCGAGGCCCTGGGGGCCGAGGATGCGCGTGGTGAGCTCGTCGGTGTAACTGTGCCGGGACACCGCCTCGATCAGCATGCCCAGAACGATGTAGTTGGTGTTGGTTGTAGAGGAATCGGGATCCCGGCGGGAACTGCGCGGGTTTGGCCATCGCGATCGCCACCGCCTGGGCCGGGCTGATCGTGCGGTTCTCGTTCGCGGCGACCAGTTCGTCCGCCCCCGGCTCGCCCGCGAACTCGGGCAGCCCGCTTCGATGCTGCATGAGCTGCCGGACCGTGATCGCCGTGCCGTCCACGCCCGCGCCCGCGATCACACCGGGCAGGTAGCCGTCGATGGCGCGGTCGAGATCGACCTTTCCCTCCGCCACGAGTTGCATGATGATCGCGGACGTGAAGGTCTTGGTGATGCTGCCCACTCGGACCCGACTGTCGTCGGCGATCTCGGCGCCGGTCGTGCGGTCGCCGACACCGCTCGTCAGGACCGTGGTGGTGCGGTTGGCGCTCACGGTCGTCACGGCGCCGACGACCCCCGCGCCCGTCAACCCGTCGAGGTCGTTTGCAGGGTGCGGGTGCGCTCGAAATCCACACAGCCGCTGAGGAGTAGGGCGATCGCGGCGATGGCGGTGGCGAGCGCCGGCTTCTGGTGTCGCATGTCGATGACCGTACGGACGGGGCCGATCGGTGTCATCGGGGTTGCCCCTGATCTGTGCCCTGATCTTCGGTCGGGGGAGTGGCCGCGGTGACCGGATCGGCGTCGGAGTTGGCGTCGTGGGCGGGTTGCCGCGCCCGGACATCGCGCCTACGGTGGAAATCGCAGCACCTCGTTAGGCGAGGCTCCTGCACGAACACAGGCCACTGATCTGACGACGTCGAGAGACGCCCAAGGTTAGGACAGATCTCCCCGGATTAAGGGGTGATCCGAAGTGGCTTCCCGGCGTGATCCGGGATACGTCGTGCAGTGTCAAAGCCCTTACGTGGAGGTGTCAGATCGACGGAATCCATGTCGGATGATGGTGGATTCGACCTCGTGTGCTCGCAGGTTCCACCGCGGCGGTGCCCATCCGTTCGCGGCAGCCAGACGCAGGAGGAGGTGACCACCGTGGACGACCCGCCCAGTGGAGTTTTGACGCAACATGTTTCGGCCGACGGTGGTCGCTGAGGCGACTGGTCTCGCCCACCTCGGTCCTTCCCCTCGCGACCTCGGCGTCGCGTTCGAACCCGCGGCATTCGATGTCGCGGGGTAACCCTGCGCTGCGCGCAAGGGAACTAGGAGTTGGCGATGGATACGACGGTGATCATCCTGCGCGTGGTGCTCGGCCTCGCACTGGGCGCTGCGGTCGGGATCGAGCGACAGTGGCGGTCCCGCCTGGCAGGGCTCCGGACCAACGCATTGGTCAGTCTGGGGGCGACGCTCTTCGTGATCCTGGGCGCCTACAGCTTCGACGGTCCGGGAGCGGACCCGACCCGCGTTGCCGCACAGATCGTTTCGGGCATCGGCTTCCTCGGGGCGGGCGTGATCATGAAGCAGGGCGCCTCGATCACCGGGCTGAACACGGCGGCGACGCTGTGGGCGACGGCGGCGATCGGTGCGCTGGCAGGCGGCGGGATGTACTGGGCCGCGGTGATCGGCACGGTGGCGATCATGACGGCGAACACGCTGCTGCGCCCGCTCGGCAGGTTGATGGATCATCAGCCGGCCACCAAGGGGCGTGAGATGCCTGCGGCGGAATACGTCTTCGAGGTGACGTGCCGCGACGACGCCGAGGCCCACGTCCGCGGGCTCGCCGTGCAGTCGGTCTCGCGCCCGGAGTTCCGGCTGCGATCCGTGCGCTCGTTCGATCTGCCCGAGACCGGCGAGGTGACGGTGCTGGCGGAGCTGACGGCCGACGAACGGGACGACCGGCTGCTCGAGAGCGCGGTCAGCCGGCTCAGCATGGAGCCGCTGGTGACCCACGTGCGCTGGTCGGTGGAGACCGACTCTCGCTGCGCTCGGCCCGCCGCCGAGTGTGCAGCTGCCGTCGCCCGCTCTCGGCCGACGTGACGGTAGGTGCACACTCGGCGAAACGCCGCTGGAACTCGGACGATTGTCCACATATCGGCGCCGGTCGGAGCCGGGGGAATTGCGGCGTTTCGCTCACCCACCGCCGCGACCGGAAGTTACAGTCAGTCCTGGCTCGTCCTTCGTCTGCAAGGTGAGGATCGACATGAAACTGATGACCCGAACGTCAGTATCGGCCCTGTTCGCCGTGGCGGTGATTGCCGGAGCGGGAACCGCACACGCCAGCCCGATCGCCCCTGACGAGGGCCCGCCGCGACCGGTGGTCCCGGGGGTGCACCTGGTCGACCAGGCCCAGAAACAGGCGGCGCTGGAGAACATGCTCAACGAGCTCAATCTCGGCTGGGCCAACGGCGGCGCGGCAGGAACGGCGATCGGCGCGGCCATCGGGCTCGGGGTTGGATGCCTCTCGATGTTCCCCGGCAGCCTCGCCGGCTGCATGATCGGGCTGCCGACCGGTGCCGTCACCGGCGCGCTCATCGGCATCGCCAATGGCAACCCCAAGGCGCAGAAGGCGATCGAGGACTACATCAACACCCCTTCATAGCGTGGGTGTCGCGCTCGCACCGGGACCCGGTGCGAGCGCTGCCGCGCGTACGGACCGGGGAGTCGGTACGGATTCCGGCCCGGGTAACCGACGCATCACACCAGGTACCCAAACATCACAAAACGGGTACCCATGCGGGTAGTTCTCCCGATGTCTCGATTAGATAACGAAGGGACTCTGGGTTCCGCCAGTAGATCGAGCCACACGAGGTATCGGTCAGCGGAACTCCCGGAGGACCCCTCGCATGAGCAAGCACCGCCTGCAGAAGAACAACCGAATCGCCCGTGGTCTGTTGCTGGGGGCGATCACCGCGGGAGCGGTGATGATCCCGGTCGCCCCCGCGGTGGCACAGCCGCTGAGTATCCCGGGGCTGGGAAACATCGAGATCCCCGGCTTGCCGCCGGTGGGCGCGATCACCCCGGACGCCGTGGTCACGCACGGACAGCGCGCCCTCGACGCCGCGCAGACCAAGATCGGCGCGCCCTACGTGTGGGGCGCGACCGGCCCAGACACCTTCGACTGCTCGGGCCTGGTCCAGTGGGCGTACCGGCAGGCGGGCGTGTCCGTGCCGCGGACCACCTATGACCAGATCAACGGCGGAAGGCCGGTCGGCAAGGGTGACCTGCAGCCGGGCGACGTCGTGCTGTTCTACGGCACCGAGCACGTCGGCCTGTACGCGGGCGGCGGCATGGTCGTGCACGCGCCGACCCCCGGCCAGTCGGTCAAGCGGGCACCGCTCGACTCGATGCCCTTCACCGCCGCCCGGCGGTACTGACCCCCTCAGGACAACGGCGCCCCGACCAGGAATGGTCGGGGCGCCGTTGTGTGTTCAGTTGTTCAGCAGTTCGAACGACTCAGACGTCGCGTCGGCAGTGCCGACTTGCACGTCGCGTCGGCGGAGCCGACTTGCGCGTCGCGTCGGCGGAGCCGACTTACACGTCGTAGTACAGCTGGAACTCGTACGGGTGCGGCCGCAGGTTCACCGGGGCGATCTCCTGCTCGCGCTTGATCGAGATCCAGCTCTCGATCAGGTCGGTCGTGAACACGCCACCCTCGGTGAGGTACTCGTGATCGGCCTCGAGGCGGTCGATGACCGTCGCCAGGCTGGTGGGGGCCTGCGGGATGTTGCGGGCCTCCTCCGGCGGGAGCTCGTAGAGGTCCTTGTCGACCGGCGCCATCGGCTCGATCTTGTTCTTGATGCCGTCCAGGCCGGCCATCATCTGCGCGGCGAAGTTCAGGTACGGGTTACCCGAGGAGTCCGGCGCGCGGAACTCGATGCGCTTGGCCTTCGGGTTGTTGCCGGTGATCGGGATACGCACCGCCGCGGAGCGGTTGCGCTGGCTGTACACCAGGTTGATGGGGGCTTCGTAGCCCGGCACCAGGCGGTGGTACGAGTTGACCGTCGGGTTGGTGAAGGCCAGCAGCGACGGTGCGTGGTGCAGGATGCCGCCGATGTAGTGGCGGGCCATGTCGGACAGGCCCGCGTAGCCGGACTCGTCGTGGAAGAGCGGCTTGCCGTCCTTCCACAGCGACTGGTGCACGTGCATGCCCGAGCCGTTGTCACCGAAGAGCGGCTTCGGCATGAAGGTCGCGGACTTGCCGTTCTGCCAGCAGGTGTTCTTCACGATGTACTTGAACAGCTGCAGGTCGTCGGCCGCCGCGAGCAGGGTGTTGAACTTGTAGTTGATCTCCTGCTGGCCGCCGGTGCCCACCTCGTGGTGGCCGCGCTCGAGCTCGAAGCCCGCGTTCTGCAGGTTGGTGGAGATCTCGTCGCGCAGGTCGACGTAGTGGTCGTACGGGGCGACCGGGAAGTAGCCACCCTTCGGGCGGACCTTGTAGCCGAGGTTCGGGCTGCCGTCGGCGTTGACCTCGTTGCCGGTGTTCCAGGAGCCGGAGATCGAGTCCAGCTCGTAGAAGGCGCCGTTCATGCCGGAGTCGTAGCGGACCGAGTCGAAGATGTAGAACTCGGCCTCGGCGCCGAAGAAGGCGGTGTCGGCGATGCCGGTGCTGACCAGGTACTCCTCGGCCTTGCGCGCGACGTTGCGGGGGTCGCGGCTGTAGGACTCACGGGTGAACGGGTCGTGCACGAAGAAGTCCATGTTCAGCGTCTTGGCGGCGCGGAACGGGTCGACTCGGGCGGTGCTGACGTCGGGCAGGAGCATCATGTCCGACTCGTGGATCGACTGGAAGCCGCGGACGGACGAACCGTCGAACGCGAGGCCGTCCTCGAAGACGTCCTTGTTGAACGCGGACGCCGGGATCGAGAAGTGCTGCTGAACGCCCGGCAGGTCGCTGAACCGGATGTCGACGTACTCGATCTTTTCGTCGGCTATGTAGTTGATGACCTCTTCGGCCGTGGTGAACGCCACGCGTGTGCTCCTTCAGTTGGTGCCTGCCGATTGTGCATTCCGGCGGCTTGCGTCGAGACAGACGGTATGGACCTGGTGTTGCCCAGCAATCAAGGTTGTGTTTCGCCAGTGTTACACGTCTCGGAAAACGGTGTATCTCACACCCTCCCCGGGCCATCGTGATCCACCCGCCACGCTGGGCCTATCCTGGGGAGCATGGCGCGAAGCACTGGATCCTGGCTCTCCGGCCCCTCGGCGGCCCTTCCCAAGGGGGAGGACGGCACCGAGAACCTCTACAAGGGCGAGCGGCTCGGATTGCCGGAGTCGGGCCGCGGATCGTTGGTCGGGTCCGGCCGACGTCTCGCGGCCTTCATGATCGATTGGCTGATGGGCGGCGGCGTCGCGCTCCTGATCCTCGGCGGGGATGCGCTCGACGGCCGGCTCGGCAGCATCATCCTGATGGTCTGGTTCGTCGTCGGCGTGCTCACGGTCTCGCTGTTCTCCTTCACCCCCGGCCAGTACTGCGTGGGACTGCAGGTGGCCCGGGTCGACGCGCCGGTGCCCGTCGGCATCGTGCGTGCGCTGGCCCGCCAGGTGCTGCTGGTGTTCGTCATCCCCGCGCTGATCACCGATCTCGACGGCCGCGGCATGCACGACCGCGCCACCGGCACTGCGCTGGTTCGCTCGCGCTAGTAGCCCCGCACCCGAACGCGAAGTGCCCTCGACGTGATTCACGTCGAGGGCACTTCGGTTGTGAGGGGGGAGGGTCAGCGCCTGCGCATCGTGCGCTGGACGCCCTTCATCTTGGCTCCGCCGGGCAGCGGGCCCTTCGGCATGGCCGGGCCGCCGCGGGCGCCGAGCGCAGCCAGCCGCGCCTCGATCGAGTCCATCCGCTTGGTGTCGATGTTCTTCGGCAGCTTCGCGAGGTACTTCTGCAGCTGCGACAGCGGCACCTGGCCCTCGTCGTTGCCGATGATGATGTCGTAGATCGGGGTGTCGCCGACGAGCCGCGCGGTCTTCTTCTTCTCCTGCGCGAGAAGGGACTTCACCCGCTGAGGCGAACCCTCGGCGACCAGGATGACGCCCGGCCTGCCGATCACCCGGTGCACGGCGTCGAGCTGGGTTGTGCCGGCGATCGCGTTGGACACCCGCCAGCCGCCCTGCAGGTTGTCCAGTGCCCAGGCACCGGCGCCTGCCTGGCCCTCGGCCTTGCCGTACACGGTCTTCTGCACGCGCCTGCCGAAGATGATGAACGCGGCGAGCACGCCGAGCAGGATGCCGATCGGCAGCAGGAACCACTCGATTCCGAAGATGAGGCCGACAAGGAAGAACACCACGGCGAGCCCGACGACGGCACCGATCATCAGCGGCAGCAGCAGCTTGTCTTCTTTGCGCTGCATCTGGAACGCCTGCCAGAGCTGGCTCCTGCGCTCCTTCGATGCCTGCTTACGGGCCGCTTTCGCCGCAGCCTTCGCCTCTTTGGTGGGCTTGCCCTTGCCGTTCGCCATACGTCACAGGATACGTCCCTGGCCGGAGGCCGATCGCACCCGAGTGGTGGTCGGGCTCAGGCGCGGGCGAGCCGCTCCATCAGGGAGCTGGCTTCCTGCGAGGCGCTGCCCCCGTCGGCGAGATGTGCCTGGCCTTCGGGCAGCTCGCGGCCGTGGTGCGCCATCGCCTGCGCGTAGAGGCGACCGGCCCGGTAGGAGGAGCGGACCAGCGGTCCGGCCATCACGCCCGCGAAGCCGAGTTCGGTGGCGAACTGGGAGTGCTCGACGAACTCCTCCGGCTTGACCCACCGCTCGACGGGATGATGCCGCGGCGACGGACGCAGGTACTGGGTGATGGTGATGATGTCGCAGCCGGCCTCGTGCAGGTCGACGAGCGCCTGACGGATCTCCTCTGGCGTCTCGCCCATGCCGAGGATCAGGTTCGACTTGGTGACCAGTCCGAAGTCGCGGGCGGCGGTGATGACGCCGAGCGAGCGCTCGTACCGGAACGCGGGACGGATGCGCTTGAAGATCCGCGGCACGGTCTCGACGTTGTGCGCGAGGACCTCCGGCCGCGACTCGAACACCTCGGCCAGCAGATCCGGCTTGCCGTTGAAGTCGGGGATCAGGTTCTCGACGCCGGTGCCGGGGTTGAGGGCGTGGATCTGGCGGACCGTCTCGGCGTACAGCCAGGAGCCGCCGTCCTCGAGGTCGTCGCGGGCGACGCCGGTGATCGTGGAGTACCGCAGACCCATCGCCTGCACCGACTCGGCGACGCGGCGCGGCTCGTCGCGGTCGAGCGCGTCCGGCTTGCCGGTGTCGATCTGGCAGAAATCGCATCGGCGGGTGCACTGTTCACCGCCGATGAGGAAGGTGGCCTCGCGGTCCTCCCAGCACTCGTAGATGTTGGGGCAGCCCGCTTCCTCGCAGACCGTGTGCAGACCCTCCCGCTTGACCAGACCCTTGAGCTCGGAGTACTCCGGGCCCATCTTCGCTCGGGTCTTGATCCAGTTGGGTTTGCGTTCGATGGGGGTCTCCGCGTTTCGGATCTCGATACGGAGCAGCTTGCGTCCTTCTGGGGCCACAGTCACGGCTCCGATGCTACGCCCGGCGCGAGGACGCCGATCGACCGGGAGAGGCGCAGGCGATGGGCGTCAGGCGAACCGGTGCGTGGTGAAGCGGGTAGGCGCGGCCGCGGCCGCCTCGTCGAAGGTGATGCGCTCGATGTCGTGCTCGGTGACCTGGAGTTCGCCGTCGAGCGCGGCCGCGACCGCGGCGACGACAACAGGGGTGATCTCGGCGACGGTGACCGTCCGCCCGAGTTCACGCGAGAGCGAGGTGACGCCTGCGTCGGCGATGCCGCACGGGATGATCTCGTCGAAGGCCCCGAGGTCCGCGTCGCAGTTGATCGCGAAGCCGTGCATGGCGACCCCGCGCTGCATCCGGACGCCGATCGCGGCGATCTTGCGCTCGGGCAGCCAGGACCCGCCGGTCAGCGAGGCGGGCAGCCACACTCCTGAGCGGCCCTCGACGCGTCCGCATCCGATGCCGAGGTCGGTGCAGACGGAGATCAGTGCCTCCTCGATCCGCCGGACGTAGTTCACGACGTCGACCGGCACGGCGAGCTTGACGATCGGGTAGCCGACCAACTGTCCGGGCCCGTGCCAGGTGATCTTGCCGCCGCGGTCCACGTCGATCACCGGGATGCCGTCGGTGGGCCGGTCCTCAGGGGCGGTGCGACGCCCGGCGGTGTAGACGGACGGGTGCTCCAGCAGCAGCAGGGTGTCACGCCCGCTGTCCGCGGCCCGCTCGGCGACCAGTTCGCGCTGCAGATCCCATGCCGCCAGGTAGTCGAGAGTGCCGAGACTCCGCACCTCGAGGGGATCCGTGCTGAACCGAACCGAGGAAGTGGTGCCCATGGGGCACACGTTACGCCGGGCCCACCGGTCGGCTGGGCGCGGTCCGGGCCGAGGGCAGTCAGTCCGACAGCGCGGCGTCGATGGCTTCGCCGATCGTGTTGTGGTGGAAGGTGAATCCGGCGCTCTCCAGCGCCGTGGGTAGGACCCGCTGCCCGGTCAGTGCGACCTCGTCCGCGATCTCGCCGACCAGCGCGCGCACCGCGAATCGGGGCACCACCCATGGCGTCGGGCGGTGCAGGGCGCGGCCCAGCTCGGCTGTGAAGCACGCGTTGGTCGCGGGCGAGGGCCCGGCGAGGTTCACCGGGCCGCTCAACGTCTCGGTTCGCAGCGCGAACGCGATGGCGTCGAGCTCGTCCTCGAGGGAGATCCAGGACAGGTACTGCCGCCCGGTGCCGAGTCGGCCGCCGAGCCCCAACCGGAACAGCGGACGCAGGCGGCCGAGCAGCCCGCCCCGCGGCGAGATCACCGCCGCGCTCCGCAGCAGCACGGTGCGCACCCCGGCCTCCCTGGCGGGCATGGTCGCCGCCTCCCAGTCCCGACACAGGTCGGCCAGGAAGCCGGTTCCCGGCGCCGCGGTCTCGTCGACGACCCGCTCGCCGGTGTCGCCGTAGTAGCCGACCGCGCTGGCATTGAGCAGCGTCGTTACCCCGGCATCGGCGACCGCCCGCGCGATCACGTCGGTGGAGGTGATCCGGCTGTCCCGCAGCGTCTGCTTGAACGCACCGTTCCACCGGGTATCGCCGAAGTTGGCGCCGCACAGATTCACCACCGCGTCCGCGTCGGTGAAGGCGCGCTCGTCCAGCTCGCCGCGCTCGGGGACCCACCGGTACTCGTCCGGACCCGCGGCAGGCCGCCGCACCAGCCGCCGGATCTCGTGGCCGTCCGCCCGCAGCGAAGCCACAAGGGATGACCCGATCAAGCCGGACGAGCCGGCGATTGTCACTCGCATCGTGCTGCCTCCTGACGCCGTCGGGGGCACCACCGGTGATCCGGTGGTGCCCCCGACGGGCGTGTCCGTGCTGCCGATCTACAGGTCGAGCTAGAGCCCCAGGTCCGCCTCGAACGAGGCTTCCTCGAGCCGCTGCTTGATCGTGGTGAGGAACCGACCCGCGTCGGCGCCGTCGATCAGGCGGTGATCGTAGGTGAGCGGCAGGTAGCACATCGATCGGACGCCGATGGACTCGTTGCCGTTCTCGTCGGTGATCACCATCGGTCGCTTGACGATCGCGCCCGTGCCGAGCATGGCGGCCTGCGGCGGCAACAGGATCGGGGTGTCGAACAGGGCGCCCTGGCTGCCGATGTTGGTGACCGTGAAGGTGCCACCGGCGAGCTCGTCCGGCTTGAGGCCGCCGGAGCGGGCCCGCTTGGCGATGTCCGCGATCGCGCGGGCCAGGCCGGCCAGCGACAGGTCGCCCGCGTTGTGGATCACCGGGGAGAGCAGGCCCTGCTCGGTGTCCACGGCGATGCCCAGGTGCTCGGCCGCGTGGTAGGTGATCTCCTTGGCGTCCTCGTTGTAGCTGGCGTTGACGTTCGGGTGTGCCCCGAGCGCCTCGACGACGGCCTTCGCGAAGAACGGCAGGAAGGTCAGGTTCACGCCCTCACGCTCGGCGAACCCGGCCTTGGCCTGGGCCCGCAGGGCGACGATCTTGGTGACGTCGACCTCGAAGGTCTGGGTCAGCTGCGCGGTGGTCTGCAGCGACTCCCGGGTCTTGACCGCGGTGATCTGGCGGATCCGGTTGACCTTCTGGGTGGTGCCGCGCAGGTGCGCGAGCTCGGGCCGGACACCCGCGGCCGGTGCGGCCGGGGCCGCGGCGGCGGGAGCAGCGGTTGCCGGGGCTGCGGCCGGGGCCTTCTTCGCCTCGGCTGCGGCCAGCACGTCCTGCTTGCGGATCCGTCCACCGACGCCGGTGCCGGTGACCGTCGACAGGTCGACGTTGTTGTCCGTGGCCAGCTTTCGGACCAGGGGGGTCACGTACGGGCTGCCGTCACCGGAGGGTGCGGCCGCCGGAGCGGGCGCGGCCGGAGCTGCGGGAGCCGGAGCTGCGGGAGCGGGTGCCGGTGCCGGGGGAGCTGGAGGTGCGACCGGGGGAGCCGGCGGTGCCGGGGGAGCCGGCGGCGCGGCGGCCGGTGCCGGAGGAGCCGGCGGCGCGGCGGGCGCGGCGGCGGGGGCGCCCGAACCGATGACGGCGAGCTGGCCGCCGACCGGGACGGTGTCGTCCTCCTGGGCGCTGATCTCGAGCAGCGTGCCCGCGACGGGCGAGGGGATCTCGGTGTCCACCTTGTCGGTCGAGACCTCGAGCAGAGGCTCGTCGACGGCGACCGAATCGCCGACCGCCTTGAGCCAGCGGGTGACGGTGCCCTCGGTCACGGACTCGCCGAGTTCCGGCATGGTGATCGGGGTTCCGGACGCCGCCTCGGCGGGCGCGGGTGCGGCGGGTGCCTCTGCGGCCGGGGCGGGTGCGGCGGGTGCCTCTGCTGCGGGCGCAGGCGGTGCGGCCGGTGCGGGTGCGGCGGCGGGCTCCGGGGCGGCTGCGGGCGCGGGTGCGGCGGCTTCTCCAGCCGCGCCGATCACGGCGAGCTCTCCGCCGATCTCGACGGTCTCATCCTCGTGCGCGACGATCTTGGTCAGCACGCCTGCCACCGGGGAAGGGATCTCGGTGTCGACCTTGTCAGTGGAGACCTCGAGCAAGGGCTCGTCGACTTCGACCGTATCTCCTTCCTGCTTGAGCCACCTCGTGACAGTCCCCTCGGTAACGCTCTCACCAAGAGCTGGCATCTGGACGGAGAAGGCCATGCTTTTGACTCCTCGACAGTTGTGTTCGGGTTGTTGAGTTTTGCCGACTTGTGGTCGAAATCCATTGTGCGTGTCGTACTGGGTCCACGGGGCGTGTTGCGAACCGTGGACCTCGCGGACCCATCCTGTCATTGATCGGATTCGCCCGTCCTATGAGGGCCTGGTCACATGTTCCACATTCAGTTCTCAGCAAGCGCTGGCAAACTTGAAACTGGTCAGAACGGGCGGTCGCGCCACGGTGGGAGGAGGTAGGACGTGGGTCTTTTCAGCAGGCTCTCGAGGGGACGGGCGGGTTCCGGCCGACACGGCACGCGCGGACCCGACGCCAAGTACCTGGCGAACTGGGTGCACACGCACACCGGGGTCGAGGCCTTCGTCGAGCCGCAGACCACCGTCACGCCGGTCACGGTCGTGCTGGTCGCGAACGACGGGGAATGGACGCGACGCCCGGTGGGCGGGGTGCACGGAGCCCGCCGCCTCGGCGAGGATCTGCACATCCCCGTGTACGACGTCCACAAGACCGGGTACCCGCAGCGGATGCGCGACTACGACGCCCGGCAGAAGATCCTGCGCAACCGCGCCCGCGAGGCGTAGGCGGCCGCGCCGCCCGTGAGTCCTTCCGGCCCGCGGCGGGGCCGGAAGGACTCACAGGGTGTCAGCCCTGCTGGTCGATGTCCTCGAGGACGCTGATCATGGTTCGCACCGGGACCCCGGTGCCGCCCTTGCCGGTGAAGCCGAACGGCCCGCCGGTGTTGTAGGCCGGACCTGCCACGTCGATGTGCGCCCACTGCACGCCCTCGGCGACGAACTCCTTGAGGTAGATCGCGGCGGCGAGCATGCCGCCCCAGCGATGGTTGGTGACGTTGGCCAGGTCGGCGACCTTCGAGTTGAGGTCCGCGCGCAGCTCGCCGGGCAGCGGCATCGCCCACGCGTTCTCGCCGATCTGCTGCGAGATGCGGGCGACGCGGTCGCGGAACTCGTCGGTGCCCATCACGCCGGGCGTGCGGTTGCCAAGCGCCACCATCTGCGCCCCGGTCAGGGTGGCGGTGTCGATCAGGTAGTCGGGCTTCTCCTCGCAGGCCCGCACGATCGCGTCGGCCAGGATCAGCCGTCCCTCGGCGTCGGTGTTGATGACCTCGACCGTGGTGCCGCCGTACTGGGTGAGCACGTCGCCGGGGCGCTGCGCGGTGCTGGACGGCATGTTCTCGGCCATCGGCACCCAGGCGTCGACGCCGACCCTCAGGCCGAGCTTCGCGGCCAGCACCACCGTCGCGACGACCGCCGCGGCGCCGCCCATGTCGGAGGTCATGTTCTCCATGCCCGCGGCAGGCTTGATCGAGATGCCGCCGGTGTCGAAGGTGATGCCCTTCCCGACCAGGGCCACGGACCTGCCGCCGGACCCCTTGTGGGTGAGCCGGACCAGTCGCGGCTGACGCGAGGAGCCCTTGCCGACGCCGAGGATGCCGCCGAAGCCGCCCTTCTCGAGCGCCTTCTCGTCGAGGATCTCGACCTCGAGTCCGGCCGCGGTGCCGAGCGCCTCGGCGCGGGCGGCGAACTCCTCCGGGAAGAGGTGGCTCGGCGGGGTGTTCACGAATTCACGCGCGGTGGCGACGGCCTCGGCGATCGCGGCGGACCGGGCGAGGGTGCTCGCGGACTCCTGGTCGCCGGGCTCCTCGACGAGCAGCTCCACGCGGGCGAGCGGCTTCCCGTTGTCCTTCGGCGCCGACTTGGCCGACTTGAACCGGGTGAAGGTGTAGGCGCCGAGGTAGAAGCCCTCCGCGGCCGCGCCGAGGTCGAGCGAGGACAGCGTGGTCGCCGCGACGGTGGTCCCGGCCAGTGCGCGGGCCGCGACGCCCGCGCCCTCGCGGATCCGCTGGGCGTCCACGTCGTCGGGGTCGCCGAGCCCAACCGCGAGGATGCTGGCGACGCCCGAGCCCGCGGGCGCCGGGATCCGGGTCAGTTCCTCCGCCTTGCCGGTGGCCCCGACCGCGACCAGCCCGGCCAGCACCGCCTCGGCGGTCGCGTCGTCGAGCGCATCGCCGACCGAGGCCTCCGGGCCTTCGGCGCCCTTGGTGAGGCCGATGACGAGGACCTCCACCGACTCGGCGACGGATCCGGCCAGCGCGAGCTCGGGGCCGAGGGGCGCGGTGGGGGTCTTGGCGGCACTCACTTCGATCTCCTGATCTGTTGGTGAACAACTGCGGGCCAACTCTAGTGCGGGGGCGATGCCCCGGTCGGCTAGCGTGTTCGCCCATGAGCGACGCTGAACTCTTGCAGGGCCCCCTCCGCGCGGTGCACGCCGAACTGGGTGCCACCTTCGCCCCGTTCGGCGGCTGGGAGATGCCGGTTTCCTACGCGGGTGTGGTGGCCGAGCACACCGCGGTCCGCGAGACCGTCGGCGTCTTCGACGTCAGCCACCTGGGCAAGGCGCTGGTCGCGGGACCGGGTGCGGCCGAGTTCGTGAACGCCTCTCTGACCAACGATCTGGGCAAGATCGGGCCCGGCCAGGCGCAGTACACCCTGTGCGCCACCGAGACCGGCGGCGTCACCGACGACCTGATCGTCTACTACGTCAGCGACGAGGAGGTCTTCCTCGTCCCGAACGCGGCCAACACCGCGGCCGTCGTCGCCGAGCTGGCCGCCAAGGCTCCCGCCGGGATCACGGTGACCGACCAGCATCGCGAGTTCGGCGTGCTCGCCGTGCAGGGCCCGAAGTCCGCGGAAATCCTTGCCGCGCTTGGGCTTCCGTCCGACATGGAGTACATGTCCTTCGCCGACGCCACCTTCGGGGGAGTCACCGTCCGGGTGTGCCGCACCGGGTACACCGGTGAGCACGGCTACGAGCTGCTCCCCGCGTGGGACGACTGCGAGAAGGTGTTCCGCGCGCTCGTCGCCGAGGTCCGTGCCGCCGGCGGTGAGGTCGCCGGGCTCGGTGCCCGCGACACCCTGCGCACCGAGGCGGGCTACCCGCTGCACGGTCACGAGCTGTCGACGGAGATCTCGCCGCTGCAGGCGCGCTGCGGCTGGGCGATCGGGTGGAAGAAGCCGGAGTTCTGGGGCCGCGCCGCGCTGGTTGCCGAGAAGGAGGCCGGACCGGCCCGCAAGATGTGGGGCATCAAGGCGCTCGACCGTGGCGTGCTGCGTCAGGGCCAGACCGTCATGCGTGACGGCGCCCCGATCGGGGAGACCACGTCGGGCACCTTCTCGCCGACCCTGAAGGTCGGGATCGCGCTGGCGCTCATCGATACCGATTCGGGTGTCGGGGCGGGGGATCAGATCGAGGTCGACGTGCGCGGCAGGGCGTTGCGCTGCGAGGTCGTCAACCCGCCGTTCGTCCCCGTCCACACCAAGTAAACGTCCTCACCCGGTTCGATAGGATTCCCGCCATGACTGGTGTTCTCGACTTCACGCGCATCCCGCACCCCTCGCCCGCCACAGCCGCGGAGCGCGATCGGGTGCTGGCTGCTCCCGGGTTCGGGAAGTACTTCACCGATCACATGGTGACGATCGACTACACCGAGGGACGCGGGTGGCACAGCCCGACCGTGCAGCCGTACGCCCCGCTCCAGCTCGACCCGGCGGCCATGGTGCTGCACTACGGCCAGGCGATCTTCGAGGGGCTCAAGGCCTACCGCCAGCAGGACGGGTCCATCGCCTCGTTCCGGGTGACCGCGAACGCGGACCGTTTGCGTGCCTCGGCCCGCCGCATCGCGATGCCCGAGCTGCCCGACGACCTGTTCCTCGCCTCGATCACGGAGCTGCTCGCGGTGGACCGGGACTGGGTGCCCGCCGCGGGCGGCGAGGACTCGCTGTACATGCGCCCGTTCATGATCTCGACCGAGGTCGGGCTCGGGGTGCGTCCGTCCACCGAGTACCGGTACCTGCTGATCGCCTCGCCCGCCAGTGCCTACTTCCCGCGCGGGGTGAAGCCGGTGAGCGTGTGGCTGTCCACCGAGTACGTGCGTGCGGCTCCCGGCGGCACCGGAGCGGCCAAGTTCGCAGGCAACTACGCGGCCTCGCTGGTCGCGCAGGCGCAGGCGGCCGACGAGGGCTGCGACCAGGTGGTGTGGCTCGACGCGAAGGAGCGCTGCTACGTCGAGGAGATGGGCGGGATGAACCTGTTCTTCGTCTTCGGGTCCGGCTCGTCCGCCCGACTGGTGACCCCGGAGCTGTCCGGTGCGCTGCTGCCCGGCATCACCCGCGACTCGCTGCTGACGCTGGCCGCCGATGCGGGGTTCGCGGTCGAGGAGCGCAAGATCAGCACCGACGAGTGGCGCGAGAAGGCCGCCTCCGGCGAGATCACCGAGGTGTTCGCCTGTGGCACGGCCGCGGTGATCACCCCGGTCGGCACGGTGAAGTCGGCCGCGGGTGAGTTCACCATCGGCGACGGCGGATCGGGCGAGGTGACGATGGCCCTGCGCGACACCCTCACCGGGATCCAGCGCGGCACCTTCGCGGACACCCACGGCTGGATGTCCACGCTGGCCTGAGTCCGGCAGCGGGGGCGCCGCAGGCGCACCTACCGGGTGCGTCAGTCGACGTCCTCGACGGCGATCCGGCCGAGCCGCCGACGGTCGGAGAGGATGTCGATCTCGGCGATCCGCCCGCGCCTGATCGTCACACCGACGACCGCGAGCACCCGGCCCCGCGCGATGGTGACCACCCCCGCGGTCCCGTTGACCAGCACCGGACGGGCGAACCGGGCCAGTCGCGAGAAGGTGATCGTTCGAGCCGCCACCGCAGGCGCCCCGGTGACCACAGCGGGTACTCCCGCCTGGGCCGCTCCTGCGTCGGTCCGCAGGACCACGTCCGGATCGAGCAGCGCCACCAGCCGGTCGAGGTCGCCGCCGCGCGCGGCGGCCAGGAAGGCGTCCACGACCTCGCGTTGGCGTGGCCGATCGGTGTCGGGAACCGGGGCGCTCCGCACGCGTCGTCGCGCGCGACTGGCGAGCTGCCGGGCGGCCTCGGGCGACCGATCCACTATGGGGGCGATGTCGTCGAACGGCACGGCGAACATGTCGTGCAACACGAACGCTAGCCGCTCCGCCGGCGGCAGCGTATCGAGCACCACGAGCAACGCCAGCCCCACCGAATCTGCAAGGAGTGCTTCGTGTTCGGGCCCCGTGTCGTCGGGCCCGGCGACGATCGGGTCGGGTAGATGAACGCCGAGGAGGGTCTCGCGGCGCGCACCGCGGGCCCGCAGCAGATTGAGGCATACGCGGGCGAGCACGGTGGTGAGCCACCCGCCCAGATTCCGCACGTCGTCCGTATCGGCGCGGCTGAACCGCAACCACGTCTCCTGGACGGCGTCCTCGGCCTCGCCGACAGACCCGAGCATGCGGTAGGCCACCGCCCGCAGGTGTGCGCTGTGCGCCTCGAACTCTTCCGCCAAGAAGTCGTCGCCGTCCATCGGTCACATTCCTTCGTCGCCGTCTGTCAATTAGATGACGGACAGAACCCGGCCGGTGTGACAACCGCGAGCCGGGTGATCAGACAGGAGACCCGACATCATGAACGCAGTCACGAACACCTCCCCGATCACCGCGCGGCGATTGCGCCCCGGCGACCCGATCGAGCACCGGACCCTGACCACCATCGGAGGGGACCGGATCGCCCTGCCCGATCCCTCCGGGCTGACCCATCTGCAGTTCCGACGCTTTGCGGGGTGTCCGATCTGCAACGTGCACCTGGCGCCGATCGCCCGGCGGCACGACGAGATCCGCGCCGCCGGGATCCGCGAGGTCGTGGTGTTCCATTCCCCGGCCGAGCACATGCGGCCGCACCAGGGCCGGCTGCCGTTCGCGGCGATCGCGGACCCCGACAAGGTCCTGTACGCCGCCTTCGGCGTCGGATCCGCGGCCAGGGCGGTGCTGCACCCGAGTGCCTGGAGCGCCCCGCTGCGCCCGCGGACCTGGGCCGTCGTCGCGAAGGGTGTTCGGGCGGGCGGGCTGCCGACCCCACACGGACAGAGCGTCCTCGGGTTGCCTGCCGATTTCCTGATCGGCCAGGAGGGCACGGTGCGGGCCGTCAGGTACGGCAGGCACGCGGCCGATCACTGGTCGGTCGACGAGATCCTGAGCGAGGCCGCTGCCGCGTCGTCCCGGAGGTGATGCCCGCCCGCGGCCTCACCCGGCCAAAAGCGCACCGACGGCGACGACGGTGACCGTCACCTCGACCGCCGCGCCGAGCACGTCCCCGGTGACGCCGCCGAACCGGCGGACGCAGTGCCGGGTCAGCAGCGCGGTCGCGGCCAGCGCCGCGAGCACCACGACCGGTCCCTGCCACCAGCGACCGGGTACCGCGAACAGGGCAGCCGCGGTCAGCGCCAGCGACCACAGCGCGCACGACCACCGGCCCTGGCTGTCGGCGACCAGCGCGCCGAACCCGGTCGGGCCCGCTGCGGGAACACCGCGCCTGCAGGCGAGCACGACCGCCACCCGGCCCGCCGCCACGGCGACACCGATCGCGATCCACTGCCCGGACTGGGCCAGCGAGCCGAACGAGAGGGCCTGCGCGCCGATGCAGACGATGAGGGCGACCACGCCGAAGGGGCCGATACCCCCGCCGCGCATCACCTCGAGGGCGCGCGCGGGCGGGCCGTAGCAGCCGAGCCCGTCGACGGTGTCCGCCAGCCCGTCGACGTGCATGCCGCGGGTGAGCAACGCCAGTGCCGTCACCGCGATCAGCCCGGCCAGGGCCGGATCGAGCGAGGCCGCGAGCAGCAACCAGAGTAGGCAGGCACAGGCGGCGCCGAGCAGCATCCCGACCACCGGGGTCGCGGCGATCGCCCGACGGCCGGCCGTCCGGTCGATCGCCGGGGCGTCGGGATCGTGGCGTGCGGGCAGCACCGTCAGCCAGGACAGTGCGAGCCGGATCCCGCCGAGCGCGTCGGTCACCGTCAGCGCGCCTCGGCCTCGGTCTCGTCGTCGGCCTCGGAATCGGTTGCCTGCTCATCGGATTCGGTGCTCACACCCGCGTCGGCGAAGGTTGCCATGTCGGCCAGGGTGGCGACCGCGGACTGCAGCACGGGCAGCGCCACCAGCGCACCGGACCCCTCGCCGAGTCGCATGCCCAGTTCGAGGATCGGGTCGAGCCGCAGGTGCTTGAGCGCGATCGTGTGCGCCGGCTCGGTGGAACGGTGGCCTGCGACCCACCACTCGCGGGCGCCGGGCGCCAGGTCCTCCGCGACCATGGCGGCGGCCGTCACCACGACGCCGTCGAGGATGACGGGGGTGCGGCGCAGCGCGGCCTGGGCCAGGAACCCGGCCATCGCCGCCAGGTCCGCTCCCGCGCCCACCCGCAGTAGCGCCACCGGGTCGGCGGTGACGGGCCGGACCCGGCGCATCGCGTCGCGGATGGCCGCGGTCTTGCGGCTCCAACCGGCGTCGTCGACGCCGGTGCCACGCCCGACCGCGGCGACCGGCTCGGTGTTGGTCAGCGCGGCGATCAGCACCGTCGCGGGCGTGGTGTTGCCGATGCCCATCTCGCCCGCGATGAGCAGATCGGCGCCGCTGTCGATCTCCTCATCGGCGATGGCGCGCCCCGCCGCGATGGCCTGCAGCGTCTCCGACTCGCTGAGCGCGTCCTCGCGGTCGATGGATCCGCTCGAGCGCCGGACCTTGTGCGTGGAGACGGAGGGCTCGGTGTCGGTCGCGACGGCGATGTCGACCACCCGTACCCCCGCCCCCGTGGTGGCGGCGAGCGCGTTCACGGCCGCGCCGCCCGCCTGGAAGTTGGCGACCATCTGCGCGGTCACCTCGGCGGGGTACGCGGACACGCCGTGCGCGGTCACGCCGTGGTCGCCCGCGAAGACGACGACCCGGGGGCGCGCGAACACCCGTGGCGGGCACTGGCCCTGGCAGGCCGCCGCCCATCCGCCGAGCGCCTCGAGCCGGCCGAGCGAGCCCGCGGGCTTGGTCAGCTGCTGCTGGCGGGCGTCGGCCTCGGCCGCGACGGCCGGGTCCGGGGGCGTGACGGCCTCGAAGGCCGCCTCGGAGGGGATGCCCGATTCGGTTGTCACAGTTGACCTCTCACTTCAGCGTGGTACCGCTTGAACGTGTCACTTGAAATAGGCGTCACTTGAGTCTGGTCGCCAGCCCGGCAACGACGAGGAGCACCTCGTCGCAGACCTGGGCCATCCTCGCGTTGAGGGAGCCGATCTCGTCTCGGAAGAGTCGACCGGACCGGGTCTCGGGGATCACGCCGAGGCCCACCTCCGGGCTGACCAGGACGAGTCTGCCGCGATGGTCGGCGACGGCGTCGACCAGGTCGTCGATCCGGGGGGCGAGGGTGCCTCGTGGGAGTTCCCAGGCCTGCGCCGCGTCCATCTCCGCGGTCAGCCAGGTGCCGAGATCGTCGACCATGGTCGGGGCGGCGTCGGTGCGCAGCAGCTCGGCGAGCCCGGCGCCGGTCGCGCTCTCGACGGTGGTCCACTCCCGCGGTCGGCGGCTGCGGTGCGCCTCGATCCGCTGCTCCCAGTCGGCGTCGTCGGCGTCGAGGCGGGCCGTGGCGATGTAGCGGACGGCGGTCGGCGCGGATCCGTCCATCAGTGCCTCGGCGTGGCCGGACTTGCCGGATCGTGCCCCGCCGAGCACGAGGGTGCGTAGCGGCGGCTGCGGGGCGGGGGACGGCACGGGCTAGACGGTACCAACGGCAGGGGCGCGGTCGCCGAACCGTCGGCGGTAGTCGGCGGGAGCCAGCCCGACCTGCCGGTGGAAGTGGTGGCGCAGGAGCGCGCCGGACCCGAACCCGCAGCGGCCCGCGATCTCCTCGAGCCCGTAGCCGGTCTCCTCGAGGAGCTGCTGGGCCAGCAACACCCGTTGCGTCGTCAGCCATTTGACCGGCGTGGTCCCGGTCTCGGCCGCGAACTTCCGCGCGAAGGTGCGGGTCGACATCGTCGACCGCGCCGCCAGGCTCTCGATGCTGTGGGCGGCGTCGAGGTGCTCGCTCATCCATCGCAGGGTGTCGGTGATGCTGTCGTCGGCGCAGTCGACCACGGCCCGCTCGATGAACTGGCGCTGGCCGCCGTCCCGTTGCGGCGGCACCACCATGCGACGCGCGATGGTGTTCGCGACGGCGCTGCCGAGTTCGCGCCGGACCAGGTGCAGGCAGGCGTCGATCCCGGCGGCGGTGCCCGCGCTGGTGATGAGGTTGCCCTCGTCGACGAAGAGGACGTCCGGATCGACGGTGGTGGTGGGAAAGGCGCGGGCCAGCTCGTCCGCGTGAACCCAGTGGGTGGTGCACTTGCGTCCGTCGAGCAGCCCCGCGGCGCCTGCCAGGAACGCGCCCGAGCAGACCGTGAGCACGGTGGCGCCCGCGTCGGCGGCCTCCCGCAGCGCCGCGACGACGGCGGGCGGGAAGTCGGTGCGGGTCGCGGAGGCCGGGATCGCGACCAGGTCCGCCCCGCGCAGTCCGTCGAGTCCGCGCTCGGGGGTGATGGAGATGCCGGGGGTGACGGACGTCAGGGGTACGCCCGCCTCCGGGCCGCAGACCCGGAAGTCGAAGGCGGGCAGGCCCGCCGCGGTGCGGTCGACGCCGAACACCTCGCAGACCACGCCGAACTCGAACATGGCGGCGTGGTCGACGAGCAGTACCGCGACCGAGGACAGCATGAGCACAGTATATGGCGCGATATTGACGAACTATGTCATTGCTGCCACTGTTGGCGGCAAATCCATGGCCGCAAAATTACAGCCATGACCACATTCATTGCGCTCGTCCTGCTGATGATCGCCCTACAGGGAGTCTTCCTGGCGGTCGCCCGCCGCGACCGGGACCGGGAACCCGCCGGCATCCGGCGATACCGGTTCAACCACTTTCGGTCCGATGACGCCTCGGGTTCGGTGAACGTCGTCGATCGGGACGCCGAACGGATGTTCGCCGACCTCCAGGCCGTGCGGCACCGGGCGCCGCACAGCTGAGGGGTACCGACTAGACGGCGTCGCCAGGGGAGACCCGGGGCTGCGGCGCCCGCATCTTCCGGATCTGCGAGGCCCGGACGAACGCGTACCAGCCCAGCTTCAGGCCGCCGTCCATGGTGTCGGGGAACCTCTCGCGGACCTGCCGATTGATGGTGCGGCCCATGATGTACCCCTCGGCCAGCATGAACAACATCAGCACCAACATGCCCAGCGTCACGATCGACTGGATCGCGGGGCTCAGGAACATCGCCATGATCAGCAGCAGCGCCAGCGGCATGAACAGCCCCACCAGGTGCCTGCGGGAGTCCACGAGGTCGCGGACGTAGGCGCGCACGGGGCCCTTGTCGCGCGGCAGCAGGTACTTGTCCTCACCCGCGAGCATTCGGGCGCGTCGATCGGCGGCGGTCGCCCGGCGCTCCGCGGAGGCCTGCTTGCGCTCCTCCTTGCTGCCCTGGGTCTGCTTGCGTCGAGCCCGCGCTTCCTTTGCGGTCAGCGGTGCGGGTGCGACCGGGCCGCGTCGCTTGCTCTCGGCCTCGCGGCGCTTCGGGGTCGGCCTGCCCTTGCCCTCGGTCTCAGACGTGGGGGAGGTCAGTTCGACCGCGGTCGACTCGACGACCTCATGGTCGCCGTTGTCGGGGGTGTCGGAGTTTCCTCGGCGCAGCAGCTTCACCCCTTCAGGTTACTTGCCGTGCGCGTGCATCGATTCGCACCCGTCCCGTCGGGATGGACACGGGGTCACCCCGCGCCGCGCTGCCGGGCGGCGCCGCCGGTCCTACACTCGGCCGATGCGAGTGCTGATCGCGCCGGATTCGTTCGGGGACACCCTCACCGCGGTCCAGGCCGCCGCGGCGATGGCGGCCGGCTGGTCCGCGGGTAGGCCCGACGACGAGCCGATCGAGGCGCCGCAGTCGGACGGCGGACCCGGTTTCGTCGACGTGCTGGCGGCCCGGATCGGTGAGCCGATCGCCGTGACCGTCGACGGCCCGCTCGACGCGCCCGTGCGGGCCCACTGGCTGGCCGCCGGAGACACCGCCTACCTCGAATCGGCACAGGCCTGCGGCCTGGCGTTGCTCGGCGGGCCGCCGGATCCGCGCACCGCGGTCGCCGCGCACAGCCGCGGCGTCGGGCAGCTGATCGCCGCGGCTGTGGACGCGGGCGCCACCACGGTGGTGGTCGGGCTCGGCGGCAGCGGCTGCACCGACGGCGGCAGGGGACTGGTCGAGGCTCTCGGCGGCGGGACCGACCGCGCGGCCGTCGCCTCCGCGCGGGAGCGGCTGGCGGGGATCCGGCTGATCGCCGCCACCGACGTGCGGAACCCGCTGCTCGGCGAGCACGGCGCCGCCGTGGTGTTCGGGCCGCAGAAGGGTGCGGACGCCGCGGCCGTGGAGGTGCTGGAGCGACGCAACGCCGAGTGGGCGCGGGTGCTGGAGTCGGCCGCTGGTAAACGGGTGGCCGACGTCGAGGGGGCGGGCGCGGCGGGCGGGATCGGCGCGGCGCTGCTGGCGCTCGGCGCGACGAGGGAATCGGGTGCCGCGGTGGTCGCGACCCACACCGGGCAGGAGTCGCTGTTGGCGTCCGCCGACCTGGTGCTGACCGGGGAGGGGCGGTTCGACCACCAGTCGCTGCGCGGCAAGGTGGTGATCGCCCTCGCCGAGGCGGCGGCCGGGCACGGGGTGCCGACCGTGGTGATCGCGGGTCAGGTGCAGCTCGGAGCGAGCGAGGTCGAGGCCGCGGGCCTGCGCGCGTTGTACTCGGTGACCGATCACGCCGGCTCGGTGCGCCTGGCGATGTCCGATGCGGCTGGTCAGCTGCGCGCGCTCACCGAGAAGGTGGCCCGGCAGTGGCCGCAGGAGGGGCGATGACACGGCCGCTGGTGGCGCGGTAGGGGCGCGGCGCGGCACACTGGAGGCAGTCCGACCCGGAACATTGTCGACGGCGCCGTCATCGTCGTCGGCCCCGTCAGGAATACTGCACGGCAGAGTACCGTTGAAGCGTTCACGGGTTTGGTACGAGCGAACAGGGAGAGCCCATGACTGTGCAGAACGAGACGACAGCTCCGGTCGAGACGGAGGCGCACAAGGTCACCATGACCGACGCCGCCGCGTCGAAGGCCAAGGCGCTGCTCGACCAGGAAGGTCGCGACGACCTCGCGCTGCGCATCGCCGTGCAGCCGGGCGGCTGCGCCGGACTGCGTTACCAGCTCTTCTTCGACGACCGGAACCTCGACGGTGACCTGGTCGTCGACTTCGGTGGCGTCAGCCTCGCGGTCGATCGGATGAGCGCGCCGTACGTCGAGGGCGCCTCGATCGACTTCGTAGACACCATCGAGAAGCAGGGCTTCACGATCGACAACCCGAACGCCACCGGCTCCTGCGCCTGTGGAGACTCGTTCAACTGATCCGACCCCGCGACGTCCGCGTCGCGTGAGTCCGTCGACACCTCTGACGCGGTGCCCCACGTGGGCCCGCGTCAGAGGTGTATCAGGGGTACCGCCAGGGTGCTCTGGTCGCCGCGGCGCCGACGTGCCGGTACCGTGGCAGTTTTGCGGCACATCAGCGCCGCGGCCGACGGACATGGCCGCGGTATCGACGAACTACTGAGAGGTCTCTGCGCGTGACAATTGCGGTCACCGGCTCCATCGCCACCGATCATCTGATGCGGTTCCCCGGGCGCTTCGCCGACCAGCTCCTCGCCGACCAGCTCAGCCACATCTCGCTGAGCTTCCTGGTCGACGACCTGGTGGTGCGTCGCGGCGGCGTCGGCGGCAACATCGCGTACGCCATGGGCGTGCTCGGTGGCACCCCGCTGCTCGTCGGCGCGGTCGGTGCCGACTTCGCCGAGTACCGCGCCTGGCTCGAGTCCGCCGGTGTCGACTGCGACTCCGTGCACGTCTCCGAGACCGCCCACACCGCGCGCTTCGTGTGCACCACCGACGAGGACATGGCGCAGATCGCGTCGTTCTACCCCGGCGCCATGAGCGAGGCGAGGGAGATCTCTCTCGAGGGCCTGGCCGAGGGCGTCGATCTGGTCCTGATCGGTGCGAACGACCCCGCGGCGATGATCCGGCACACCGAGCAGTGCCGCGAGCTGGGGCTGCCGTTCGCGGCCGACCCCTCGCAGCAGCTCGCCCGGCTGTCCGGCGCGGAGGCGAAGGAACTGATCGGCGGCGCGAAGTACCTGTTCACGAACGAGTACGAGTGGGGCCTGCTGCTGCAGAAGACCGAGCTCACCGAGTCCGAGGTCGCGGAGCAGGTGGGACTGCGGGTCACCACGCTCGGCGCCAAGGGAGTCGAGATGGTGGACCGCGAGGGCAACTTCGTCCGCGTCGGCGTCGTGCCAGAGAAGGCGAAGGTGGATCCCACCGGCGTCGGCGACGCCTTCCGCGCCGGATTCCTGGTCGGACAGAGCGCAGGCCTCGGCCTGGAGCGGTCCGCTCAGCTCGGCTCGCTGGTGGCGGTGCTGGTGCTCGAGACCACCGGCACCCAGGAATGGACCCTGGACCGGGACGACGCCGTCAAGCGCCTGGCCGAGGCCTACGGCACCGACGCCGCGGACGAGATCGGCGCACTGCTGGAGTAACTGGCGGCTACGCCGCCCGTGCGCGGTTGACGAGTCCTGAGACTCGTCAACCGCGCACAGGCGCGAAGCGCCTAGACGTGGACCGGGTAGACCGGTTCCTGGATCTGCGGCACGATCCGCTTCTCCACGAAGATGCCGTGCCACACCATGAAGCACAGCACCGTCCACAGTCGGCGGCTGTGATCCGACGCGCCGTCGCGATGCTCGTTCAGCATCGCCGTGACCGCCGCCTTGTCGAAGATGTGGTCGGTCTGCGAGTCCGCGATCTGCTGGTGTGCCCAGTCGAACAGCTCGGTGCCGCGCAGCCAGTGCCGCAGCGGAACGGGGAACCCGAGCTTGGCGCGGTGCAGCACGTGCGGCGGGACGATGCCCTCCAGTGCCTGGCGCAGCGCGTACTTGGTGGTGTGCGGCGCAGATGCGGCTCTCTTCGTTCGCCTGGTGGTGATCTTCTGCTCCAGCGGCACCCGCGAGGCCACCTCGAAGACCTCGGTGTCGAGGAAGGGCACCCGCAGCTCGAGCGAGTTCGCCATCGTCATCTTGTCGGCCTTGACCAGGATGTCGCCGCGCATCCAGGTGAACAGGTCCAGGTGCTGCATCCGGGCCACCGGGTCCCAGTCCCGCGACTGCGCGTAGATCGGCGCCGTCACGTCCTGGTGCGTCCACTCCGGTCGGAAGTCGCGCAGCACGGCGCGCAGCTGGGCGTCGCTGAAGCTGCGCGCGTTGCCGTAGTAGCGATCCTCCAGCGTCATCGAGCCGCGGTGCAGCAGGCTCTTGCCGCGGGTGCCCTCCGGGATCCGGTCGGAGAGCTTGCCCGCGGCCCGGCGCAGCGGGGCGGGCAGGTATTCGAACGGCTTGAGCGAGAGCGGCTCGCGGTAGATGGTGTAGCCGCCGAACAGCTCGTCCGCGCCCTCGCCCGAGAGCACCACCTTGACGTGCTTGCGGGCCTCCTTCGCGACGAACCACAGCGGCACAAGGGCCGGGTCGGCGACCGGGTCGTCGAGGTACCAGATGATCTCCGGGATCGAGGCCGCGAACTCGGCCGGGCTGACGACCTTGACCACGTGCTTCGCACCGATCGCGGCGGCCGACTCGGCGGCGACGTCGACCTCGGAGTAGCCCTCGCGCTCGAACCCGGTGGTGAAGGTGATCAGGTTCGGGTTGTGCCGGATGGCCAGGGCCGCGATCGCGGTGGAGTCGATGCCGCCCGACAGGAACGACCCGACGGTCACGTCCGCCCGCATGTGCTTGGCGACGGAGTCCTCGAGGGCCTCGGCGATCTCCTGGTAGCGGGCCTGCTCGGAACCAGGGGTGAACGGCTTGGCCGGGAACTTCGGGGTGAAGTAGCGGGTGATCCGCGGCGCCTCGCCTGCCCGCACCCAGGCATAGGAGCCGGACTCGAGGCGGCGGATGTCGGCGTGCAGCGTCTCCGGTTCGGGCACGTACTGCAGCACCGTGTAGTGCTCGGTGGCGCGGGGATCGAGGTCCGTGCCGACGCCGATCAGCTCGGTCAGCTCCAGCAGGCTCTTCTTCTCGCTGCCGAAGGCGGTGCCCCTGGTGCCCGTCGCCAGGAACAGCGGCTTGATCCCGAACGGGTCCCTGGCCAGGAACAGGTCCTTGGTCTCGGTGTCCCAGATCGCGAACGCGAACATGCCGCGCAACCGGCGCACCGCGTCGGCTCCCCAGTGGTGGTACGCCGCGACGATGGCCTCGCTGTCGCCCTCGGTGCTGAACTCGGCACCGTGATCCCGGGCCAGCTCGGCCCGCAGTTCGAGGTAGTTGTAGATCTCACCGTTGAAGGTCAGCGCGTATCGGGTCGGGTTCTCCGGCGGGCCCCAGCGCAGCGGCTGATGCGAGTGTTCGATGTCGATGATCGAGAGCCGGTTGAAGCCGAAGATCAGGTCGTCGTCGTTCCAGGTTCCGTGCTCGTCCGGCCCGCGGTGCCGCAGGCAGTGCATCGCCGAGTCGACGCGCGAAACCGCGTCTTCGGTGGTGCCGGAGGAGGTCAGTAGCCCGAGCAGTCCGCACACGGCGTCCAATACCTCTATTCGCTCTTGGGGAAGGCTCCACACTGGTATGCAGCGGATTGCCGAATAACTCTGCCGAGTATGCCGCAGACTCGCGGAACTGATGTTGTGACCCGACGGTGGAGAGGCGCCAGCTTTGGTCTACGCTGCGTAGTATTCGGGCGTCCGGCTGGGGCTGCCCTTATTCATTGCGGCGATCAGGAAGGCGTGAACGTGGCGCAGAGTCGGATCCTTCGACGAGCAGGGCTCGCAGCATCTTTGGGCCTTGCTGCCATGCTGCTGTCGGGATGTTCGATCGACAATTCGGTGCTTCGGTTCGGATGGCCGTCGGGCATTACCCCGCAGGCTGAGCGGATGCGTGAACTGTGGACCTGGTCGGTCATCGCCGCCCTGTTCATGGGCGTGATTGTGTGGGGCCTGACCTTCTGGGTGGTCATCTTCCACCGGAAGAAGAAGGACTCTCCGGAGTTCCCCAGGCAGACGGCCTACAACGTCCCGCTGGAGCTCTTTTACACCGCGGTGCCGTTCGTCATCATCGCCGTGCTGTTCTACTTCACCGTGGTCGTGCAGAACTACGTCCACGAGAAGAAGGACGACCCGAACGTGGTGGTCGACGTGACCGCGTACCAGTGGAACTGGAAGTTCGGTTACCGCAGCATCGACCTGCGTGAGGGCGGTGCCAAGTACGACGGCGTCGACGTCGCAGCGCAGGCGTACGCCGAGGAGCCGGCAGGCGAGCAGGTGCTCCGCGGCGAAGAGGTTCCGCCGCCGAACGCGGGCAAGTCCGCGAACGACATCTCCTACCTGCGATTCGACAAGATCGAGACCGTCGGATCCAGCCAGGAGATCCCGATCCTCGTGCTGCCCACCGGCAAGCGCATCGAGTTCGTGCTCAACGCCGCGGACGTCATCCACGCGTTCTGGGTGCCGGAGTTCCTGTTCAAGCGCGACGTCATGCCGAACCCGGAGCAGAACCACTCCGACAACGTCTTCCAGATCAGCGAGATCACCAAGGAAGGCGCGTTCGTCGGCCGCTGCGCCGAGATGTGCGGCACGTACCACGCGATGATGAACTTCGAGGTCCGCGCGGTCAGCCCGGAGAAGTTCGCCGAGTACATCGAGCTGCGCAAGCCGCTCGACGAGGGTGGGCAGGCGCTGACCACCGCCGAGGCGCTCGCGAAGATCGGCGAGTCTCCGGTCGCCACGTCCACGCAGCCGTTCAACACGGAGCGGACGTACCGGCAGGCCACCACCGTCCTCGAGGGCGAATACCAGTAGCAGTGCCGACGGCACCCAGACCCATCAACCGCTGAAGGACTTGCTGAAATGAAGATCGAAGCCAAGCTCTTTGAGATCTTGACGGTGTTTTTCATCCTCGTCGCGATCGTCTACGGCGTCTTCACCGCCGCATCGCGTACCGGAGTCGAGTGGGCCGGCCTGACCGCGATCGTGCTGTCCGCCGGACTTACCCTGATCGTGGGCACGTACTTCCGGTTCGTGGCACGGCGACTCGACACCCGCCCCGAGGACTACGACGACGCCGAGATCTCGGACGGCGCGGGCGACCTGGGCTTCTTCAGCCCGGGAAGCTACTGGCCCGTCCTGCTCGCCTTCGCGGCGGCATTCACCGCGGTCGCGCTGGCCTTCTTCCAGCCGTGGCTGATCGCGGTCGGCGTGGCGCTGATCCTGGCCACCGCCGTGGGTCTGGTCTTCGAGTACCACGTCGGACCCGAGAAGCACTGAGCCGCATCACACCTGAGCACGGCGAGGGCGCCGAATCCCACACGGGGTTCGGCGCCCTCGCCGTTTAGGCTCGGCGATCCGCCCATTCGATTCGTCGTCGGGTTCCGTGTTGCCCGGGCTATGGTCGGACGGCAAGGCGCTGTCGGCGGTTCCGACGTGGGGCCGGCGGGCGTTCCGATGGGTGACGACGGAATGTGAGTGGCCATGGTGGATCGAGCGGGCGAGTACCGAGGGGTTCTTCCGATTCCGGACCGGCAGCACATCGGTCTGACGACCTACGACGCGAAGGATCCGGACACCGCGTTCCCGCCGATCGAGCCGCTGCTTCCGCCGGAGGGCGCACCGAACGTTCTCGTGATCCTGCTCGACGACGTGGGATACGGTGCCAGCAGCGCCTTCGGGGGACCGGCGCACACGCCGACCGCCGAACGCCTGCAGCGCGGCGGACTCACCTACACCCGGTTCCACACGACCGCGCTGTGCGCGCCGACCCGCGCCGCGCTGCTCAGCGGCCGTAACCACCATTCGGTCGGGATGGGCATGATCACCGAGACCGCGACCTCGGCGCCCGGCTCGTCCGGGCTCCGCCCCAACACCAAGGCCGCACTGCCGATGACCTTGAAACTCAACGGCTATTCCACCGCACAGTTCGGCAAGTGCCACGAGGTACCACCGTGGCAGACCTCGCCCGTCGGCCCGTTCGACGCCTGGCCGACCGGCGGTGGCGGATTCGAGCACTTCTACGGGTTCATCGGCGGCGAGAACAACCAGTACTACCCGGCGCTGTACGAGGGCGTCGCCCCTGTCGAGCCGGACAAGTCGCCCGAGGAGGGCTACCACCTCACCGAGGACCTGGCCGACCGGGCCATCGACTGGGTGCGCACCCAGAAGGCGCTCGCGCCCGACAAGCCGTTCTTCGTCTACTTCGCCCCCGGCGCCACTCACGCCCCGCATCACGTGCCCGCCGAGTGGGCCGACAAGTACGCGGGCCGGTTCGCGGGCGGCTGGGACGCCCAGCGTGAATCGATCCTCGATCGGCAGAAACAGCGCCAGGTCGTGCCCGATGACGCCGAACTGACCGCCCGTCCCGACGCGATCCCGGCATGGGACGACATGGACGAGGCACTCAAGCCGGTGCTGGAACGCCAGATGGAGGTGTATGCGGGCTTCCTCGAGCACACCGACTTCCACGTCGGCCGCGTCGTCGACGCGATCGACGCGATGGGGGCGCTCGAGAACACCCTGATCTACTACATCGTCGGCGACAACGGGGCCTCCGCCGAGGGAACGCTGAACGGGGCCTTCAACGAGATGGCGAACTTCAACGGCCTCGCCGCGATCGAGACCCCGGAGTTCATGGCGGAGGTCAAGGACAAGCTCGGCACAGTGGAGGCCTACAACCACTATTCGGTTGGCTGGGCCTGGGCGATGTGCTCACCCTTCCAGTGGACCAAGCAGGTCGCCTCGCACTGGGGCGGTACCCGCAACGGGACGATCGTGCACTGGCCGAACGGCATCACCGCCAAGGGCGAGATCCGTTCGCAGTTCACCCACGTCATCGACGTCGCGGCCACCGTGCTCGAGGCCGCCGGGCTGCCCGAGCCCACATTCGTCAACGGAGTGCAGCAGGCGCCGATCGAGGGCACCAGCATGCTGTACAGCTTCGACGACGCTTCCGCGCCGGAGCGGCACGACCTGCAGTACTTCGAGATGGCAGGCAATCGGGGCATCTACCACAAGGGCTGGAGCGCGGTCACCCGGCACAGCACCCCCTGGCTGCCGAACGAGGTACTGCCGGCGCTCGACGACGACGTGTGGGAACTCTACGACGGCACCACCGACTGGACCCAGGCCCACGACCTGGCCGCCGAGATGCCCGAGAAGCTCGCCGAGTTGCAGCGCCTGTGGCTGATCGAGGCCGTGAAGTACAACGTGCTGCCGATCGACGATCGCCGGTTCGAACGAATCAACCCGACCATCGCCGGTCGCCCCCAACTGATCTCGGGCAACACGCAGGTGCTGTTCCCGGGGATGAAGCGGCTCAGCGAGCACAGCGTCATCGACATCAAGAACCGATCCTTCTCGGTGACCGCCGCGGTCGAGACGCCGACGAACGTCGCCACCAACGGCGTGGTCATCGCGCAGGGCGGTCGCTTCGGCGGATGGGCGCTCTACGTGAAGAAGGGGCGAACCGCGTTCGTCTACAACCTGCTCGGCATGAGGGAGTTCACGATCGAGGCGACCGAGGACATCCCCGCGGGCAGTCACCAGATCCGCGCCGAGTTCGCATACGACGGGGGCGGCCTCGCGAAGGGCGGCGATGTCACCCTGTTTCACGATGGCCGCCCCGTCGGTACCGGGCGGGTGGAGCAGACGCAGCCGATGATCTTCTCCGCGGACGAGACGACGGACATCGGCGACGACTACGGGATGCCGGTCAGCGTCGGGTATCTGGGAGAGACCAGGTTCAACGGCCGCATCGACGTCGTGCAGATCGAGGTCGGCGACGACGACCACTCCCATCTCATCGACCCGGAGGAGGCCATCCGGGTCGCTACCTCCCGTCAGTGACGGAGGGCAGGCTCCGGTTTCCGCCGTTGCCGTTGCCGATCTGTTCGGCCGGGTACATCCACGTGGGACGAACCTCGGGGGCGGCAGCTGCGGTGGCCGCAGCCGCGGCGGTCGGTTGCGCCTGCGGTGCCGTCTCCCGCCCGTGCACCACCAGGGCGTAGGCGAGTGCCGCGAAGGCGGCGGTACTGACGACCGCCCGCACGATGTTCCAGGTGACCCAACGGGATTCGAACTGTTCGCGTACCACGTCGGGGTTCGCGATGACGTCGCCCGCCCGTGCGAGTTCGTCGTTGAGTGGCACGTTGACGGCGGCGGTGATGACGAGCATCGCGACATAGAAGACCAGCGCGGCGATGATCCAGGGGAGCGTGCCGCGTGCCGAACGCAGGTGCAGGAGCAGCGCCGCGACGGTGAGGACGAGCCCACCGAGGAAGCAGATCATGAACCAGCCGTTGAGGATTGCGACGTTGATCTTCTGCATCGCCGAGATGAAGGTCTGGTCGTCGGTGCGGCCCAGACCCGGCATCACCGCGTAGGCGAACGCGGCGAACAGTCCCGCCATCAGTCCGGCGGTGACACCGGCGCCGAGCAACGTGATCGTCTGGAGGAGTTTGGTGTTCATCACGGTCACCCCACGTTCCAGATGCCGGTGGCGGCAGCGGCGGAGGCGTACTCGGCGAAGTCGCGCGGCGCGCGGCCCAGTGCTCGCCGGACCCCGTCGCCCGGCTCCGCGTTCCGTCCGTCGAGGACGGTGGTGAACAGATACATCAGCAACTCGACGACGTCGGCCGGTACCTGCTCGGCGGCGAGTCCCTCGGCGAAGTCCTCGGCGGGCACCTGCACGTAGTCGATGGTCCGACCGGCGGCGGTGGCGATCGTGCCGACGGCCTCCGCGAAGGTGATCGCGCGGGGCCCGGTGAGCTCGTAGATCTCTCCGGTGTGCCCGTGCTGGGTGAGCGCGGCGAGGGCGACGTCCGCGATGTCCTCGACGTCGACGAACGGTTCGGGGATGTCCCCGGCCGGCAGGTACACCTGGCCGGCGAGGATCGGATCGAGCAGGTAGCCCTCGCTGAAGTTCTGGGCGAACCAGCTCGCCCGCAGGATCGTGGTGTCCGCGCCCGAATCCGTCAGTGCCTTCTCGCAGGCCTGCGCCTCGACCTCGCCCCGGCCCGACAGCAACACCAGGCGCTGCACACCGCGGTCCACCGCCAACTCGGAGAACGAGGCGATGGCCTCCACCGCGCCGGGGGCCGCCAGGTCCGGGTAGTAGGAGATGTACGCCGCCGTCATGCCCTCCAGTGCCGGCTCCCAGGTCGCGGTGTCCTCCCAGTCGAACGGGACCCCACCCGAGCGGGTGCCGATACGTACCGGCAGGTCGAGACCGGTCAACCGCTGCGCGACGCGGCGGCCGGTCTTGCCGGTGCCGCCGAGGACGAGGGTTGCGGGGTTCGGTGTGTGGCCGTTCATGGGGATCTCCTTGCCGCTCGAATGTTGTTGTCCCCATTACGATCGCTCAGGGGAAGGTCGCCAACAACGGCAGTTTGCGCAAGAATCGTTAACCTGTGGCTAAACAAAGGGGGTTGCCGCATGGAGCGGCGCGACATCGAGATCTTCCTGACCCTGGCCGAGGAGCTGCACTTCGGCCGCACGGCGGAGCGACTGCACGTCTCCACCGCCCGGGTCAGTCAGACCATCAAGGCGCTCGAGCGCCGCGTCGGCGCCCCGCTGTTCGAGCGGACCAGCCGCCGGGTGACACCCACCCCGATCGGCCGACGGCTCGAGGAGGACCTCAGGCCCGCGGACGAGCAGATCCGGGCGGCCATCGCCAGGGCGATCGCCGCCGGGCGGGGGCTCGACGGTGTGCTGCGGGTGGGATTCGTCGGGACCGCGCTCGGACAGTTCGTACTCGAGGTCGCGACCACCTTCCAGGAGCGGCACCCCGGGTGTCGGGTCCAGATCCGGGAGAGTCACTACAGCGACGGGGTCGGGCTGCTGTTGAGCGACGAGATCGACGGCCTGGTCGCGGCGGCCGATGTCGGGCACGTCCGGGAGCTCGAACAGAGCCCGGTGCTGCTGCGCGAGCAGACGTCACTCGCGGTCTCGGCCCGGCACCCGTTCGCGCGCCTGGAATCGGTGACGATCGAGGACCTCGCCCGGGCGAAGGTGTTGCGGCCCCGCGGAATTCCGGACGATCTCGACGAGGCCACGGTGCCGCGGAGCACGCCGAGCGGCAGGGTCATCGAACGCGGACCCGACTTCGGGACGGTTCAGGAGATGCTGGCGCTGGTCGGGGCCGGGCAGGGGGTGTTCCCGGTGCCCACCCACGCCAGTCGATACGACGCGCGCCCGGACGTGACGTACGTGCCGGTGGTCGACGGCACCGCCCTCGAGTGGCGACTGATCTGGCGGGCGGCGGGTCAGACGAGCCGGATCCGCGCCTTCGCGGAGGCGGCACAGGATTTCGTGGCGGCCAGGGGAAACCCACTGCTGGAGGGGTGAGCGGCGGCGTCGACCGTGCCTTGGGGGAGGGGAGCGGTGCGAGCGCCGGGCCACCGGAACGACGAAGGCCCCGAACCCAATGGGTTCGGGGCCTTCGCCTGGTTCTGACCGGGGTCAGTGGCCGCCGTCCGTGGACGGCTTCTCGCCGTCCGTGAGCGGCTTCTGGCCGTCGGCGTACGCGCCGTGACCGTGGGCCTTGTCCTGGTAATCCTTGAGGATCGCCATCTGGTCGTGCTCGTTCTTGTGCTCGGCCGCGAGCAGTGCCGCGGCCTCGTCGGCCGGATCCGCGACGAGCAGCGATCCGGAGCCGGGCTTGCCGGCCGAACCGAGCTTGTTCATCTTCTTCGGGATCGCGGCGCCCTGGTACTCCAGCGGGATCGGGTGGCCGTGGTCGTCCACGGGTCCGAGCGGCTGGTGGACCTCGACGTACTCACCGTGCGGCAGACGCTTGATCACGCCCGTCTCGATGCCGTGCTCGAGCACCTGGCGGTCGCTGCGCTGGAGGCCGAGGCAGAACCGGTAGGTGAAGAAGTACGCCAGCGGCGGCAGCACGATGATGCCGATGCGGCCCATCCACGTCGTCGCGTTGATCGAGATGTCGAACTTGTACGCGATGATGTCGTTGATGCACATGATCGTCAGGATGGCGTAGAACATCAGGGCCATCGCGCCGAGCGAGGTGCGCACCGGAACGTCACGCGGACGCTGCAGCAGGTTGTGGTGAGCGTCGTCCTTGGTGAACTTCTTCTCGATCCACGGGTATGCGATCAGCACCGTGAACACCAGGCCCATGATGAGCGCGACCGCGAACACCGCCGGGATCGTGTAGGTGCCCCACAGGTAGATCTCCCACGCCGGCCACAGACGCGCCATGCCGTCGGTCCACATCATGTAGATGTCGGGCTGGACGCCCGCGGACACCTGGGACGGGTTGTACGGGCCGAGGTTCCAGATCGGGTTGATCTGCAGCAGGCCACCCATCAGCGCGAGGATGCCGAAGGTGAAGGCGAAGAACGCGCCGCCCTTCATCGCGAAGACGGGGAGGATGCGGACGCCGACGACGTTCTGCTCCGTGCGGCCGGGGCCGGGGAACTGCGTGTGCTTCTGGTACCAGACCAGCGCCAGGTGCGCGCCGATCAGCGCCAGGATGATGCCCGGCAGCAGCAGCACGTGTGCCACGTACAGACGCGGGATGATCAGCTGACCGGGGAAGTCGCCGTCGAAGATCAGCCACTGCAGCCAGGTACCGACGACCGGGACACTCAGCGTGATGCCGGACAGGGCGGCGCGGAGGCCGGTGCCGGACAGCAGGTCATCGGGGAGCGAGTAGCCGAAGAAGCCCTCGAACATCGCCAGGATCAGCAGCAGGCAGCCGATGACCCAGTTCGCCTCACGCGGGCGACGGAACGCGCCGGTGAAGAAGATGCGCAGCAGGTGCACGATGATCGACGCGGCGAACATCAGCGCGGCCCAGTGGTGGATCTGCCGGACGAACAGGCCGCCGCGAACCTCGAACGAGATGTCGAGTGTCGTGGCGTACGCCCGCGACATCTCGACGCCGCGCAGCGGCTGGTAGGCGCCGTCGTAGACGACCTCCGCCATCGACGGATCGAAGAACAGCGTCAGGTAGACACCCGAGATCAGCAGGATCACGAAGCTGTAGAGCGCGATTTCGCCGAGCATGAAGGACCAATGGGTCGGGAAGACCTTGTTGATCTGCCTGCGCATGCCCGCGGCCAGGTGGTACCGAGAGTCCATGCCCTCGGCCGCCTTGGCGGCGTGAGCGGAGACCTTGGACTGGTTGTCTGTCACTGTCATGAAGGACGCTCCCAAAATCCCGGGCCGAGAGCTTCGACGAAGTCGCCGTTGGCGACCAGGAAGCCCTCTTCATTCACTGTAATCGGCAGCTGCGGCAGTGCGCGAGCAGCGGGACCGAAAATCGGCTTTCCGTACTGGAGAGCGTCGAACTGCGACTGGTGGCACGGGCACAGGATCCGGTTGGTCTGCTGCTCGTAGAGCGACGTCGGGCAGCCGAGGTGCGTGCACAGCTTGGAGTACGCGAAGTAGTCGCCGAAGTTGAAGCTCTCCTGGCCCTTGCGCTTGACGGCCTTGTTGGCATCCTCGGTCCGCAGGCGGATGAGCATGACCGGGTTGTCGGCGCGCTTGAGGGCGTGTGCCAGGGCGCGCTCGCTGCCGCGCTCGGACTCACGGAACGGGAAGACCGTCTCCATGGCGCCCGCGTCGAGATCCTCCGGGCGGACCAGGACGACGTCGTCGGTGCGACCGGTGTAGCGACGCAGGTAGATGGTCTCGCCGGGGAACGTCGGGGTCCAGCCCGAGGTCCACAGGTCGGACTTGTCGCCCTTTGCCCACGGGTTCTTGATCAGACCGCCGAGCGGCATGATCGCCATGATGCCGAGGGCGCCCGCACCGAAGCCGAGGCTGCGGGTGATCAGCTTGCGACGACCGATGGTCGAGGTGTCGAGCGTGTCGCTCAGTTCCGCGACGATCGTCTTGCGGTCCTGCTCCGGCGAGCCGCCGTCGTGGCGGTCCTGGATGGAGACCTCTTCGGGGATGAACTTCTTCGTGAACTGCACCGCGCCGATACCGACACCGAGGATCGCAAGACCCATGGTGAGGCCGATCAGCGGCGTGTACAGGTTGTACGCGTTGTAGCCCTCCTCGCCCATGCCCTTGTACTCCCAGGGCCAGAAGAGGTAGATCCCGATGAACGCGAGGGCAGAGATGCCGGCGATCGTGAACCAGATGGCCACGCTCCGCTCGGCACGCTTCTCCGCCTTGGTGTCCTTGACGGGCCACCGCTCGCGGCGGAATGCGATGTCGACGCCATCGAGGTTGGTACCGAGTTCGACGAGCTCGTCGCGACTCATCGCGGCGAGTTCTTCCTCGGTGTGCTTCTTAGGCGTATCGCCATGACCGGCGTCGCTCATGACTTTGCTCCGATCCAGAGTGCTGCGCCAACAACCGCAACGATTCCGATGGCCCACATGGCCATGCCCTCGGGGCCGGTGCCGAACCCGCCGAGGCCGTAGCCGCCGGGGTTCTTGGACTCGGTCGCGGACTTGACGTAGGCGATGATGTCCCGCTTCTCGTCCGGGCTCAGCTGCCGGTCGGAGAACTTGGGCATGTTCTGCGGACCGGTGGCCATCGCCTGCCAGATCTGCTGCTCGCTCGCCGGCTCCAGCGGCGGGGCGAACTTGCCGGAGGACAGCGCGCCGCCCTTACCGGTGAAGTTGTGGCACGAGGCGCAGTTCAGGCGGAACAGCTCGCTGCCGCGGGCCACATCGTCGCCGCGCAGCGACGACTGGGCGATCTCGCCGTTCTCGTCCCGGACCACGGTCGGACCGCCGCCGTTGGCCTGGATGTAGGCGCCGAGGGCGTCGGTCTGCTTGGTGTCGAACTTCGGCGGCTTGCGAAGGGCCTGGGCCTCGTTGCGCACCGCAGGCATGCGGCCGGAGGACACCTGGAAGTAGACGGCGGCCTCGCCGACGCCGATGAGGCTCGGTCCACGGTCCTGGACACCCTGCAGGTTCGCACCATGGCAGGTGATGCAGGACGTGTCGTAGAGCTGCTTACCCTCGCGGATCAGCGCTGCCGAATCGTCGGACGCGGTGGCCACCTGCGGAGTCGGCGTCAGCGCCGCGGCGAGGAAACCGGCACCGACAAGGCCCATCATCAGGACCATGGCGCCGGTGACGCGCCGCCGGAACTTTCGCTGCCGACGGGCTTTCGTGGCAGACGCGCTACCGGCGGCTGCTGAAGGGGGGGATGAACTCATCTGTATCCCTTTGGTCTCGCGGGACGGACTGAACGGGCTTGGGCTGTGAACTGCGTTCAGCTTCTTAACGGATGAAATAGATGGTGGCGAACAGGCCGATCCACACGATGTCGACGAAGTGCCAGTAGTACGAGACAACGATCGCAGCCGTTGCCTGTGCCGGGGTGAACTTGCTGACCTTGGTACGCGCGATCAGGAAGACGAAGGCGACCAGACCACCGATCACGTGCAGGCCGTGGAAGCCGGTCGTCATGTAGAAGACCGAGCCGTACGCGCTGCTCGAGAGCGTGGTGCCCTCGTGAACCAGGTGGTAGTACTCGTACGCCTGGCCGAGCACGAAGATCGTGCCCATGATGAGGGTGATCGTGTACCAGCGGCGCAGCCCGAAGACGTCACCACGCTCAGCGGCGAAGACGCCCATCTGGCAGGTGAAGGAAGAAGCCACCAGCACCGCGGTGACGGGCACCGCGAGGCCGAGGTTCAGCTCGGTGGGCTCCGGCGGCCAGTGTCCGTCCGCCTGCGCGCGCGCGACAAAGTACATCGCGAACAGGCCGGCGAAGAACATCAGCTCGCTGGACAGCCAGACAATGGTGCCGACGCTGACCATGTTCGGCCGGTTCAGCGAGTGCACGCGCTGGGTGATTGCGGATCCTTGGGTCCCTACTGCGCTCGTCACAGACAGAAGTATGACGCTTCGTCGTAAGCGAGTACTACCCGGGTCCGTTCTTGGCGCGTCGCGGCCTACGACCAGTATGCCGTGGTCTGTGATTGTGCAGGTAGTCGGGCATGCGAGGCTGGCGTCATGGAACGAGTGCGGTGGTGGCGCAAGCGGTTCGGGCGGCGTAAGGCGGTGCCGCTCGACGCGACGCGGACCGATCTTGTGGTGGTGGCGTCGAGCTTCGACGACGCGGAGGCATGCAGCCGGGCGCTGGAGCGGGCTGCGGGGTCGGAGCCTGGGTGGATCGAGGAGGCGGACGCCGTCCTGCGGCACCACCTGTGGGTGCCTGCGGATCAGGTGCACGGGGCGGTCGAGCTCGCGGGTCAGGACCGCTACACCGTCGCGGCGCCGGACGCGCCCGCGCCGCAGGAGGTCGACCCGGCGGGGGCGGAACCGGGGGCCGAGGAACTGGTGGCGTTGGTGCTGCAGCGGGTGCAGGTCCTCGACGCGCTGCACTGTTCGCAGGAGCGCTCCCGGATGGCGGGGTTGGCGCAGCGCGCGGGTGGTCGTGTCCTCGGATGGGATGCGCTGCAGCCGCCGCGGAATCCGGTTGCCCGTACTGACTAAGCTTCGTCTTCGATTGTGCTGACGGCGACGGGAAGAGGCGGTTGCGATGGGGAGTTGGCCAGAGGTGCTCGGTGCGCTGACGGACGGACGCGATCTCGATCCGGGGACCGCATCGTGGGCGATGGACGAGATCATGTCGGACAACGCCACCTCCGCGCAGATCGCGGCGTTCGGCATCGCACTGAAGATGAAGGGCCCGACCCCGTCCGAGGTGAGCGGCATCGCCGACGCGATGCTCGCGCATGCGCGCACGATCGATGTCGACGGTGACGCGGTGGATGTCGTCGGCACCGGCGGTGACCGGCAGCAGACCGTCAACATCTCCACGATGGCCTCGGTCGTGGTCGCCGCCGCGGGCATCCGGGTGGTCAAGCACGGAAACCGGGCCGCGTCCTCGAAGAGCGGCGGCGCCGACGTGCTCGAGGCGCTCGGAGTCCGGATCAACCTGAGCCCGGACGCCGTCGCGCGGTGCGTGCGCGAGGTGGGGATCGGGTTCTGCTTCGCGCCGACCTTTCATCCCGCGTTCCGGTTCACCGCTGGTCCGCGCAAGGAGATCGGCATCCCGACGGTGTTCAACGTGCTTGGGCCGCTGACCAACCCCGCGCGGCCGCGAGCCGGCCTGATCGGTTGTGCCTTCGCGGACCTGCAGCCCGTGGTGGCGGGGGTCCTGGCGCGCAGGGGCAGCAGCGCACTGGTGGTGCGTGGCGACGACGGACTCGACGAGATCACCACGTCGACCACGAGCACGGCGTATGTCGTGTCCGGTGGGCAGGTGCGCGAGGACAGCATCGACCCGACGGCGCTGGGGATCGAGCGGGTGCCGCTGTCGGCCCTGCGTGGCGGGGACGCCGAGGCGAACGCGGTGATCGCGCGGGCGGTGCTCGGCGGCGAGCGGGGTGCCGTGCACGACGCGGTGGTCCTGAACGCGGCGGGCGCGATCGCCGCCCACAGCGGTCTCTCGGGCGATCTCGACAGCGCCCTGCGTGCGGGCCTCGAGCGGGCCGTACGCGCGATCGACAGTGGCGACGCGGCTGCGCTGCTCGACCGCTGGGTCGCGGTCTCCACCGAACTGGCGGACTGACGCCCACCGGGTGCGGGAACCGCCGTCGGTCGAACCGAACGGCGGTGCCCGCCCCGGATCACTCGCCGATGGAGAAGGCGGCCTCGACGTCTGCGCTGGCGTAGGAGCGGAAGGCGATGTGGGTCGTCGTCTGCTCGACGCCGTCCACCTTGTTGATCGCGCCGGTGACCACCTCGGCGATCTGGGCGTGGTCTCGGACCTTCACGATGGCGATCAGGTCGACGTCGCCCGCGCACGAATAGACCTCGGACACCCCGGCGATGTCGGCCACCGCTTGCGCGGTCTCCGGGATCCGGTTCGCTTTGGCGTGAATGAGGACGATGGCGTTGATCATCTCGCTCCTTGGCTGCGGTGGCGTCCTATCTATAGGAAGGGCCGTGTGGGTCCTTGTCCATAGACGGGCGTCCGACTCTGTTCTTTCCCCTGTCACCCTAGGCGGTGCCTGCCGCCGCGGCGGCTCCCCGCGCCACCGCGCACCATTGCAGCCAGCCGCCACCGCCGCGCGCGGGTTCGGCGTATCCGTGGCTCGCGCGCACGATCCGGACCCCCGGCGTCTCGAGCCAGCCGGCGATGAGCCCGGCCTCGCCCGCCATCGCGCCCCGCAGCGGTGACGGCTCCTCGATCACGGTCTCGGCCGACAGGGTCAGTGCTTCGACGACCGGCATCGGAGGCACGCCGCGTTCGGCCACCCCTGCGGAGGCGAGCCTGCCTGCCCGGATCACCGCCAGCTCCCAGCCGCCGGAGGGCGAGGGGCGCGCGGCGACCAGTTCGTCGACGGCGGCGAGGCTCGCGAGGCGCTGAGCCCGGCGGAGCGCGAGCGCCAGGGCCGTGGTGCGGTCACGGAGCCGCGCGGCACTCTCGAACAGCTCGGCCGCGGCGAGTTCTTCGATCCGGGCACGGAGCCCGTGCAGCGGCGCATCGTCGGTTCCCCGGAAGAGCGCGTGCGCGGTGTCCGGTGCACGGCTGTACTCGGCCGCGCTCTGTGGCGTGCCCCCGGCGGGGCAACCGCCGACCGCACTGTCCGGACAGTCGGGCCCATGGGGCTGGTCATCGCGAATTCTCTTGGTGCACGTCCTGATTCGGCAGATGTCGGCGATCGTCGCGGCGACCTCCGCCGCGTCCGTGCGGGAACCGAACGGGCCGAGGGCGTCGGAGGTCGCGCTACGCGAGATCGCGAGCCGGGGGAACGGCTCGGCGGTCCGGGTGATCCACCACGCCCGGCGGGGGAACTTCGAGCGCCGGTTATAGGGAGGGGCGTGCGCGCCCAGCAGCCGGAGTTCGCGCACCGACGCCTCGAGGGCGTGCGCGCACTCGACGTGGTCCACCCTGGTGGCCAGCGCCACCATCTCCTTCATCCGTGCGCGGGTCTCTGATCCCGTGAAGTAGCCGCGCACCCGGCGCTGCAGGTTGACCGCGGTGCCGACGTAGAGCACTTCGTCGGACGGGCCGCGGAACAGGTAGACGCCCGGGGTGCGGGGGAGGTGCGCGGCGAGCCCGCGCTTGCCCCGCTGCGCGGCGGAGACGTTGGGGAGGTAGTCGACCAGTTCCGGGTAACTGTGTACGCCCAGGTTGCCGACCCGTTCGATGAGCCCGTGCAGCACCTCCACCGTCGCCCTGGCGTCGTCGAGGGCCCGGTGGGTGGGCTTGGTGCTGACGTCGAAGAGGGCGGCGAGGGCCGAGAGCTTCACCGAGGGCGCCTCGTCCCGACCGAGCACCCGGCGGGCCAGCTTGACGGTGCACAGCACCTGGAACGGTGGCCAGGGCAGCTCGCAGCGGGCAGTGGCGGCCTTGAGGAAGCCGATGTCGAAGGGCGCGTTGTGGGCCACCAGGACGGCGCCGCGTGCGAACTCGAGGAAGCTCGGGAGCACCCGCTCGATTCGCGGCGCCCCGATCAGCATGGCGGAGGTGATACCGGTCAGCTCGACGATGTACGGGGGCATCGAGCGGCCGGGATCGACGAGGGTGGACAGCTCGCCGATGATCTCGCCGCCACGGATCTTGACCGCACCGATCTCGGTGATCGCGTCCTCGCCGGGCGCGCTGCCGGTGGTCTCGAGGTCAACGACGACGAAGGTGGTGTCCCGCAGTGGGGTGTCGAGCTCGTCGAAGCTCAGCTGGGCGTTGGGCGGACTCTGCGGGCTCACCCGGCTGAGGCTAGGGGCGGCCACCGACAGGGCCCACCTGGCGCGGCCGTCGCGTGGTCCGTGTCGGACCGCGCCGCTAGTTTCCGTCTCAGAGGCCTGCGAAACGCCGCGAGGCCCCCGGCAGAGACGAGGATCACAGTGATTGTCGATTGCAACGACTGCGAGGTTCGCAATACCGCGTGCGGCGACTGTGTGGTGACGGTGCTGCTCGGTCCGCCCGGTGTCCGGCAGGGGGTGCGGGCCGTGGACTCTGCGGGGTCGGCCCGTATCAGTATTGAGCAGGACGAACGGGTCGCTCTTGACGTGCTCGCCGATGTCGGGCTGGTGCCGAGGCTTCGGTTGGTGCGTGCCGCGGACGCCACGCAGACCGGTCGGTCGTTATCTGTCCGTGACCCGGGAGTGGCCTAGCGCCCATTTATGGGCGATATGTCCGAATCGGCCGATTGGTCGGGCGTGTTGGGTCGACAGGGGCTCAACGCTTTCGTAATCTTCCTGAGACCTAGCGGAGTCTTGCCACACCATCCGGTGCGGCATCGCCAGGTACCGCCTAATCGATCACTCGTGAGAGCGATCGTGCCGGGAACCCAAGTTTCTCTGGGGTGAATCCCGTCGGAGCGCGAATGCGTGCCGCCGGGTAGGGCTGATCTTCCCAGCCCGAACCCGTCAGCTAACTCGGTCGGCGGATGAACGGAAGAAACGGAGTACCCCTTCTCGTGGCTTCATCCACTACCCAGCGTTCGGTGCGACGCATTGCTGTTGCCAGCGCGCTGACCTTCGGTGCCATCGCAGTCTCTGCCGGCCCGGCCCTCGCCGAGCCCGTCACGATCTCTGGCATCGGAACCTTCGACATCCCGGGTGTGCCTGCCCAGACCATTCAGGTCCCCGGCCTCCCGGCCCTGCCCGGTGCTCCCGGCGCGCCTGCCCCCGCGCCGCTGGTCTCCGCAGGTGACAAGGCCGTTCAGGCCGCCGCGAGCAAGATCGGTTCGCCCTACGTGTACGGCGCCTCGGGCCCGGACTCCTTCGACTGCTCGGGCCTCGTGCAGTGGGCCTTCAAGCAGGCGGGCATCAACCTGCCGCGCACCAGCTACGACCAGGCTTCGGCCGGTACGCCGGTCTCCACCTCCGCCCTCAAGCCGGGCGACGTGGTCTCCTTCTACGGTGGCTCGCACTCGGGCATCTACGCGGGCAACGGCGAGGTCATCCACGCCGCGACCTCCGGTACCCCCGTCAAGCGCGCACCGCTGTCGTCCATGCCGATGGACGGCGCCCGCCGCTACTGAGCGCCGCGCACGAACTCTCGTGGTGGGGGGGCCGGGGGGGAGGCTGGGGTCGGCGCCCCCACCGTGGAACTAGGGGGTGCTGTGGTTGTCCGGGGGCCCCGGGGGCGGGGGCAAAAATATCGGCGGT
>NZ_JBEPSX010000013.1:0-137228 GCF_040548995.1 Rhodococcus sp. PvR044
GGCGTGGCTGCACACCTACAATCACCACCGGCAACACTCCGCCATCGGCAGGAACGTTCCCTTCAGCCGCTTGACCAACGTCCCTGGGCAGTACAGCTAGCGCACCGCGATGGCCGCGCTCATCACGCGGATCGCGCTGACCAGGCCGTCGATCAGGTCGGCCTCCCCGAAGGAGGACACAGCTGCAGTCACGCCGAGCTGCACGACCCGGTCCGTGACCCGACCGGCGACCTTGCGCCCAGAGCGGATCTCGATGGCGCGCTGGTTCGGCGAGACCGCGATCAGCACCGAGCGCTCGGCCTCGGGGGTCTTCGGGAACAGCGCGTCGGCGCCCGCCGCGGTGTCCTCGCCGAGATCACCGATGAACGCGTTGAAGCGCACCTTGGTCGACCTCGTCGCGTCGGTCATCGCATCGTCGAGGGCCACCAGCTCGTCCACGCTGAACGGCAGATCGTCGTAGGGATCGCCGACGCGGTGCACGCTCGAGACGCGACCGCTCGCGGTCACCACCGAGCCCACCGGGAGCTCGGACTCGATCACCGCCGGGAAACTGCTACCACCTGCCACTTGCCGAACCTCCGATCAGATCTGCGGATCCGGACTCGATGGCCGCGTGCCCGCCGTGGTGACCGACCGTCACCTCGTCGACCGCGGACCACAGCACCGGCTTGTGGGTCCATTCCTCGTCCAGCGAGTAGTGCGCGGGGGTGGTGCCTGCCACCGGCTTGGCCAGGTAGCACAGCCCCGCGATGATCGCCGTGATGAGCGCAGGGATCCCTACGAAGATCAGCGATGTCTCAAGAATGCTCACGCACCAAACCGTAGCCCAGTGCGCCACAAATTGTGCCGTCGGGGGCACCTCGAGATCGGACGTTTACGCAGCGCCCTCGCCGAGATAGCGCAACCACACCGGGTCGAGCTCCTTGGTGCTCGCCAGCAGCCGCCAGTGCTGCCCCTTGGGCGGCACCAGGGCGGCCCGCAAGGTCCAGCCGAGCTCGCTGAGCAGCTTGTCGGCTTTGCGGTGGTTGCAAGGCGCGCAGCAGGCCACGCAGTTCTCCCAGGAGTGACCGCCGCCCCGGCTGCGCGGGATCACGTGGTCGACGGTCTCGGCCTTGTCGCCGCAGTACGCGCAGCGGAATCGGTCGCGGTGCATCAGCGCGGCCCTGGTCATCGGGATCCGGGCCCGATAGGGCACCCGCACGTAGTTGCGCAGCCGGATCACGGAGGGGACCTGCACCGACCAGTCGGCGGAATGGATGACCTGCCCGTCCGGATCCTCGTGGACGGCGCTGGCCTTCTCGCACACCAGCAGGACGACGGCTCGGCGGACGGGGAGCGCGGTGAGCGGCTCGTAGGTGGCGTTCAGAAGCAGCACCCGGCGCTTCACCCAGGAAGGAACCGCGTCGTCCTCACCTGGGGTCGAGGGTCTCAGACCCTCGTCTATCACTTGCAGCGAAGAAGCCCCCGATCCCCGCGGCAGGCGGGCATCAGTGGGCTGGAGTTGTCGGTGCGCTCGGGCGCTGTGCGAGTTCTTCATGCGACCTCCGGGAAGATTGCTCCCAAGTTGACCACGGATGGCCTGCTCGCGCACGTCCATTTGGTACAAAGATGCAGGACTTTCGGTGAACAACCGATGACAACACGAGCGCGTCGACGTCACGGCGCGAGTACGGGCACAATGGACGCCGACATGACTGATGCCGAAGTGAGCTTCTACGAAGCGGTGGGCGGAGCCGAGACCTTCCGCAAACTGACCGCGCGGTTCTACGAGGAAGTGGCGAAGGACGAGATCGTCCGGCCCCTCTACCCGGAGGAGGACCTCGGACCGGCCGAACGCCGCATGCGGATGTTCCTCGAGCAGTACTGGGGCGGCCCGCGAACCTACTCCGACGAGCGCGGACACCCCCGGCTCCGGCTGCGACACCAGCCGTTCCGGATCGGCCCGCTCGAGCGCGACGCGTGGCTGCGCTGCATGCACATCGCGATCGCGTCGATCGACGAGGCCACCCTCGACGAGCCGCACCGCCGCGCCCTCGTCGACTACATGGACATGGCCGCCGCCTCGATGGTGAACTCACCCGTCTGATCGGCGCGAACCGGGCCACATCCCGCCGAAGTCGTGCTGCCCGGACGGGTTTGGCACTATGGGTCCCTGTGACCACCGACGAGACCGTGCCGGAGACAACAGATCCCTGGTGGACGAACGCGGTCTTCTATCAGATCTATCCGCGCTCCTTCTCCGACTCCAACGGCGACGGCGTCGGCGACCTGGGCGGCGTCCGCGACCGGCTCGGGTACCTCGAGCTGCTCGGCGTCGACGCCATCTGGCTGAGCCCGGTGATGCGCTCGCCGATGGCCGACCACGGCTACGACGTCTCCGATCCGCGCGACATCGACCCGTTGTTCGGCGACCTCGAGGTGATGGACGCGCTGATCGCGCAGGCACACGCGCGGCGGATCCGGGTCACCATGGACCTGGTGCCGAACCACACCAGCGTGGCGCACCCGTGGTTCGCGGCCGCGCTGGCGGCCGGGCCGGGCAGCCCCGAGCGGGCCCGCTACCACTTCCGCGACGGCCTGGGCGAGGACGGCTCCCAGCCCCCCAACAACTGGCCGAGCATCTTCGGTGGGCCCGCCTGGACCCGGGTCACCGAACCGGACGGCTCCCCCGGCCAGTGGTACCTGCACATCTTCGCCCCCGAGCAGCCCGACCTGAACTGGGACAACCAGGAGGTCGCCGACGACCTCGCCACCACGCTGCGGTTCTGGCTGGACCGCGGCGTCGACGGTTTCCGGATCGATGTCGCGCACGGCATGGCCAAGCCGGAGGGACTGCCGGACTACGACTGGGAATCCAACCGGCTCCTGAGCAACGACGACAACGACCCGCGGTTCAACAACCCCGGCGTGCACGAGATCCACCGCGGCCTGCGCAAGGTGATGAACGAGTATCCCGACACGGTGGCCGTCGGCGAGATCTGGGTGCGCGACAACGAGCGCTTCGGCGAGTACATCAGGCCGGACGAACTTCACCTGGGCTTCAACTTCCGCCTCGCCGAGGCCGAGTTCGGCGCCGACAGCCTGCGCGAGGCCATCGAGAACTCGCTCGGCGCGGTGGCCGCGGTCGGCGGCACCCCCACCTGGACGCTGTCGAACCACGACGTCGAGCGCGAGGTCACCCGCTACGGCGGCGGCGAGATCGGCCTGGCCAGGGCCCGCGCCATGGCCGTCGTCGAGTTCGCGCTGCCCGGGGCGGTCTTCATCTACAACGGCGCGGAACTCGGGCTGCCGAACGTCGACCTCCCGGACGAGGCGCTGCAGGATCCGGTGTGGGAGCGGTCGGGGCACACCGAACGCGGACGCGACGGTTGCCGGGTCCCCGTGCCGTGGGAGGGCGCGGCACCGCCGTTCGGCTTCAGCTCGACGGAGACGTCGTGGTTGCCGATGCCACCGGAATGGGCCGACCGCACCGTGGAGGCGCAGATCGAGGACGTGACGTCCACGCTGTCGCTGTACCGGTCCGCACTCGAGCTGCGGGCCCTGCGACCTGAGTTCTCCGGCAACGAGATCGATTGGTACGGAAGCCCGTCCGGTTGCCTGGCCTTCCGCCGACGCGGCGGGCTGGTCTGCGCGCTGAACGCCACGGATGCGCCCATCCCGCTCCCGCCGGGAGAACTGCTGCTCGCCAGCGCCCCGCTGGTGAACGGGGAGCTGCCCCCGAACGCGGCGGCCTGGCTGGTCTGAAATCCCAGTCAGGCCGAGTGCGCAGGGAGCCAAACAGTAACGATTCGATTCCCCCGTACCAAATTACAGCTGCCTGTACGAAACGCCATCTAGACTGCGCCACATGCTGATTCACCCGACTTTGCGGATGCAATCGTGGGGATTCGTCATCGGTGCACTGCTGTTTGCGCTCGGGTCCGCACCCTGGATTTCCACGGCTCTTGGCGCCGCGAGCGCCAACACGGCCTTCTTCATCGGGTCTTGGTTCTTCACCGCCGCGGCTTTCATCCAACTTGTACTCAGTGGGCAGGCCACCACTACAGACCGCGGCAAGCCGGCAATTCGAGCCGAATGGCTCTCGGCGGCAATCCAATTCCTGGGAACGCTGTTGTTCAACATAAGCACGGGTGCCGCACTGCACGCGCACACGATCAACAGCGAAATGCACCTGGTGTGGAATCCCAATGCCGAGGGCTCGGTCGCCTTCCTTGCGAGCAGTGCCCTCGCCGTCCTGATTCTGCTGCGGGCCAACCAGTTCTGGGAACCAGGCTCGCGAGACTGGCAGAGTGTGTGGCTGAACATGCTCGGTTCCATCGCGTTCGGATTCTCAGCGGTCGGCGCGTTCATCACCCGTGACGGCACCACGATGGACGCGGCGGTCGCTGCGGGTGGAACGTTCGTCGGTGCGCTGTGCTTCTTCGCGGCCTCGGCGATATTTCTCGGTGGGGACGATCAGCCCGCCGAGGAGATGGCCGACGCGAGCTGAGTGCCTCCGCCGCCCTGCCGGTGTTCCGGGTCGGCCGATCCGACCCGCCCGCGAGAACCCCGGCCGGGGTGCCGTCGATCCAGGGCCGGTGCCCCACCCGATGGCCGGTGTTGCGTCTGCGCACCAGTTCGATGTTTCTCCGCACGATCCGGGTAGCGCACGGCACTACGCGCCCGGCGGTCCACGGTCCCCGCCACCGTGGCCTCCTTCCGATACGAGCAGGGGCGGCACAGGTACGGGATATGCACCTGTGCCGCCTGTGACTGTCAGCTCAGTGCGCGAAGCCCTTTGCGTTGTGCTCGGCACCGGACTTCAGCCGTGCCACGACATCCCTCATCGCCAGCACCAGCTTGTATGCCATGTCCCGGCTGAAACCCTCCCGCAAGACGATTCGCAGTACCGCGACATCCTCCGCGTCGGCCGGCATGGTGTAGGCGGGGACCTGGAAACCGCGGGCCCGCAGTTCGTGGGAGATGTCGAACACGGAGAACCCCGCGTCGCCGTCGACCTCGAACGACAGCACGGGAATCGCGGTGCCGTCGGTGATGATCCGCATGTGGTCGATCTTCGCGATCTCAGCGGAGAGCATCAGTGCGGTGTCCCGCAGCGACTCCATGATCTGGGTGTACCCGGCGACACCGAGCCGGATGAAATTGTAGTACTGACCGACGACCTGGTTGCCCGGACGCGAGAAGTTCAGTGTGAAGGTCGGCATGTCACCGCCGAGGTAGTTGACCCGGAAGACCAGGTCCTCCGGCAGGTGCTCCTTCGAACGCCACACGACGAAGCCGATGCCCGGGTACGTCATGCCGTACTTGTGGCCGCTGACGTTGATCGAGACCACCCGGGGCAGGCGGAAGTCCCACTTGAGTTCCGGGTGCAGGAAGGGCACCACGAAGCCGCCGCTCGCGGCGTCGACGTGCAGGGGAACGTCGGGGCCACCCTTCGCGGCGATCTCGTCGAGGACGTCGGAGATCTCGGCAACCGGTTCGAGCTCACCGGTGAACGTCGTACCGAGAATTGCGACCACACCGATGGTGTTCTCGTCCACGGCCTCCCGCACCTGCTCCGGCGTGATGACGTAGCGGCCCTTCTCCATCGGGAGGTACTTCGGTTCGACGTCGAAGTAGCGGCAGAACTTCTCCCAGACGACCTGGACGTTGCTGCCGAGGATGAGGTTCGGTCGGGTCGAGTCCTTTCCTGCTGCCTGCCGGGCCGCCCGCCACTGCCACTTCAGGGCGAGGCCGGCGAGCATGACCGCCTCGGAGGAGCCGACCGTGGACACCCCGGTCGCGGACGAGGGATCGGACTCGTCGAGATCGACCGCATTGAACAGGGCCGCAACCATGTTCACGCAGCGGGTCTCGATCTCGGCGGTCTGCGGGTACTCGTCCTTGTCGATCATGTTCTTGTCGAACGTCTCCGCCATCAGCCGGTCGGCCTGAGGGTCCATCCAGGTGGTGACGAATGTGGCCAGGTTCAACCGCGAGCTGCCGTCGAGCATCAGCTCGTCGTGGATGAACCGGTAGGCGGCTTCCGGATCCGATTCGGACTTCGGCATGCGCAGTGCCGGAACGGCGTCGGTTCCGAGCCGTCCGGTGTAGGCGGGAGCGAGGGATTCGGCGGGAGCTGCAAAGGAATCAGACATCTTCTCTCCAATACTCGGTTCCACAGATCACAGAGGTTGAGGCAAATCACCCGGGCTTGGTGACGAGCACCGCCCGGTCACCGGGTGGCTTCTCCTGGTCACACCTCCAGAGGTGGGTAGAGCCGCTCCATGGTGTAGTGGCGGTTGCGGCGGACGGAGAGTGCGCTGGCGGTCAGGCTCACGAGCAGGATCCCGACGAGCACCACGATCGCGATCCACAGCCGGGAGTCGACGTGCTCACCGATAGTGAGCTGCCGCAACCCGTTGACCGTGTAGGTCATCGGGTCGAACGGGTGGATGTACTGGAAAGGCTTGGCGGTCGTCGGCACGGGGTAGATGCCGCCCGCGGAGACCAACTGGAGCATCAGGAAGGCGAGGGTCACCACACGCCCGACGGCGATCCCGAACACTGCGTTGAAGGCCTGGATCATCGCGAGGTAGGTCGCGGAGATGAGCATCAGGAATGCGATCGTGCCGAACACGTGCTTCACGTCGAGGCCGACACCGAAGTGGACGACGGTGTACATGACGACCACCTGCAGGATCCCCACCAGCAACGCCGGCCAGTACGACGCGAACACCGTTCGATACAGTCCCAGCCCGCCGACTGTCGGCCGGGACTGCAACGGGGTCAGCAACATCCAGGTGATGATGCCGCCGACAAACAGGGCCAGTGAGAGGAAGAACGGCGCGAAGCCGGTGCCGAACGTGGGCGCCATGTTCGTGTAGTCCTGCTGGAGCTTCACCGGCGTCGAGAGCGTGTCCGCCGTCGCGGTCTTCTGCTCGTCCGTCCAGCTCGGTACCTGCCCGGCCCCCTCGTCGAGCGCGCTCGCGAGTTCCTTCGAGCCGGACTGCAGTTCGACCATCCCGGACGCGAGCTGACCTGCGCCGCTCGCGAGCTGGTTGCTGCCGTCCGTCAGCTGAACCAGGCCGGAGCTGAGCGTCGCGGCACCACTGCTGAGCTCGTCGGCGCCACTGCGCAACTGGCGCAGGTCGGAGGCGATCCCACCGTTCTGCAGCGTCGCCAGACCGGACTGCAGTGGGCTGCTCGGGTTCGTGAGCTGGTATTCGACCGCCCGGGCATCACCGCTGAGTCGATTGATCTCCGCCTGCAGCTCCGCGGTATCCCCACGCACCTGCTGGGCGGTGAGCGGCGACAACGCCGCCACTGCCCGCTGAACCAGGGGATCCGAGCTCTGCCGCAGGATGTCCAACGCTTGGGAGACCGCGGTGGCGGGCGCAGGCGTCGATTCGGGCAGCCGGCTCCCGAGTGCCTCCAGCGACTGCCGGAGCTCGGACACCTGACCGCCGACATTCGGTAGCGAACCGCTGTCGAGGGCATTGATCAACGGCGTGGTTGCACCGTCGATCGCCGTTGCGAGTTGAGCTGCGCCACTTGCCAGTTGTGCCGATCCGGATTCCGCGGTGACCATGTTCGTCGCCAGTTCGTTCGCACCCGAACTGAGCTGGTCCGCCCCGCTCTTGGCGGTGTCGATCCCGGCGGCCAACTGGTCGGCGCCGTCGGCGGCCTGCTTCAGGCCGGAGCCGGCGCTCTGCAGACCGGTGAGCACCTGCCCGACACCCTGCGCACCGATGGTCGAGTTGACCTGGTTGATGACCTGCTCCGAGGCGTCCTGCCCTATGACTGTCGCCAGGTAGTTGTTGGCGTCGTTGAACGTGAAGATCAGCTCCGCCTTCTCCGGGTTGGCCCCGTTCGGCGATTCGACTGCCGCGCTGAAGTTCTCGGGAAGGGTGATCGTGTAGTAGTACTTTCCGGACGCCAGGCCCTCGGATGCCTCCTCGTCGGAGACCTCCGCCAAGTCCAGCTGCCCAGAGGCGATGAGCGACTTGACGACCTGGTCACCGGCATCGAGTTGCTGCCCGTCCGCGGTGCGGCCGGTGTCGTTGTTGACGATTGCGGCGGGGATCTTGTCGACCGCGCCGAACGGATTCCAGAACGCCCACAGGTACATCGCGCCGTAGAGCAGGGGCATGAGGATGATGGTGATGATCGCGATGCGCGGCATGGTGCCACGGAAGTACCGCTTCGAATCGCTGCCGAGGGACACTCCTGCAAGCATGGGTCACCTCCCTTCGGTCATGACGCCGACGTCGCCTGCGCCGAGCAGTCCGTGCAGGTCGACCACCGCACGCACCCCGGTGTCCGGCAGTAGCGGGTTGACGTCCGCGGTGATCACCGACTGCTTTTCACCCAGCGCCACAAGGCGTTCGAGGACCCCGAGCCGTTCCTCGTCGTCGGCGATCTTGTCCATGCGCCCGACGACGAGCAGCGGTGGACGGCGAGTGTTGGCCACCGCGATCCGCAGCAGCAGCTGCTGGATTTCGGGGAGATCGTCGACGAAGGCGTTCAGCGCCGGCAACGGCACGTCACCGAACACCTCCGCGCACATGCGCTCCACACCGTCCTCGTGCACCCGGGGAACGAACTTGAACCACGGTGACTGCCACCGCAGTTGTTCGGTGACCATGTCGCGGACGGTGACCGACGGGCTGACGTCGTCGATCTCGTTCACGCACGCGATGGCAGACTCCGCAAACACCTTCGCGGGTTTGTTCGTGTGCCCCAGCACGGTCAGTGACCCGCCCGACAGACGCATCCTGCCGCACAAGGTCATGAGCAGGGCCGTTCGGGCGGCACCGGACTGCGCGGCAAGTACCGTCACCCCGCCCTCGTCGATGTCCAGGTCGAGCGGGCCGAACACGTGCCCCCACGGACCGTGAAGCTCAATCGCCCTCGCGGACACGAGCGACCCGGGGATCGGCTCCCAGAAGTCCTCGTGTTCCGCTGTCGCTGTTTCGACCAACTCACACCTCTCATCCGGCGCTCACCATCAGGTCGACGGCGCGCTCGTTCGACACTGCTGTTCGTGTTCGATCAGATGACTCGGCGGACCGGGTCAGAGTGTGTTCTTGACGATCTCGCCGTTCTTCACGATGACCGACAGGCTCTTACCCGGGTCCCCGATCAGGCTGAGGTCCTCGATCGGATTGCCGTCGACCAGCAGGACGTCCGCCCACGCGCCCTCGGCGATGACCCCGAACGGGGCCTCCCGGTAGGGGTCACGCTCGCCCGCAAGCCGGAACAGTTCGGCGTTGCCGGACGTCAGCATCCGCAGCGCGTCGACATTGCTGTAGTAGTCACCGAGTCGGGCCGCCATCACGCTCTGCCGTGGGGCGATCTGGGGCTCGAGGAGCAGATCGGTTCCCCAGGCGACGTTCACCCCATGCTTCTTCGCCCAGCCGTACACGTTCTCGACACCGGTGCAGATCTCGCGATCCTTCCCGGCACGATTGGCATCCGGGTAGTGGTGGTCGCCGAGCGCGAACGGTTGCATGGACAGCCAGATCTCCCGCTCGGCCAACAATGCAATGGTCGGCTCGTCCGCGAGGTGGCCGTGCTCGATGGATCTGACGCCGGCCTCGATCGCCCGGCGAATGCCGGTGACGTTGTAGACGTGGGTGGCGACGTAGGTGCCGTAGTCGGTGGCAGCGTTCACCGCCGCGCGCAACTCGCCGTCAGTGAACTGGACCGTGTACAGCGGGTCGTACATCGAGGCGGCCCCGCCCCCGACCATCACCTTGATCTGAGACGCGCCCTTCTTCAGCTGTTCACGCACCGACGCCAGCACCTGCGCCTCGCCGTCCGCGACACGCATGAACCCGATCTGCTCGGCACGCGACTCCGCACCGCCCAGCGCGGTCGGCGTTTCGTAGACGAAGCCGAAATCACCGTGACCACTGGTCTGCGAGACCGCGGCCTGCGACGGGTAGATCCGCGGGCCCAGAAACTGCCCACGATCGATAGCCGACTTGATGCTGCTCGTGTCGCCGGCCATGTCCCGGACCGCGGTGAACCCGCGCAACAGCATGTTCTTTGCTTCAGCGAGACCATTGATCGCGATGTGACTCTCCGAGCCCGTCACCATGTCGACGTATGAGTTCGCGTTGCCCACCAGGTGTACGTGGGCGTCACACATACCTGGCATCAGCACCCGGCCGCCGCCGTCGATCACCTTCGTCTCTCTGCCCGGTTCCTCACCCACCGGGGATTCCGACACCGCAGCAACTCGGTCGCCATCGATCAGGACGTCCCCGGCAACGAGCCGGTCGGACGTGCCGTCGAACACACGTACATCACGAAAAACAATCCGCCGCTTGGCTTTCGCTGAAGTCGTCATACCGGCGAATGGTAAGCAATCTCCAAAGGGCGGGTGCGGCAGTACCCGGCGGACCGGACACAAAGTTATTCAAACGAGACGGTCGTTCGCAACGAAAAGGAGAATTAGTACGTCGAATTCATGCCGTACAAGGTTCCCGATCACGCAATTCGTACAACGGTAAATCCCTTGCAAATACCTGGCCAAATCACATGAGGATTTGCAGGATCAGCAGGTCAACCACACCCACACACGGGAAACCATGATGCGACGGCGTGGACTCGTCACCGGACGCCCACGGTGCGGACTAGAGCACAGACAGTGGGATCTCACCCCCGCGCCGTGCGAACACCGAACCGAAGCGTGCGTCCAGGCGCAGCCAGGTCTTGGTCGCGCGCACCCGCACCATCTCGGCCGCATCGATGCGCTCGAGATCGACGGCCGCGGTCATCGGATCCGAGCTGACCTGCGGGATGAATCCCATTGCGGCCAGCGCGAACACCGTGCGCATGGACACCCCGACGACCTCGCCCGCACCCTCGACGCTGAGCACCTCCTGCGCGAGCAACGAGGCAGGCGGGCCGTGGCTGCTGCCGTGCTCCTTGGCCAGCGCCGCACCCTGCTGAGCCAGGTCGATCAGCACCCGAGCCGGAACGTCGTCGATGTGCGCGAAGCCGGCCTCCGGCGGCAGGGCGCCACGCCAGGCCGAATCCATCGAGAAGCCGGGGTCGATGTCGGCGCCCTCGGCCGCGGTCACGCCGCGCAACAGTCCGTCACCGGCGGCCGAGGTGTCGTCCGGGCTGATCCGTCCGGAGACGACCCGCGCCGCGAGCGCGTCGAAACCCGTCGGGACGAAGGCCACCAGCCGACCCTCGTCCCGCTGCCGCATCCGGACGATCACCGCCTCGTCCAACCGGATCGCCCTGGCGAGGAAGGTCGCGAGGTTCTCCCGTTCGCCCGCGTCCGGGATGGTCAGGACCCGCTCATGCACGCTTCCACTGCTCCAGGTACTCGCGCTCGGGCGCGGTCAGCCTGCGCAGCCGCTGGGTGTCGATGTCGAAGGCCGCGATCTGCGTGGACGCCACGATCGACGGCGCCGAGTCCGGCGCCGCGCCGCCTGCCCGCACCTCGTACCCGATGGTGAAGTCCACCGCACGGACCGACTCGATCCACATGAGCACGTCCAGGGGGCCGTCGTCGTGCCGCAACTGGCCGCGGTAGCGCACGTGCAGGTCGGCGATCACCGCGCCGTCCCGGAGGGTGACCGTCGGCCTGCCGTCCTCGAACAGCCACGGGATGCGCGCCTCCTCCAGGAGGGTCACCATCCTCGCGTGGTTGATGTGCTGGAAGACGTCCATATCCGACCAGCGCACGCCGACCTTCGTGTGGAAGCCGACCGCAGCCGCGGTCACCGACCCTGACGTTTCGACGCTCAAACTTCGATCCCTTCCGATCAGGTGCCCGCTCCGCGCACCATGCTGCGAACCTGACGCGCCGCCACCGAGAGCGTCGCGAGGTCAAGCGTCCCAGACTCCGCGATCTCGCCGAGCGCTGCCCTGGCCCTACTCAGCCGGGACGAGTTCGACGACTCCCAATCCAGGATCTTCTCCTCGGGCGTCTCGTCCGGTTCCCCACCCGCGAGTACGTCGAGGGTGAGCGAGCGCAGCGAGCTGTACAGGTCGTCGCGCAACGCGAGCCTGGCCAGCGAATGCCACCGGTCGCCGCGCTCGAGACCCGAGATGGCGGTGAGGAATCCGTCGATCCCGAGGCGCTCGTCGAGCGCGTAGTAGAGCTCACCGACCTCCTCGACCTCGCGATCGCTGATGTCCGAGATGTCGATGATGTCGAGCGAGGGGAACCCGTCGAGCAGGCCGTACACCCGCCGCGCGAGCGGCTCGGGGCAGCCGTGCTCGACCACGTGGGACATCCGGGTGGCGAGGTCGGTGACGTGATGTCCGCGCAGCCAGTTCGGGAGTTTCGGGGTCATCGCGCGGACCCGCGCGGCGTACCTGTTGATCTCCGCGCCCACCGCGACCGGCTGCGGACGGTTCGACAGCAGCCACCGCGCCGCCCGGTCGAGCATCCGGCGCGATTCCAGTGTCAGCTCGTCGGCCACCATCGAATCGATGGGCGCCTCGCGGATGTCGCTCCACACCGTGCGCAGGTCGAAGATCTCGGTCGCCGCGGTGAAGGCCCTGATGGAGTCGGTACTGCTCGCGCCGGCCTCCTCGGCGAGCCGGTACGCGAAGCTGATCCCGCCGAAGTCGATGGCCTCGTTGGCCAGGATGGTGGCCACGATCTGGCGGCGCAGGCGATGTGACTTGATCTGCCCGGCGAACCGCTCGCGCAGCGGCCGAGGGAAGTACCTGGGCAGCCGCACCGCGTAGGTGTCGCTGTCGGGCAGCTCGCTGGCCAGCAGATCGTCCTTGAGCGCGAGCTTGACGTGTGCGAGCAGGGTGGCCAGCTCCGGAGAGGTGAGGCCGGTGCCCTCCTGCAGTCGCTCCTCGATCTCCACGGGTCCGGGCAGGGCCTCGATCTCCCGGTCCAGCCCGCGACGGGCCTCGAGCGCGGCGAGCTGGCGCGCATGCACCCCCAGCATCGCCGGGGCGTCGGCGCGTGAGGTGCCCATCAGGTCGTTCTGGTCGATGTTGTCCCGCAACACCAGCCGCGACACCTCGTCGGTCATCGAGGCGAGCAGGCCGTTGCGCTCGGCCCCCGGCAACGCCCCGCCGCTGACCGCGGTGTCCAGCAGGATCTTGATGTTGACCTCGTGGTCGGAACAGTCGACGCCCGCCGAGTTGTCCATGGCATCGGTATTGATGCGGCCACCCGCGAGATCGTACTCGATCCGGCCGCGCTGCGTCACCCCGAGGTTGCCGCCCTCACCGATCACCCTGGCGCGCAACTCGTTCCCGTTGACCCGCACCGGATCGTTCGATTTGTCGCCGACGTCCGCATGGGTCTCCGTGGTGGCCTTGATGTAGGTTCCGATCCCGCCGTTCCAGAGCAGGTCGACCGGCGCGCGCAGGATCGCCCGCACCAGCTCCGGCGGCGACAACTCGGTGACGTCCTCGTCGAGGCCGAGCGCCGCCCGCGCCTGGGCGGTCAGCGGCACCGACTTGCGCGAGCGGTCCCACACCCCGCCGCCCGCACTGATGAGAGCCGGGTCGTAGTCCGCCCACGAGGAACGCGGCAGTGCGAAGAGCCGTTCCCGTTCGAGGAAGGACCTCGAGGCGTCCGGGTCGGGGTCGAGGAAGATGTGCCGGTGGTCGAAGGCCGCGACCAACCGGATGTGCGGGCTGAGGAGCATCCCGTTCCCGAACACGTCGCCGCTCATGTCGCCGATGCCCGCGACGGTGAAGTCCTCCGTCTGGGTGTCGATCCCCATCTCACGGAAGTGTCGGCGCACACTCACCCAGGCGCCCTTGGCCGTGATCCCCATGGCCTTGTGGTCGTAGCCGACCGAGCCTCCGGACGCGAAGGCGTCGCCTAGCCAGAAGCCGTACCGCGCCGCCACGTCGTTGGCGAGGTCGGAGAACTGGGCGGTGCCCTTGTCCGCAGCGACGACGAGATAGGTGTCGTCGCCGTCTCGGCGCACCACCCGGTCCGGCGGAAGCACCACCCCGGTCGCGGGTTCGACGTTGTCGGTGACGTCGAGCAGGCCGGAGACGAACAACCGGTAGCAGGCCTGTCCCTCCGCGAGGAGCGCCTGCCGGTCCACCACCGGGTCCCCGGTCGCCGCGGGCGCCCTCTTGACCACGAATCCGCCCTTCGCGCCGACCGGCACGATCACGGCATTCTTCACCGCCTGCGCCTTGACCAGGCCGAGGATCTCCGTCCGGAAGTCCTCCCGGCGGTCCGACCAGCGCAACCCGCCACGGGCCACCGGACCGAATCGCAGGTGCACGCCCTCCACCCGCGGCGAGTAGGCGAACACCTCGAAACGCGGTCGCGGTTTCGGTAATTCGGCGATCTGCTGGGGGTTGAGTTTGAACACCAGGATTTCGCGGTGATCGCCTGCCTCGTCGGTCACGTAGTAGTTCGTCCGCAGCGTGGCCAGGACGAGTCCCAGCATCCCGCGCAGGATCCGGTCGGCATCGAGGCTGACCACCTCGTTGATCCGGTCGCGCAGCTCGGCAGCGAGCTCCTCCGCACGCTGCGCCGAGGCCCGGTCGGGATCGAAGATCGACCGGAACAACTCGACCAGCAGCCCGGTCGTCTGACCGTGCTCGATCAGCACTCCCTCGATGTGGAACTGGCTGTACGGAAATCCCGCCTGGCGCAGGTACTTCGAGTACGCGCGCAGGACGGTGGCCTGCCGCCACTCGAGCCCGGCCCGCAGCACCAGCTCGTTGAACCGGTCGGGTTCGGACCGGTCGTACCAGACGGCGGTGAAGGCGTCGGTGAACCGGTGTTGGAGGGCGAGCGCCCTCGTCGACTCGATGGCCCGATCCGCCTCGTCCAGCTCCGAGTCCAGGTTCTCCCCGACCGTCGCATCGACCAGTTCGGGAGCCGCGGACAGCCCGAAATCGTAGATCCAGCACGGCAGCCCGTCCGGACGAACCACCCGGTACGGCCGCTCGTCGAGCACCTCGACTCCGAGGCTCTGCAGCACCGGCAGCACCTGGCTGAGCGAGACCCCGGCACCGCTGATGTACAGCGTGAAACGCCACTGACCCGGTCGGGCGTCCTTGTGCCGGTACAGCTTCAGATCGATCGCCTCGCCGGCCAGCGCCTCCAGTCGCACGATGTCCCTGACCGCTCGCGCGGCGTCGAAGTCCTGCTTGTATGCCTCGGGGAACGCCGCGGCGAAGCGCTGCGCGGTCACCGAGGTCACCGACGGATCCGCCGCGACGGCGTCCAGGAGGTCGTCCTCCCACGCCCTGGTCGCCGCCGCCAGCATCGACTCGATCCGGTCGCGGTCACCTGCCGAGAGCTGAGCCGACGACGGGGGCACGTCCGGCCCCTTGTGGATGGTGAAGTGCACCATCGCAAGATCCGATTCGGTGACCCTCGCGCTGTACTCCAGCATCCCCCCGCCCAGTTCCAGCAGCAGAATCGACTGCATCGCCAAGCGAACCCGCGTGGTGTAACGGTCGCGGGGCAGGTAGACGAGCGCAGACGTGAACCCGCCGAACTGGTCGTCCCGGAGGAACAGCCGGACCCGCCTCCGCATGCCGATTGCCAGCACGGAAGTGATGGTCTCGTACAGGGTCTCGGTGTCACTGGAGAACAGCTCGGTACGGGGGAAGGACTGGATGACCTCGAGCATCCGCTGGCCGGAGAACGAACCGATGTCGAATCCGGCCCGTTCGATCACCGTGCGCGCGCGTCGCTCGATCACCGGGATGTCGAGCACGTTCTCGTGCAGCGCGGTCACCGTGAACACGCCGACGAACCGGTGCTCGCCGGTGATCGCGCCGTCGCCGTCGAGGCCGGTGACGGAGACGAAGAACGGGTACACCGATCGGTGCACCGTGGCGGGCGCCGCCCCCTGCGCGAGCAGCAGGATGGGCCGGTCGACACTGAATTCGGGTGCGGGCAGGTCGATTCGGTGATCGGCCACCGATCCCGCACCGAGCACCCCCAGCCCACTCTCGGGCACGATGTGGGCGAGCGGCCGCCCGTGTTCGCCGGGATCGCGGAACTCGTACCGCCGGTAGCCGAGGGTCATGAAATGCCCCTCGGACATCCAGCGCAGCAGTGCGGCGGTGTCCCTGATGTCGACCGCCCGGTATCCCTGCGGTTCGCGGTCCGCGAGCGCATCCAGATGCTCGGCGAGCACCAACTGGCCATAGCGCATCGCGTCCGCATCGGCGACCACCTGCCGCACATCCGACAGCACGTCACGGACCGCGGCGCCTGCCTCGGCGAGCGTGTCCGGGTCGGTGGTCGGATGCAGCAGGACGAGCATCCAGGACTCGGTGAGCATTCCGGCTCCGGCCGCCGTGCCGTTGACGAGCACATCGAGGAGGCCGCCGTCCGGATCGCGCCGGACCTGGAAGACCGGATGGATCAGCTCGGTGACCGTGATACCGAGGCGGGCGAGCAGCGCCATGACCGACTCGACCAGCAAGGGCATGTCATCGGTGACGATCTGCACGGCGGGCTGGCCGGGCAGCGGCTCGAGCACCCGCGATACCGCGTGGCCGGCAGGGCGGCGCGAGGCCAGTTCGAGGTGGGTGCCGAACACCCTTTCGGCGTCGGCGCTCGGGCGACCGGGCGACCCCGCCCAGTCGATGTTCCTGAAGTACACATCGCGGACCGCGTCGAGGCGGGAGACGAGGTCCGAGGGCAGGCCCATCGTGGCCCCGTGGTCGAAGCGATCGGCTGATCTGGTCATCTCGCGGCCCACTCCCCTGGTCGAACTGACGTGACGGGTGTGCACGTCTGAGCCTAACCGTGGGGAGCGGGACGAGAGGTGAACTGACGGCGCCCTCTAGCGCACCGTTTCCGTGATCGCGTACTCCGACAGCACCGATCGCTCGAGTTCCGTGAGCGGAACCGACGTTTCGGTCTTCACGTCGAACCGCACCATCACCGCGTCCGCGACGCCACAGGTGACCCCGTGGACGTCGCGGAACAGGTGGCGGACGCCGAACGAGGAGTTCCCGACCGCGAGGACGGACACCTCAACGGTGACCGGGCCCGACTCGTCGGTGATGGGCTTGAGGAACTCGATCTCCACCTTGCGCACCACCATCGCCGACGGACGCACGCCCGCCGGGAAGACGCGCTCGCGGAAAAACTTGACCCGCGCTTCCTGCGCGTACTCGAGGAAGAGCGTGTTGTTCACGTGGCCGAGGCGATCGGAATCGCCCCAGCGCACCTGAACCTCACAGGTGAAGACCTTGTTCGGCACGTCCTAGCCCCGGGTGAGCTTGCGGTGGGTGACGCGGTGCGGCCGGGCCGCGTCGGCACCGAGCCGCGCGACCTTGTTCTCCTCGTACGCCTCGAAGTTGCCCTCGAACCAGTACCAGGCCGCCTCGTTGTCGCCGAAGGCGCCTTCCCAGGCCAGGATGTGCGTGCAGGTCCGGTCCAGGAACCAGCGGTCGTGCGAGATCACCACGGCGCAGCCGGGGAATTCCTGCAGCGCGTTCTCGAGCGAGCTGAGGGTCTCGACGTCGAGGTCGTTGGTCGGCTCATCGAGCAGGATCAGGTTGCCGCCCTCCTTGAGGGTCAGCGCCAGGTTCAGCCGGTTGCGCTCACCACCGGAGAGCACGCCCGCGGGCTTCTGCTGATCCGGGCCCTTGAACCCGAAGGCGCTCACGTACGCGCGCGAGGGCATCTCGTTCTGGCCGACCTCGATGAAGTCGAGTCCGTCGGAGACCGTCTCCCAGACCGTCTTGGTCGGGTCGATGTTGGCCCGCGTCTGGTCGACGTAGCTGAGCTTGACCGTCTCGCCGACCTTGACGGTGCCCGAGTCCGGCTCCTCGAGCCCGACGATGGTCTTGAACAGCGTGGTCTTACCGACGCCGTTGGGACCGATCACGCCGACGATGCCGTTACGGGGCAGCGTGAAGGACAGGTCCTTGATCAGCAGCCGGCCGTCGAAGCCCTTGTCGAGGTTCTCGACCTCCACCACGACATTGCCCAGGCGCGGAGGGGTCGGGATCTGGATTTCCTCGAAGTCGAGCTTGCGGTGCTTCTCCGCCTCCGCGACCATCTCGTCGTAGCGGTCGAGGCGGGCCTTGCTCTTGGCCTGGCGGGCCTTCGCGCCGGAACGGACCCAGGCGAGCTCCTCCTTGAGGCGCTTCTGCAGCTTCTGGTCCTTCTTGCCCTGGACCTCGAGTCGCGCGGCCTTCTGCTCCAGGTAGGTGGAGTAGTTGCCCTCGTACGGGTAGAGCCGGCCGCGGTCGACCTCACAGATCCACTGCGCGACGTGATCGAGGAAGTACCGGTCGTGGGTGACGGCGAGGATGGCGCCCGGGTAGGCGGCCAGGTGCTGCTCGAGCCACAGCACGGACTCGGCGTCGAGGTGGTTGGTGGGCTCATCGAGCAGCAGCAGGTCGGGCTTGCTCAGCAGCAGCTTGCACAGCGCGACGCGGCGCTTCTCACCGCCGGAGAGATGGGTGACGGGCTCGTCGGCCGGCGGGCAGCGCAGCGCGTCCATCGCCTGCTCGAGCTGGGAATCGATCTCCCAGGCGTCGGCGTGGTCGAGCTTCTCCTGGAGCTCGCCCATCTCCTCCATGAGCTCGTCGGAGTAGTCGGTGGCCATCAGCTCGGCGATCTCGTTGTAGCGCTTGAGCTGCACCATCGTCTCGCCGAGGCCCTCCTCGACGTTCTCGCGCACCGTCTTGGTCTCGTCGAGGTGCGGCTCCTGCATCAGGATGCCGACGGTCGCGCCCGGCGCGAGGAACGCCTCGCCGTTGCCCGGCTGGTCGAGTCCGGCCATGATCTTGAGGATGGAGGACTTACCCGCGCCGTTCGGACCGACGACACCGATCTTCGCGCCCGGGTAGAAGCTCATCGTGACGTCATCGAGGATGACCTTGTCGCCGTGCGCCTTGCGCACCTTTTTCATCGTGTAAATGAACTCCGCCATGGCGACCAGAGTATCGGGACACCAGGCGACTCCCCAATCCACACAGGCCTTGGGCCCGATCTGCGGCGGGCCACGACCGATTCACGGCCCGCCGCAGGTCAGATCAGGGGTTCAGGCGGTCCCGAACAGCGACCGGATGAAGGCGGTCGTATCGGGCAACGCCTCCATCACCGACGCCCCGTGACCGCCCGAGTAGGACCTGAAGGTGACGGGCTCGCCTGCCAGTTGCAGATCGAGTGCGAGCTTCGCACCGAGCGGATACGGAACCGTCCGGTCGCCGGTGCCGTGCCCGATGAACACGGGCCGGTCGTAGCCGGCTGTGGGGACCGCGAGGTAATCACGCATGGCCGAGCGGAACATCTCGTTGTCGAGCGGCTTGCTGAGCATCTCTCCGACACCGAAGGTTCCGGCATGCTTCTGGAGGGGGACGAAGCACATGGTCTCGGCGGTCTCGACCAACTCGCGACCGGCCGGGCTGAGGTAGTCGCCGATCGGCAGATCCGGTCGGGCCGCCTTCATCCCGTTGACCACGTACGCCGCGAAGGAGGTCAGCCCGTTGAGACCGAGATTGGGGAAGCCGGGACCGCCCAGTGGGAAGAGCAACTCGAGGTTCGCGGGGGTCCCTGTGGCGACCGCGCCGCGGTAGTCCAGCTCCGGCGCGTACTTCGTCGCCTCGTGCGCAGCGAACATGGCGGCATGCCCGCCCTGCGAATGCCCGATGGCCACCCAGGCGGTCGAGAGTTCAGGCGTCACCTCGCGGGCCGCCCGGACCATGTCGATGACCGAACGGCCCTCGCTTCGCCCGTGCAGGTAGGCATGGGTTCCCTCGGTGCCGAGCCCCACGTAGTCGGTGGCGACCACGGCGTAGCCCTGCGCCAGCCACGCCGAGACGTAGTCGCGGGTGAGCGCGGTGACGTCGAACCCGAGCGCGGGCGCGCAATCGTCGCCGACGCCCGTGGTGCCGTGTGCCCAGGACACCACCGGCCAGCCGCCTGCGGGCGCCGTTCCCTTCGGCAAGTAGACCGCTCCGGTGCTGAGGGCCGGCGCGCCCGTCGGACCCTCGGTCCAGTACGTGAGTTGGCGCGATCCACTCGCTGCCGCGCCGACCTCCGCGCCCACCGGAAGGGCCTTGTCGGCCACCACCGTGCCCGGTTCGCCGACCGGATCCGCCGCGGCCTGCCCGGCCGCCGGCACGGCCAGTGCGAGCACCGCCAGCACTGCTACGCCTGCGCGCAGGCCGAGGCGATGCCCAGCAGCGCGACCGAATTCGAACTCCATCGTGTTCCCCCACCCTCGGTTGGTTGTGTGTGCGGTCCCCCGCGACGGGCTCCGGACTCGGTGCAGCGTAGAACTCCGGCGCGGTCGCTACCCGCAAAACAGGACACTCGTCCAGTCACCGGTCGCCGATGCCTTGTTGCGAGCGGCCGGTCATCGGATCAGCGGCTCGACGAACGCGATGGAGTCCGCCGACGAGGCCCCGAGACTCTCGCCGTGCCCGGCACCCGGGTACGCGACGAACCGCGCGTCCGCCCCGGCGAGTTGAAGATCCGCGACCAGCTTCAGCGTCAGCACGATCGGCACCACGATGTCGTTGGTGCCGTGCCCGATGAACAGCGGCCGGTCGTAGCCACCGGTCGGCACGCCCAGATAGTCGGCGAGCGCCGATCGGATCTCGTCGTCGCCGAGCGACCGCGAGAACAGCTCACCCACCTGCACTCCCGCGACCTGGGGAGCCAGCTCGGGTGAGCAGAGGCGCTCCGCCAGCCCCGCCAGTTCCCGTCCGCGCGGCGACAGGTAGCTGTCGAGGTCCAGGTCGGGTCGAGCCGACCGCAACCCGACGATGGCGAACAGGGAGAACGTCGTCAGCCCACGCAGGCCGAGATTGGGGAAACCCGGACCGCCGAACGGAAACAGCTGTTCGAGGTTCGACGGCGCACCGATCGCGACCGCGCCTCGGTAGTCCAGGTCCGGCGCGTACGTCGTCGCCTCATGGGCTGTGTGCAGGGCCGCGTGCCCACCCTGCGAGAGCCCGATCACCACCCACCGCGGCGAGACCCCCGTGTCGATCGTCCGGGCCGCCCGCACCATGTCGATGACGCTGTGCGCCGCGGCCTTGCCGTCGAGGTACGGCAGCACGCCGGGCGTCCCGAGACCGATGTAGTCCGTCGCCACCACCGCGTACCCCCGCGCCAACCAGTCTTGGAGGTAGGCGGACTCGATGGCCTGCGGCCCGGTCATCGAGGGCGCGCACTGATCGGACACCCCGATCGTTCCGTGCGCATAGGACACCACCGGCCAGCCACCCTCGGGGGCCGGCCCCGGCGGCAGATACACCGCCCCTGTGCTGGTGGCGGGGGCACCCCAATGGTCGGCGGTGGCGTAGGTGAGGCGGTACGCCCGCCCGGTCCCGGGTATCCAGAGTTCTCTCGGCATGTCCTGCACCGCGATGACCGATCCGGGTGGTGCGGGCGCCGCCGCGGAGGTGCCGGATCCGACCGACACAGCGGTCATCGCGGCGACGATCAGGACCACGACCAACAACCTCAGGCGTGCCATGCGAGCCGCCCCCTCACCTGACGGGAAGACTCCTCAGCCTATGCCGCCGCCGTGACCGAAATGCCCGTTATCGGTCAGCTCGCCCGGAGCGCCGGATCGAGGCCTGCCCCCGCGAGGCCCCCTGGATCGCGTTCCGACTCCCCGGCCCCCGGGTCCGCATCCGGGTCGACGGACTGCGACGCCTTGGGCGCACGGTCGAGCCTGGCTCGGCAGCGAGCCAGGTCGGGGCCGACCGCGCTGGCGCGCATCTCCAGGTCGGCGCGGTCCACCCCGTCCTTTGTCGTGTACTCGTTGGTTCGCAGCTGCCCACAGGCGATCACCGGATCCCCCTTCATCAGCGAGGCGCCGACGCCCGCCACCAGCCGCCGCCAGCAGGTCACCGTCAGGTAGAGGGTGCCGCCGTCGGTCCACTCCCCGGTCGAGCGGTCCTGACGCCTGGTGTTGCTCGCCATCCGAAAGCTGAGCACCTCCTCCCCCGAGTTCGTCGGCCGCTTGACCGGATTGGTGATCACGGTGCCGACCACCGCCGTGTGCGTCTCGTACATGTCGTTCCCCCTTGGCATCCGTGGGCCACGCGGCCCCTCGATGCCAGCGTCCCCCGTCGGGTCGCCGGATTGTGGCCGCGGACGAATCTGTGGATGAACGGATGGGGCGTCCACAGACCCGCGAAAACGGCCACGCGGGAACACAGTTCGTCTCACCGGTGTGCTAGCGGGTGGACCGACCCGAGGTGATCGTGGCGGCCAGCGCCCCCGCGTAGGTGACGAGGCGCTCACTCGAATAGGTGACGGGATCACTGACCGCGAGCCTGCCGAGCATCTCGGCGAACGAGAGCATCGTGTGGGCCAGCAGCACCGGGTCAAGACCGGCCAGTCCGGGCTCCAGCGCGATCCCCATCCTGGCCAGTTCCTCCGCCTTCACCAGCACCGCCGCCCTGGAGGCGCGGAGGTGTTCCTGATACTCGGCCGGCGCCTGGTCGGGCGCGGTCAGGATCAAGCGCCACCGGGTGGGGTTCGCCACCACGACGCGCACGAACGAGGACACCGTTCCGGCGTAGGCCGCGGCCGGACCCAGCGCGCTGAGGTCGGTCGGTATCGCGGCCATCACCTGCTCGATCGCGCGCCGGTGTTCGCGCTCGAGCAGGGCCGCGACCAGCTCCGCACGGGTACGGAACACGTTGTAGAGCACCGGTTTCCCGACGCCGGCCTCCGCCGCGACGGCCTCCATGTTCAGCTCGTGCAGGCCCGACCGCCCGGTCACCGCCACCGCGGCGTCGAGCACCTGGTCACGGCGTTGCTCCGGCGGCAGTCGCGGCGCGTACTTGCGTCGCGGGCGCTCGTCCGCCGTCTGCGCTCTCGTCATCGATCCACCTCCGCGTCCACCTTAGAGATCGCCGCTCGCGGCCAGTCCCCGCCGGGGCCAATGCTACGCAACCGTTGTATTCACCGACAGCAATTGCTACGGTCGCGTTGCATTCACGAACCGCGCCGGAGGAGACACGATGAGCGAACCCCGCATGTTGGCCGACCGAGGCTGGCCGTTCGATCCCGCACGCAGGCGCGAGGACAACGGATTCTTCGGGCCGGGATCGCCGACGTGGAAGGTCTGGACCAACCCGACCGCACTGGTCGGGTTTCAGCGCTCGGTCACCCTGGAGCACTTCAACCCCTTCCTGACCGCCGCGGTCGCCGACGCCAAGGGGATCTACCTGGACCCGAGGGGGCGTCTCGACGGCACCCTCTCCTACTTCCTGATCGTGGCGGTCGGCGACGCCCGGTCGGCGATCGAGACGTCCGAGCTGCTGATGCGGGTGCACGCGAAGGCAACCGGGATCGAGCCGATCAGCGGGCAGCGGTACAGCGCCAACAGCCCCGACAGCCAGCTGTGGATCCACGTCACCGGCTGGCACTCGGTCCTCAAGTGCTACGAGATGTTCGGTCCCGGACCGCTGAGTCCGGACGAGGAGGCCCGGTACTGGGCCGAGTGCGCCGTCGCCGCCGAACTGCAGACCTGCAAGCCCGCGGACATCCCGCGCTCGCGCGCCGAGGTGCACGAGTACTTTTCCGCCGTGCGCCCTCGGTTGTGCACCTCCGAACGGGCCATCGAGGGCATGCACTACCTGCTGCGCACCCGCTTCGGGAAGGACCGGCTCGCCCTGTGGGCGATGAGTCGGCTGATGGCGCCCGCGACGATCGCCACCCTGCCGGGGTGGATGCGGGAGCTGGGCGACTTCGATCAGCCCGCCGTGATCGACCGGGTGGTCACGCCGCTCACCCGGGCCGCCGTGCGCTCCACGAGCAATCCGCGAACCGAACTGGCCGTGGTCAAGCGCCTGCTCCCGGCGACCCATTCGGTCCTCGACCAGCATTTCAACGGGGCGCCGCCAGTGCGTGCGGAGACCGTCACCCCGTCGGCGGCCCGTGAGCGCTACGGGGCTCGGGCGGGGCGGCCCGCGTAGCGGCTAGCCCGTGGGCAGCGTCGTCGGGTCCGTGTTGGCGCCACAGATCACGGCGGCGACCCGCTCCCCCGCGGCCGGCGTGTAGGCGCCGCTGAGCAGGGCGGCGATCGGCGCGGCCGCCGCATGCTCGACCGCCAGCCGGAACTCGCGCCACAGCAGGTTTCGTGCCTCGTCGATCGCCTCGTCCTCGACCAGCACCGAGCCGATCCCGGCCCGGCGGGCGACATCCATGGCGATGTCACCGAGTCGGGTCGCACCGAGCGCGTCGGCCGCGATGCTGTCCACCCCCACGTCCACCGGGAAACCGGCGGCGAGCGCGGAGCTGAGGGTCGGTGCGCCGCTCGGCTCCACCCCGACGACGGATTTCTCCCCCGCGAGCGCGGCGGCGATCCCCGCGACGAGTCCGCCGCCACCGACCGCGACCAGTACCGTGTCGGTCTCCGGCGCCTCCTCGGCCAGCTCGAGACCGATTACCCCCGCACCCGCGACCACATCGGGCAGGTCGTAGGCGTGCAACTGCTGGGCGCCGCGCTGCGCGGCGATGGCCGACGCCCGGAGGTAGGCGTCGACGTATCGCTCGCCGTCGAGCACGACCTCGGCGCCGAGCGCGCGCAGCCGATCCACCTTCACCGCGGGCGCCGAGGCCGGAAGGACAACCGTGCACGCGATCCCCAACATCCCGGCCGCCGTGGCGGCCGCGATCCCGGCGTTACCGCCGGACGCGATCACCACCGGCGAATCACGTTGCGCGCCATCCCGGTTCAGCATGGCGTTGAGGCTGCCGCGGATCTTGAACGAACCGCCGAGCTGCAGTTGCTCGAGCTTGAGCGCGACCGGGATGTCCCCGCCCGGCGTCGGCAGGACCACCAGGAGCACCGGGGTCCGCCGAACCCGGGGACCCACCCGCTCCCGCGCGGCGAGCACCTCCTCGCGAGTGGTCACTGGCCGGCTTCGTGGTCGCGCCGCGCCAGCTCCGCGAACATGGCGTTGTGCGCCGCGAGCTCGGCGTCGTCATCACGGTCGGCCGCACGATCGACCCGCTTGGCCGTCTTCTCGTCGCTGCGCGACCACTGCACCAGCAGCGCCAGCATCACCAGCACGAGCGGGATCTCGCCGGTGGCCCAGGCGATGCCGCCACCCAGCCGCTGATCACCGATGAGGTCCGCGTTCCAGTCCAGGCCGAGCGCCCGGTAGAACCAGCCACCCATCACCTCGCCCATGCTCATCAGCGCGATGCCGAAGAAGGCATGGAACGGCAACGACCCGAACACCATCGCCAGCTTGGTGATCGGCTGCAGGGTGCGCGGCGCCGGGTCGATGCCGATCACCACCCAGTAGAAGAGGTAGCCGCTCAGGATGAAGTGCACGTTCATCAGCAGGTGCGCGCCGTGCGAGTCGAGCGTCGCGCCGAAGATGCCGCCGAGGTACAGGGCGTAGAAGCCGCCGACGAAGAGCACCGAGGCCACCAGCGGGTGGGTCAGGAAACGGGACACGGGGCTGTGCAGCGCGGCCAGCAGCCACTCGCGCGGACCGGGTACCCCCTTGGGCCCTGCCGGGGACAACGCCCGCAGCGCCAGGGTCATCGGGCCGCCGAGCACCAGCAGCACCGGCGCGAGCATCGACAGCGCCATGTGCGCACCCATGTGCACGCTGAACACCGCGGGCGAGTACCTGCCCAGGCCCGACGAGGTGGCGACCAGGAGCGTCGCGCAGCCGAGCACCCAGGCGATGGTGCGGCCAACCGGCCACGTGTCCCCGCGCTTGCGGAGCCGCCGGACGCCGAGCAGGTACACCACCGCCATGATGATCGCCGCGGTGCCGAAGATGAGGTCGAAGCGCCAGTCGAACGCGAGCTTCGCGAACGTCGGCGGGCCGTCCAGGTTGTAGCCCAACTGCACCTCGGTCGGGGTCGGGTTGATGTTCTCCGCGGGGGGCGGTGTCCGGCCGAGGCCGACGGCGATGCCGATGGTCGCGGCGAAGATGATCGCCTCGCCGCCGGCGAAGCGGATCAGCGGGCCACGGGCCGTCGGGTCGGCGGCCAGCGCGGGCAGCGCACTGCGCCGCTGCAGGTATCCGAACACGCCCAGGACCACCAGCGCGACGGTCTTGGCCACGAGCAGCCAGCCGTAGGTACTGGTGAACAGCTCGCTCAGCGGCAGCCGCACCAGTCCGTTGAGGACACCGGAGATCGCCATCACGACGAACGCGACCGTGGCGACGTTCGAGAACCGGCGCGTCGCGACGTCGGTGTACGCGCCCCGCCTGCGCGCGTGCGCGAGCAGCGCGAACAACCCGCCCGCCCACAATGCCGCGGCGACGAGGTGCCAGATCAGGCTGTTGGTGGCCAGGTCGTGCGATCCACCGGAGGAGGAGTGCCCGGTCAGCGCGAGCGGCATCAGGGTGGCGACGCCGAGCAGCAGCAACGCCGGGGTCCAGGACCAGCGCAGCACCAGTCGCGTGCCCACCGCGAGCAGCACCGCGAGGATCGCGGTCGATCGCCACGCGCCCGCGAGCTCGATCTGCGGGATCGCCTTCCAGAGGTTGGCGGGTTGGATGGCCGCGCTCAGCGGCTGACCGGAGGTGTCCGAGACGGTCAGCGGCACCAGGACCAGCGCGCAGGCCGCCCAGACGATCGCGGCGTTCGACGCGGTGCGCACCGCCCGGTAGCCGTCGACGTCGAGCACCCCGCTGCGCTGCGGCGGCACCAGGAACGCGGCGAGCAGCAGCGACCCGATCGCGAGGACGGCGGCGACCTCACCGGCGGCCTTGACCGCAGGCAGTCCGTAGGTGGTGAGCGGACCCGGGTCGGGGATGCCGAGCAACACCAGCGCGTCCGAGGCGGACAGCCCGACGATGATCGCCGCGACCAGCCCCGCGATGATCCCGAGCGTGACGAAGATCGGTACCGAGTTCTCCCCCGCCCTTCGGATCGGCGACGGGGCGGAGGGGGCGAGCTCGGGTGATGCCATGCCCACAAGGGTAGGAGGCGCGCGCCTGTCGGGTTCGTCCAGGTTCGCCGACCCGTAAGCGAACCTATCGAATATTGGTCATGGTTACCGGTAGACTCCGGACCCGATCCTTCGCGGATCACGCCTCCGTAGCTCAGTTGGATAGAGCAAGAGCCTTCTAATCTCTAGGTCGCAGGTTCGATTCCTGCCGGGGGCGCTCACGTGTGCAGAGAAGCGGCGCTCCGGCCGCGGTTCACTCCCGGTGCGCGGCGATCCGCCCGTCGGCGATCGCATCGAGCAGCGCGGCGTGGTCGCGGGCGTTCTGGTCGGCGTAGGCCTCGGCGAATTCCGTCAGCGCCTTGTCGAAGTCGTCGTCCGAACCGAGGTACCCGGCGATGGCGAACCGGTCGCCCGCGCGGGCATGCGCGAACGCGAGAACGCGGGCGCAGAGCCGGCCGTAGAGGGCCATCAGGTCGGCGGACATGGTCTCGATGACCGCTGAGCCCTTGCCGTCGCGCAGTTGCCGGACGTAATAGTCCCGGACGGTCCCGTTCACGTCGGGCCCCTGCTGCCAGCCCAGGAGGATGTCGCTGGCGCTCTGGATCACCCGCTGTCCGGACACGACGCGTTCGCCCTGGTTCGCATAGGACGGACCCTCCAGGTATCTGGAAAGCACCGACGGCGCCGCCTCCTTGGCCTGCAGGAACAGCGGGTCGCCGCCGGGGCCGACGAGGAGGATGATCCAGGCCCGGGTGCCGACGCTGCCGACGCCGACGACCTTTCGTGCGGTCTGGACGTATTCGAATCGGTCGAACAGGACACGTCGGGCGGGTTCGAGGGTGTCGCGATACTCGCGTAGTCGCTGGATCATCTCGCGGTCGATCCGCTCGGCTTCGGTGTCGCTGAGGATTTCCTCGATGGGGACGATCAGCGGCGGTGCGCTCACGATCCGCGGTTGCCCGTTTTCCGTCGTGGTCAGTTTGGACAGCGCCTGCATGCTGTCGCGGCCCCAGGATTTACGGATCGTCTTCCGGACACGCTTACGGGTCGAGGAGTCCAGGACCTCGCGGAGCTCGTCCAGTTGGGCGGTCGCGTCGATGTGGGCGTAGCAGACCGCCAGCTCGCCGCGATTGGCCTGGTAGGTCATCGTTTCGCGGTACTCGGCCGCGCACGCGCGGGCGATACGTTTGCGCTGTTTGCCGGTGAACCCGTTGTCGCGACCGGCGACGGCGAGGCTCGCGACGAGCCTCTTGAGATCCCATTCGAATGGTCCGGGATAGGTTTCGTCGAAGTCGTTGAGGTCGAAGGCGAGTTCGCGTTCCGGTGTCGCGAAGAGTCCGAAGTTGCTCAGGTGGGCGTCCCCGCAGAGCTGGGTGTACAGACCCGTCGTCGGGGCGTGTGCGAGGTCGTGGGCCATCACCAGCGCGGCGCCTCGGTAGAACGCGAACGGCGAGTCGGCCATCCGCCCGTACCGGATGGGGAGGAGCTCCTGGACCCGGGTGGAGGCCTGGGACTCGAGCAGGCCGATCGCGTCACGGTCGGCGGTCGGACCGTGTTCGGCGATGGCGCCGAACGGGATCCGGCGCCGAACCTTTTCCCCGTGTTCGAAGCTGGCCGCCCGGGTCGGGCGGCCGACCGCACCGGCGGGTCGCAGGTCGGAGAGAGTGTCCAGTTCTGTCATGGTGTGCTCCCTTGAATGGCTGTCGTCCGCGGGTGTGGCCTGGGTTGCAGCCTGCGCGGCCACGGCGGCGGGCGCCTCCCCCGATGAGGGTGATCTGCCCGACCGCCGGACCGTGAAGTTCTCAGCTCTTGGTCGCCTCGTCGATCTCCTTGCTGACCTGCTCGGCGTCCGCCTCGAGCTGCTTCTTCGTCACCTTGGCTGCTCGTTTGAGCGCCTTCTCGACCCGCGCCTCGACATCCGTCGCCGCGATGACGATCAGCCCGCTGTCCCCCTCGTCGAGCAGCTCACCCACCTCCTTGAGGTCGGAGCGGCTCATCCCGGCCGCGACGTGCCCGCCGAGCGCCCCGAGACCGGCGCCGCCTGCGCCGCCGAGCAACAGCCCTGCCCCGAGCCCGACGGCGGGGAACAGGGCCACCAGCGCTCCCCCGACCAGGCCGATGCCGAGTCCTCCCCAGGCACCCTGCCGGGTCGGCTGCTCATGCTTCTTGACGATCTTGACCTTGCCCTTGTCCGTCCGGGTGATGACGGCCGCGTCGTAGGTGTCGACCAGGTGGAGCTCGACGTAGAGGTCGTGGATGGCGTCGTAGTCGGCGATCGCGGCATCCTCCGAGTCGTAGACCGCCGCGAGCAGAGCGAATGTATCCATGGCCATGGGTTCCTCCAGAGGGTTGTGTCCGGCAATGGGTCGTCGTCCGGCTTCCAGCCTCGCCACCCGCGGCGCGGGTGGCATCCCCCAAAACGGGTGACCACGAAGCGTGGCGTCCCGCCGCCGACGCAAACGGCCAAAATCGGTGGCGAATTCCTGCAACATTGAACCAAGACCCGGCGATATACAGGGTTGAGGTGAGTCCCCATGACGGACAGTTATGCCGCACGGCGCGCCGAAGCGGGTGGTGGACCAGACCGCGGGCATTTCGCGGTGGCCACCTGCCGCTCGCCACCGCCGCTGCGCACGCGCGTTCCCTGATCGCGCCCAAGGATTCCGGATCGCCCCGCGCGGTCGACGGAAGTCAGATAGGCGTTGCCGTCCTCACGAGCGGTGGGCGGGAATTGCTCGACTGGTGCGCCTCGCGTTCAGTTGCGACCACACCGCTCACCCGTGAAATACCCATGAAGGTGGCAAGAAGATGGACCTCGAAATGCTCGAGAAGCTGATCGATCTCATGAGCAAAGTGATGGACATGATGGGCGGCATGCAGGGCGGCGGAGGCGGAGGCGCCGGGCCCCTGGGCAGCCTCGGCGGGGGCGGCAGCCTCGGGTCGTGATCGAGCGCCCATGAAGGAAAGGCTCTCGGCCCACTCGGCCGGGGGCCTTTTCTCGTCACAGTTGCCTGGTGACCGCGGACGGGGGTCGCGATCTCTTCTGTTCCAGTCGTGGACAGGCGATCACCGCGCTAGTGTTTTTACCTGACTCTTGGCGACTCCGTGGAGGTGCGCTATGGAAGTGGCCGCACCATACGGCGCGATCCGAGCTCTCATTCCTGCGCGAAGTCCGTCGCCCCCAGCCGCCGACACGACCTGCCGACTCTACGGCGACTGAATTGGATCATGGCCATCCAAACCAGTATTGGAGTCCTGCAATGAATCCGACCAAATCTCTTGCCGCGTCTGCGCTCATCGTCGTCGCCCTCGGCGCCGGAGCGGGAACCGCCTACGCCCAGCCCGCGGTGGCCCCGCCCCCGGGCGCCGAAGCCGTCTCTGACGCGATCTGGCCCGACAATCCCACCAAGCAGTCCGCCTTCGATGCATTCGCCACCGAGGTCGCCGTCGGTTGGGGGAACGGCGGCGCACAGGGCGCACTGATCGGGCTGGGCGTCGGTGCGGGCGTCGGGTGCCTGTCGATCTTCCCCAACTTCATCGCCGGGTGCATCGTGGGCGGCGTGATCGGCGCCGGCGTCGGCGCCGTCAACGGGATCAAGGATTCCAATCCGAAGGTGATGCCGGCCTTCGACAAGCTCCTGGCGACCCCCTGAGATCGGGGCGCGGCGATTCGCGGTGCCGATCCGGCACCGCGGGGTCTTGCCCATCTGTGCCGGACGACGCGCAAGGTGCCCTAGACTCCGATCGGACGCCATCGCACAATCGTTCGAAGTCACGCCGCCCGTGGCCCACGGCCTGCAATAGGCAGGCATCACCAGTTAAGGGCGCACTTGAACATGCTCCGTCTCGGAATCACGTCGAACTCACACAAGGAAAACGAGCACCGGCTCCCGATCCACCCCCTGCACCTCGAGCGAATCGACGCGGGGCTCCGCGAGCACATCTACCTCGAGCGCGGGTACGGCGCGCACTTCGGGATCCCTGATGAACAGCTGGCCCCGCTCGTCGCGGGCCTGCTGTCGCGGGAGCAGCTCATCGCGACCTGTGACGTCGTCCTGATCGCCAAGCCACTCGCGGAGGATCTCGCGCAGCTGCGGGAGGGCCAGGTGCTGTGGGGCTGGCCGCACTGCGTCCAGGACGCGGCGGTCACCCAGCTCGCCATCGACCGGCGGCTGACCCTTATCGCCTTCGAGGCTATGAACCACTGGACGGCCGACGGTTCGCTCAGCCTGCACGTCTTCCACAAGAACAACGAGCTGGCCGGCTACTGCTCGGTGCTCCACGCCATGCAGATCGCCGGATCGACCGGCGACTACGGTCGCCGCCTGCGGGCCGCAGTTATCGGCTTCGGCGCGACCGCCAGGGGCGCGGTCACCGCGCTGAGCGCGCACGGCGTCCACGACGTCGAGGTGCTCACCGTCCGCGGGATCAGCGCGGTCGGCGCGCCCATCCACTCCGCCCGGATGGTGCAGTTCGATCACGACGACGCCGACCCGCGCCGCAGCCACGCCCACACCGAACGCGGTCGCGTGCCGGTGGCCGGATTCCTCGCCGAGCACGACATCATCGTCAACTGCGTCTTGCAGGACACCGACGCGCCGCTGACCTTCCTCGCCGACGAGGACCTCGATTCACTCGCACCGGGCACGCTGATCGTCGACGTATCCTGCGACGAGGGAATGGGATTCAGCTGGGCGCGGCCGACGTCGTTCGAGGAGCCCACCTTCGAGGTCGGCAACAACGTCGTCTACTACGGCGTGGACCACAGCCCGTCCTACCTGTGGAACTCCGCCACCTGGGAGATCAGCGAAGCGCTACTCCCCTATCTCGCGACCGTGCTCGGCGGGCCCGCGGCCTGGGATGCCGACACGACCATCCGGCGGTCCATCGAGATCCGTGACGGGATCGTCCAGAATCCCAGCATCCTGTCATTCCAGGAGCGCTCACCGGATTATCCGCACGTCCGGCTCTGACGACGACGTGGTCCGCGCCGACGGCAGTCGGCGCGGACCCGCGCTCCCAATCGGCGCGTCCTACTTCGTCGCGCCCTTGCGCACCACCGTGAGCTTGTGCAGCCGCGAGGAGATCCGCTTCTCGTCGCTGCCCCGCAGCAGGGCGATTCCGGAGCGGATCTCCTCCACCGCCCAGGTGCCGGCAGTATCCGAAATATGCACCAGGTCGCCGACCTGAACTGCCTCACTCATCGCCGTTCTCCGCATCCACTACTCCAGGCGGGCACGTGGAACCGTCCCGCCGATCATCATCAGCTGGGTCAATTATCACGCGCCGGGCGCGGGGTGTCGCAGACGGGCGGCGACTACTTGTCGGCGGGGCCCTCGCCGCCGTCCGTCTCGCCCTCCACGACGTCCGGTTCCTCATCGGCGGCGTCCGCCTGCGCCCGCTTCGACGCCTCGCGCATCTCGATGCCGTCGGTGATCCAGTCGCCGATCTCGCGGGTCACGTCCCGGACCGCGCCCGCGATGATCATCGCGATCTTGCCGACGTGCGTGGCCCCGGACTCCGTCAGCTCCTGCACGGTGTCCTTGCGTCGCTCGAACTTGCTCACCATGGACGCGTCACCTCTCACGCTGTGGCCTTCTGACGTTCGACGATAACACCGGGAGCGGACTCGGAGCCGGTCAGGAACGGCGGCAACGCGAGCTTGAAGATCTTGCCCCACACCGATCCGATCTGCTTGAAGAAGCCGCCGGTGTTGTACGGCAGACCGTGCTTCTCGCACAGCGCCCGCACGTGCGGCGCCATCTCGGGATAACGGTGCGCCGGGATGTCGGGGAACAGGTGGTGCTCGATCTGGTGCGAGAGGTTGCCGGACATGATGTGGAACAGCGGGCTGCCCTCGATGTTCGCGCTGCCGAGCATCTGGCGCACGTACCACTGCCCCTGCGTCTCCTCCGCGGTCTCCTCCTCACTGAAGGTCTGCACTCCCGTCGGGAAGTGCCCGCAGAAGATGATCGAGTAGGTCCACAGGTTGCGGACCAGGTTGGCGCCGGCGTTGCCGAGCAGGGTGGTCACGAACAGCGGGCCGGTCAGTGCCGGGAACACGATGTAGTCCTTGAGGACCTGGCGACCGGCCTTGCGCCACATGCCCTGCAACAGCGGCTTGACGTCGTGCCACTTGCGCTTGCCCTTGACGATGTTCTCGGTCTCGAGGTCGTGCAGCATCACGCCCCACTCGAAGAAGACCATGAGCGCGAACGCGTAGACCGGGTTGCCCAGGTAGTACGGATTCCACTTCTGGGCCTCGTCCATCCGCAGGATGCCGTAGCCGATGTCGCGGTCGCGGCCGACGATGTTGGTGTAGGTGTGGTGCATGTAGTTGTGCGAGTGCCGCCACTGGTCCGCGGGGCACACCGTGTCCCATTCGAAGACCCGCGAGTTCAGGCCCGGTTCACGCATCCAGTCGTACTGGCCGTGCATGACGTTGTGGCCGATCTCCATGTTGTCGAGGATCTTCGAGATGCCGAGGGCACCGGCGGCGGCGAGCCAGAACGGCGGCAGGAACCCGAGGTACATCAGGCCGCGGCCGGCGACCTCGAATCCACGCTGGGCCTTGATGATCTTGTAGATGTACTCACGGTCCTGCTCGCCGAGATCGGCGACGATCCGGGCGCGCAGCTCGTCGAGTTCGCGTCCGATCTCCTCGACCTGCTCGTAGCTGAGCACGATCGGGGCGGTGGTCTCTTCGTTCTTCGCGCCGCCGAGGAACGGCAGCGTCGGGATGGACAGTCCGAGCATGGGAGTTCTCCTTGGTCGAAGGTGATCAGATGTCGACGGAGACGTCGCCGACGGCCGCCGAGATGCACAGCTGGATCGGCTGGTCGGGGTCGGAGTCGGTCTCGCCGGTACGCAGGTTCCTGGTGCAGCCGGAGGTCTTGACCGCGGTGCAGGAGAAGCAGATCCCCATCCGGCACCCGTACTCGGGAGACAGACCGGCGGCCTCCGCCTGTTCGAGCAGGCTCGCGCCCGAGTTCTGGGCGGTCACCCCGGACGAGCTGAATGTGAGCAGGCCGGTGGCGTCCTCGTCGGCGGCGACCGGGGCGGTGAACTCCTCGGTGTGCAGCCGCTCGACCAGCCCGATCCGGACGTAGTGCTCGCGGACCCCCCGCATCAGCCCTGGCGGGCCGCACAGGTACGTCTGGGCCTCGCCATGCCAGGGCGCCGCGGCCTCGAGGTGCTCGCGACCGAAGAAGCCGTGCAGGTCGCCGCCCTCCGACTGGCCGGTGTAGGCCAACACCACCCGCACGTTGTCGCGACCCGCCACCAGCTGGGCCAGCTCGTCGCGGTGGGCAACGTCCCGCTCGGCGTCGGCGTAGTGCAGGAAGGTGATCTCGCCGTCGTGCCCCTCGTCCAGGAGTGTGCGCAGCATCGACAGCACCGGCGTGATGCCGCTGCCACCGCTGATGAGCAGGATCTTGTCGGGCCTGCGAGCGGGCATCCGGAAAACCCCGTCGGCCTGCGACAGGCTCACCACCAGCCCGGGGTGGGCGTTGGCGTGCAGGTACTGCGACACCAGGCCCTGTGGGTGCGCCTTGACGGTGAGCTCGATGCGGCCGTCCGAACGGTGCTGCGAGCAGGCGGGCGAATAGCACCGCGTGTGCCGGACACCGTCGATCACGACCCCGATCTGGACGAACTGACCGGCCTCGAAGCCCCGCCACTGCCGGGTGGGGCGCAGCGTGAGGGTGACGGTGTCGGCGGTCGTTCGGCGCACCTCGGTGACCTCGGCCCGCAGGTCGCGCACGGTCGCCATCGGGTTCACGAGCTCGAGGTAGCGGTCGATCTGGTGCGGGGTCGCCATCGCCTCGAAGAGCGACATCAGCGAGAGCCGGCGGATTCCGGTTCGGGTCTGCAAGGTCACCACGGCCTCCTGTTTGAGAGTTTCAGTGAACACTCGTACACAAACAAGTGTGTCAGGAAGTACCAGGTAGGTGTCAACCCCAAGGGCAATGTGACGCCGATTACAGACCGGTCGTACACAGAACAAGTGAACACACATACACTGATTGCCGTGACCGAACCGGAGAGCAGGGCCGAACGCAAGGAGCGCACAAGGACGGCGCTTCTCGACGGAGCGCTCGAGCTGCTGGAGGACCGCAGTTTCGCGAACCTGAGCCTGCGCGAGGTCGCGCGGTCGGCCGGGATCGTCCCGACCGCGTTCTATCGACACTTCGCCTCGATGGACGACCTCGGCGTCGCCCTGGTCGAGGACAGCATGCGAATGCTGCGCCGGATGCTGCGCGAGGCCCGCCGCGGCCCGAGCGCCAAGGACGCGGGGGCGTCGCTGGAGATCCTGCTGCGGCAGGTACACGCGCACGAGGGCCAGTTCCGGTTCCTCAGCCGCGAACGCTACGGCGGGGTCGCCGAGGTGCGCCGGGCCATAGCCTCCGAATTACGTTTGTTCGCAAGCGAACTCACCATCGACCTGTCCCGGGTTCCTGGCCTGTCTGAGTGGGAGGTCGAGGACCTCGAGATGGCCGCTGATCTGATCGTCAACACGATGATGTCCACCGTCGTCAACGTCCTCGAGGTCGATCAGCGCGACGAGCGCGAGGTGATCGCGCGCGCCGAGCGCCAGCTGCGCCTCATCATGATCGGGATGGGCGGCTGGCGGTCCGGGCCGCGGTAGACACTTCCGACCAGTCATTTCGGCACCGGGGCGTGGCCGAATAGGCCATGCAGTTCCGCCAGCTCGAGTACTTCGTTGCGCTCGCCCGGGAGCGACACTTCGCTCGCGCCGCGAGCGCCTGCTTCGTATCCCAGCCGGCGCTGTCGGAGGCGATCCGCAAGCTCGAGCACGAACTGAAGGTTCCGCTGGTCCGACGCGGGCGCGCCTTCGAGGGCCTCACACCCGAGGGCGAACGGCTGGTGCCGTGGGCCCGACGCATCCTGGCCGACCACGATCTGCTCAAACAGGAGGTCGCGGCGCTGCAGACCGACCTCACCGGCGAGCTGCGGCTCGGGGTGATCCCGGCGGCGTCGACCACCGTCGCACTGCTCACCGATCCGTTCTGCGCGGAGCACCCACTCGTCCGCGTCCAGGTCGAGTCGAGCCTGCGGTCGGCCGAGATCATCGAGCGAATCCGCCGATTCGAACTGGACGCCGGGATCGTCTATCCGGACGGTCAGGACACCGCCGACCTTCTCGTCACCCCGCTGTACGAGGAGAGGCACGTACTCGTCGTCGGCAGTGAACTGCTCACCGGCCGATCGGACACCATCGGTTGGCCGGACGCGCTGGAACTACCGATGTGCCTGCTGAACAAGGGCATGCACGGCCGCCAGCTCATCGACGATGCGCTGGCCGCGCTCGATCTGGCCGCGACTCCGCAGCTCGAAACCGACTCCGCCCTGACGCTTCTCGCCCACGTCGGCAGCGGCCGTTGGGCGAGCATCATCCCGCAGACCTGGCTCCGTAGCCTGGCCCCGGCCGCGGGCACGCGCGTGCTGCAACCGGACGGCCCGTCGGTCACCGCCCGGGTGGCGCTCGTCATCGCCGCGGCCGCGCCCGGCTCGGTACTGACCCGCGCCCTGATCCGGACCGCGCAGGCCGCCGGCATCGATGCCGCGCTGCGGGCGCCGTCCGAGCCTGCGGCCGACTGACACCCTCCGCTCGATCGGCCGCGCCTATCGAACGTTCGGAAACATGTCTTGGACATCCGCGGCGCTGCACCCTGAGACTGAGATCCATTCCCACGGACGACGATCGGAGTACCCCCTTGCGCGCGGCACCGGCACGTCGACTGCTCAGCGTCGTCCGCGTCGAGAACGACCACCTGCACGCCGGCCGGGTCGCGATCGGACTGATCGTTCCCGGGCTAGTACTGGTGCTCCTCGGCCGCCCCGACCTGATCATCTATGCCGTCTTCGGATCGTTCACCGGCATGTACGGCCGGTCCGAATGGCACCGCGAGCGACTCCGGCATCAGGTGCAGGCGAGTGCGGTACTGCTGACCGGCATCGGCATCGGCCTTCTGCTGTCCGGCCTCCACGCCCGACCGTGGGTCCTGGTGGTCACCGCGGTCGGGTTCAGCGCCATGGGATCACTGGTGACGGACCGGCTCGGTCTCCGACCCGCGGGCCCGTTCTTCGGGATCTTCGCGCTCGGCGCCGTCGCCGCCGTCCCTGCCGGCCACATCGCACCCTGTGCGGCACTGTCGATCTGCGCCGCGACGGCACTGCTCTGCATCGCCGTCGGCCAATCCGGTTCGATCCGAGCCCCGGCATTCCGGCTCGAGACGTCCGTTCGGCGGATGAGCCAGGACGTGGACCTGCGGGCCTCCGAAGCGATGGTCCAAGCCTCGCGCTATGCGTTGGCCCTATCCCTCGCAGGCGCGGCGGGGCTACTCCTCGGGATCGGTCACCTCAACTGGGCCCTGGCGGGCGCCGCCGTTCCTTTGGCGGCCACCGACGCGCGCAGCCGCGTCTATCGCGGCATCCACCGCGTGCTGGGCACGGTCGCCGGACTCGGCGTCGCCGCCGCGCTGCTCCTACCGGACCTGCCTGCGACCGTGCTCGCCATCCTCGTGATCGCCCTGATGTTTCCGACCGAGCTGTTCATGACACGCAACTACGGCCTGGCCATCGGGTTCTTCACACCGTTGATCATGCTGATGACCGAACTGGCCGACCCGACCGAGCCGTGGGCGCTCCTCGAAGCCCGGGTGATCGCCACCCTCGTCGGAGTCGCCGCTGGCGTCGCGGTCGCGGTCGTCACCCACCGACCTCCGGTCACTAGCAGGACGAGAGCACTCGCGTGATCGCGTCCTTCTCCGCCTGGGTGACCCACAGCCGGTAGGCGGCCTTGACCTCGACCTGCTTCGAGACGTAGGTGCACCGGTACGGCTTCGCCGGCGGCAGCCACGTCGCCGCGTCGCCGTCCGACTTCTGCGCGTTCGTCGGGCCGTCGACCGCGAGCAGGTTCCGCGGATCGTTGGCGAAGTCCCGACGGGTCGGCTCGTCCAATTGCTGCGCGCCCTTCTGCCAGGCGTCGCTGAGCGCGACCACGTGGTCGATCTGGACCGCGCTGGAGGTGCCCGAACCGCGGGTGAACGCGATCGACTTGCCGGTGTACGGATCGTGCAGGGTGCCGGTGAGCACGATGCAGTTCCTGGTCCCCGGCTTGACCGTCGTGTCGACGAGGTCGCGGGCGAGGATGTCGTTGCGGGTGTCGCAGCCGTTCCTGCCGCCCGCGACGGTGACGTCGTCGGTCCAGGACGGTCCGAACTGATCGCGCGAGTATCCCGTCTTGGGTGCCCGGCCCTTGACCGGGATCGTCTCGAGCGTGGCGAGGGTGGCGGCCACCCCGTCGGCCTGGGCGCTACCGGAGTCGCCCGCGCTCCCGGTCGGCATCGCCTCCGCCGCTGGAGCAGCGCAGCCGGTCAGGGCCAGTGCTGCCACCGCGGTGGCGATCAGGAAGAGACGCGGACGGGCGGCCGAACGAAAACGCAAGGGGGAACTCCTGTTCGAGATGTGAGCGGGCCGCCCAGTATGGCGCACAAAGGGGTCGGTCCCCGCGCGACGCGCGGGGACCGACCCCTTTGTTGACCCACATCACGGACCCGGTGCGGTCCCGATGCGCATCGCGGCTAGCGATGATCCCGGACGATCGGTCCGGACTGGTCGCGATGGTCGCGGACGATCGGTCCGGATCCATCGGAAGGCCCGACGATCACGCCACCGGGCGGGTTCGGGTCGACCCCGTCCCCCCGATGATCACGAACGACGGGATCGGACACCGGGCCAACGGGTCCCGGTTCGACCGGGTCCACCACCGGACCGGGATCCACCGGCCCTGCAGGCGGCGGGACCACCGGATCGGCCACGGGTCCGCCGGGCTTCGGGCCGGCCGGGCCGCCCGGGTTCTGACCCGCCGGTCCGACCGGATCGGTACCCACGGGCCCGCTCAGACCCGGGACCGTCGCCGCGTCGACCGGTGCCACGACGGCCCCCTGTCCCACACCGCCACCCGTGGCGCGGCTCGTATCCGAGCCCGGTACGACCGCACCCCCCGGCCCGACCGGGGCGTTCACGCTCGTCGCCGTTCCCGGATCGGTGTGCGATGCGATCGACACGGCACCGACCCCGGCGAGGGCGATGGCGGCGGCCGCCGCGGCTGAGGCGATGATGGTGCGGGTCATGGTGGTCTGGCGCATGGGATGTCGCTCCGTTCGGTTCGGTATCGGGTTCGAATTCAAGAGTCGCCCGCCGCGCCGTCTTCCGAAACACACCCAAGGGTGAGCAATCCGCTCCCCCTGCTCCCCCGTCCGGGCCCGCCACAGCACCCATGCCTGGATGCCGAGCACAACGGCGCCGATCAGTCCCACGATGTCCGGCCCGGTCGCACTACCTGTCCGCGGCCAAGCAGACACTCAAGGTCCCCGAACAGCGCTACCTCGAATCCTGTGCTGCCCAACCGGCAACGCGCACGGCAGGCGACGCACAGTGACCTGATCGGGCACCCCCGGATCATGGCTCGAAGCGGTAGCCCATGCCGGGTGCGGTGATGAGGTAGCGGGGCCGCGACGGGTTGGGTTCGAGCTTGCGCCGCAGCGACGACAGGTAGATCCGCAGGTAGTGCCTGTCGGCGGTGTGGCCGGGTCCCCACACCGCGGTCAGGAGTTGCTCTCCGCCGACGAGGATTCCGGGATTGCGCAGGAGTGGTTCGAGAATTCCCCACTCGATCGGTGTGAGGTGCACCCTCTCGTCGTGGGGGCCGGTGACCACCTTGCGGGCGAGGTCCACGCGCAGGTCGCCGACCTCGACGACAGCGGGCCGGGCGTCATCGGCGGCTCGGCGCAGTACGGCGCGGACGTGGGCGAGCAACTCGTCGATGCCGAACGGTCCGGTGATGTAGTCATCGGCACCCGCGTCGAGGGCCGCTACTTCGTCGTGGCATCGGGAGTGGCCGCCCACCACGATGATCGGCATGCGGGTCCGCTCACGCAGCCTCGCGATCAACTCGCTGCCGTCGCCGCCCGAGAGGTCCAGGTCGATGTCGAGAATGACCAGGTCGGGATGCCAGGTGGTGGCCTGTACCAGGGCCTGCGAGGCATCGGGGGTGGTGCACACGTCATAGTGCCGCGTCCTGAGTATGAATCCGAGTGCCTGCAGGAGTTGCGGCTCGGTCTCAACGAGCAGGATGCGAGTCATGCGGGGTCCCTCGGGCGGTCCCTCGTCACGGTCTCCTCCGCCGGCAGGGTGATGATCATCGTGACACCGCCACCGGGCGTGTCCGTGGGCACGATGGAGCCGCCCATCGCTTCGGCGAGGCTCTCGGCCACGGCAAGCCCGAGATCGACCCGGCGATCGTTCTCGCCGTCCGGCTCGGGCGCCGGTAGGCCGAGCGGATCCCGGTCGGCGTCGACGGGGAGGTCCGGGCCGTGGTCGATGACTCGCAATTCGACGATGTCGCCGAACACGCTTGCCGCGACCAGGACGTCCTCACCCGGTGGGGTGCGGTGCAGGGCGTGCGCGATCAGGTCGACGAGCACTCGCTCGAGTAGCCCGGGGTCGGCGAGCACGGCAGGCAGTTCTTCGGCGATCTGCACCCGGATTCGATCGGCGCCCGCGCCGATGGCGTCGAAGACCCGTGGAATGGCGTCGTCGAGCGCGACCGGTTGAACCGCCGTACCCAGCCCCCCGGCTCGCGGACGACCCATCTCGACCAGCGTGGCGGAAAGATGATCGAGCCGTTTCAGCGAGACGGCCGCAGTCGCGAGGAGCTCGTCCCGGTCCGCCGCGGTCCGGTTGCCGTCGGCGTGTCGGAGGCGTTCGATGGCCGAGGTGGCGGAGGCCGACGAGGTGCGCAGGTCGTGACCGACGGCCTCGAGGAGCGCGGTGCGCATTCGATCGGCCTCGGCCAGGGGCCGGGCATGTTCCGCCTCGTCCGCGAGCCGCTGCTGGCGCAACGCCACCGCCGCCTGGGCTGCGAAGGCCTCGAGGACCTGTCGGTCGGCGGCAGGCAGCGTCCGCCCACGCAGCGCAAGGGAGAGGTCGTCGTCGACGGCAACGACCATGTCGCCGTCGTCGGGGCTGAGGCAGGGCTCACCCCCGACCGTGGCAGCCACCCGCCACCGCGCCGGTTCCTGCTGGCGGGCCGGCGTCAGTGGGGTGTCGGGTGGACGCTCGAGCAGGGTGACCGATGTCAGCGCGTAGGTTTCGCGCAGACGATCGAGAATCGCGGACAGCGCCTTCTCACCGCGCAGCACGCTGCCCGACAGGTTCGCCAGGACGGCCGCGTTGGCACTCGCCTGCGCCGCGTCGCGGGTACGGCGGGCGGCCAGGTCCACCACCGCGCTGACCGCGATCGCGATCACGACATAGGCGATCAGCGCGAGCGCATTCTGTGCCTCGGCGATGGTGAACTCGTAGATCGGCGGGGTGAAGTAATAGTTGAGCAGCGCGGAGCCGAGAAGTGCGGCGACCAGCGCCGGCCACAGCCCGCCCACCAGCGCCACCCCCACGACGCCGAGCAGGAACAGCAGGATGTCGCTCGGCAGCGACAGGTGCCCCCGCAGGTTCGCCAGCACGACCGCCAGCAACGGCATCCCGACGACGGCGAGAACGAACCCGGCCACCCGCCGCAGCCGGGTCAGCGCCGACAACCGTTGGGCACGGCCTTGTTTCGTCGCCTCGTGCGTGACCATGTGCACGTCGATGCTGCCCGACAGCGCCGTCACTTCCACCCCGACCCCGCGGGAGAATATCTGGGCGAGCCGCCCCCGTCGGGACGCGCCCAGCACCAGCTGGGTCGCGTTGACGCCGCGAGCGAACTCGAGCAGCGCATCAGGGACGTTGTCCCCCACCACATGGTGGAAGGTGCCCCCGAGACTCTCCACCAGTGCCCGCTGCCGGGCCAGGTGGGCGGGGTTGGCGCCTGCCAGACCGTCACTGGGGGTGATGTGGATCGCGAACAGGTCGGCACCCTTGGATCGATCAGCGATCCGCGCGGCCCGGCGGATGAGGGTCTCCCCCTCTGGGCCTCCGGTCAGTCCCACGACGACACGTTCACGGGCCTCCCATGTGCCGGTGATGTGGTGGTCGGCCCGGTAGCGATCGAGTTGGTCGTCGACCTTGTCTGCGAGCCAGAGCATCGCCAGTTCGCGCAGCGCGGTCAGGTTGCCGACCCGGAAGTAATTCGAGAGCGCGGCACCCACCCTCTCCGGTGGATAGACGTTGCCGTGGGCCATCCTGCGTCGCAGCGCCTCGGGGGCCATGTCCACGAGTTCGACCTGGTCGGCGCGGCGGACAACCTCATCGGGGACGGTTTCACGCTGCGGGATGCCGGTGATCTGTTCGACGACGTCGTTGAGGGACTCGAGATGCTGGATGTTGACGGTCGAGACGACGTCGATGCCGGCGTCGAGGAGATCCTCTATGTCCTGCCACCGCTTGTCGTGACTGGATCCCGGAACGTTGGTGTGGGCGAGCTCGTCGACGAGGGCCACTCGCGGTGTTCGTGCGATCACCGCCTCGGTGTCCATCTCGGTGAACGTGGCACCGCGGTAGGTCATGGCCTTGGTGGGGACGACCTCGAGATCGTCGACCATTTCCAGCGTGCGTGGGCGGCCATGGCAGGCGACATACCCGATGACGACGTCGGTACCACGGTCGCGGCGTCGGCGCCCCTCACCGAGCATGGCGTAGGTCTTCCCGACCCCGGGGGCAGCGCCGAGGTAGATACGCAATGTGCCCCGCATGCGAGCCTGCCTACCTCGGAACCGGGTACTCGGCGTCGAGTGCGAGGTTCAGCTCGAGCACGTTGACGCGCGGTTCTCCGAGGAATCCCAACCCGCGCCCGTCCCCGTGGTCGTCGATCACCGACCGGACCTGGTCGACGGAGATCCCACGGGTCCTGGCCACCCGCGCCGCCTGCAGATCCGCGTAGGCCGGTGAGATGTGCGGATCCAGTCCGCTACCACTGGCGGTGACCGCGTCCGCCGGGACCACCGGTGTCGCCGGGGCGTCACCGCGGATCGGCACGATCTGACCGATCGAATAGTCCTCACCGAACTCGGCACATTCGACCCTGACACCGTCGTACGCCCCGATAAACGGAGTGACCGGTGTCGACTTGTCCGTCGAGCATTGCTCATTGACGCTGACCACCCGTGTGGGGTGCACGACGTTGCCGCCCTGGTCCCGTGGACCGATCACCGACAACACCGCGCCGACACCACCTGGGGTGCAGAACGGACGGGACCCGTCGACACCCTCCAGTTCACCGACCGAGCGGCTTCGTGAGCACACCAGGGTGAGCAGTCCGGCTTTGAACCCGGCGTCCTCCGGCGTCGCACCCTGTGCGATCAGGGCCGGATCCGGCAGTATGTCCCGGACGCTCTCGGGCCCGAGGTTGCTCGCGCCGGTAGCGGTCGGGTCGTAGCCGTCACCCGCGGCGGACGGGCGGGGTTGGACATATTGCGGCAGCGGGTTCCCGTCGGAATCGGTGAAGGATTGCCCGATCAGGGCGCTGCCCACAGCCTGGCCGTTGACCTGGATGATCGATCCTTCCGCGTTGTCATGCAGGCCGGGAAGGGACGCCACCACCCAGACCACGAGCGGGTAGGCGATGCCGGTGATGACGGTGAGCACGACCAGGGCGCGCAGCGCGGCCAGGTGCTGCCGGATCCACGAAGAGGTTTGCATGTCAGGACATCCCGGGGAGGAACTGAACGATCAGGTCGAGGAGCTTGATCCCAACGAACGGTGCGATGATGCCGCCGAGTCCGTAGACGTAGAGGTTGCGGCTGAGCAGTTTCGACGCGCTGCTCGGCCGGTACTTCACCCCGCGCAGCGCCAGCGGTATCAACGCGACGATCACGAGCGCGTTGAAGATCACCGCAGACAGGATCGCGGACTCCGGGCTGTGCAGGCGCATGACGTTGAGCAGATCCAGTCCGGGGAACAGTGCCACGAACATCGCGGGGACGATGGCGAAGTACTTGGCGATGTCATTGGCGATCGAGAAGGTCGTGAGCGCGCCGCGGGTGATGAGCAGTTGCTTGCCGATCTCCACGATCTCGATGAGCTTGGTCGGGTCGGAATCGAGGTCGACCATGTTGCCGGCCTCCTTCGCCGCCGAGGTGCCGGTGTTCATCGCGACCCCGACGTCGGCCTGCGCGAGCGCGGGGGCATCGTTGGTGCCGTCGCCGGTCATCGCGACGAGCTTGCCGCCCTCCTGTTCCCGCCTGATCAGCGCCAGTTTGTCCTCGGGTGTCGCCTCGGCGAGGAAGTCGTCCACGCCGGCCTCGTCCGCGATCGCCTTGGCCGTCAACGGGTTGTCGCCGGTGATCATCACGGTGCGGATCCCCATCCGGCGCATCTCGTCGAAGCGTTCCCGCATGCCCTGTTTGACGACGTCCTTGAGGTGGATGACACCGAGTACCGCGGCCCGCCCGTCGGCGACCTCGCCGACCACCAGCGGGGTGCCGCCGGAGGCGGAGATGCCGTCGACGAGCTGCCCGAGCTGCGGGGAAACCTCGCCGCCCTGCCTGCGGACCCAGTCCGCGACCGCGGTGGCGGCCCCCTTGCGGAGCATGTGGCCGTCGAGGTCGACACCCGACATGCGGGTCTGCGCGGTGAAGGCCACCCAGCTCGCCTGTGAGAGCTCCCCCGGGGTGCGTTCGCGCAGACCGTAGGCCGCCTTCGCGTACACCACGATCGAGCGCCCCTCCGGGGTCTCGTCGGCGAGGCTGGAGAGCTGCGCCGCATCTGCCAGCTGATCCTCGGAAATCCCCGCGACAGGGAGGAATCTCGATGCCTGCCGGTTACCCAGGGTGATCGTGCCGGTCTTGTCGAGCAGCAGCGTGTTCACGTCGCCTGCCGCCTCGACCGCACGCCCGGACATCGCCAGCACGTTGCGCTGCACCAGGCGGTCCATCCCGGCGATGCCGATGGCCGAGAGCAGCGCCCCGATAGTGGTCGGGATGAGACACACCAGCAACGACACCATGACGATGCCGGTTACACCGTGAACGTCCAACGCCGCCGTGTCGGGAACGCCGGGGTTGTTCGCCTTCGAATAGATCGCCAGCGGCTGCAGGGTGGCGACCGCGAACACGAAGATGATCGTCAGCGCGGCGAGCAGGATGTTGAGGGCGATCTCGTTCGGCGTCTTCTGCCGGTTCGCGCCCTCGACCAGCGCGATCATCCGGTCGATGAAGCTCTCGCCCGGTTTCTGCGTGATCTTCACGACGATCCGGTCGGAGAGCACCCGGGTGCCGCCGGTGACCGCGGACCGGTCGCCGCCCGACTCGCGGATCACCGGCGCGGATTCGCCGGTGATCGCGGACTCGTCCACGGAGGCAATGCCTTCGACGACGTCTCCATCGCCAGGGATGGTCTGGCCTGCCTCCACGACGACGTAGTCGCCTTGCTGCAGTTGCGGCGCTCCGATCTGCTCCTCAGTGCCGACGACGCCCGGCGCCCAACCGTTGATCCGGCGCGCGATCATGTCGGTCTTGGCCCTGCGGAGGGTTTCGGCCTGGGCCTTGCCGCGGCCCTCGGCGACTGCCTCGGCGAGGTTGGCGAAGATCACTGTCAGCCAGAGCCAGAACACGATCGCCCAGGCGAACCACGAGGGATCCGTGACGGCAAGCACGGTGCTCCAGATCGCGCCGACCCAGACGATGAACATCACCGGGTTGCGCCACAGGGTGCGGGGGTCGAGCTTGCGCACGGCGTCGGGCAGCGATCTGATCAGCATCTTCGGATCGAGAAGCCCGCCCGCCACGCGCCCGACCTGTGTCGGCGGCGGTGACGCCCCTCCAGGCGGTGCCATGGTCGTATCGGACATCAGTGCATTCCTTCCGCCAGCGGTCCGAGCGCAAGCGCCGGGAAGAAGGTCAGCGTCACGAGGATGACGGTGACCCCGGCGACCATGCCGACGAACTGCGGCCGGTGGGTGGGCAGTGTCCCGATCGACGCCGGGGTGGTGCCCTGCGAGGCCAGCGCACCGGCGAGGGCGAGGACGAAGATCATCGGCAGGAACCGACCGAACAGCATGGCCAGCCCCAGCGCCGTGTTGTACCAGGTGGTGTTCACGGACAGGCCGGCGAACGCGGAGCCGTTGTTGTTGGCCGCAGAGGTGAAGGCGTAGAGGACCTCGGAAAGTCCGTGCGGGCCGGTGTTCAGCATCGCGGCTCGTTGTGCGGGCAGTGCCGTCGCCACGGCGGTGCCGACCAACACGACCAAGGGTGTGATCAGGAAATATGAAGCGGCCAGCTTGATTTCGCGGGGGGTGATCTTCTTTCCCAGGTATTCGGGTGTCCGGCCGACCATCAGCCCGGCCACGAACACGGTGATCACCGCGAGCACGAGCATCCCGTACAGACCGGACCCGACGCCGCCGGGGGCGACCTCGCCGAGCTGCATGTTGAACAGCGTCATCAGGCCGCCGAGGCTGGTGTACGAATCGTGGAAGGAGTCGACCGCACCGGTCGAGGTCAAGGTGGTGGCGTCGGCGAAGGTGGCCGAGTTCGTCACGCCGAACCGCCCTTCCACCCCTTCCATCGATGCGCCGATCGCGGTCGGCACCGTGCCGTGGTGTTGCAGTTGGAAGACGCTCATCAATGTCACGCTGACCACGGCGAGTGTCGCCATGACTGCGGCGATCGCATAGCCCTGCTTCGTGCTGCCGACCATCCGTCCGAACGTGCGCGGCAGGGAGAAGCTGATCATCAGCAGAAGAAAGATCTCGACCCAGTTCGTCCACGTGGTGGGGTTCTCGAACGGATGCGAGGAGTTGGCGTTGTAGAAGCCGCCGCCGTTCGTGCCGAGTTCCTTGATCGCTTCTTGGCTGGCGACCGGGCCGCCGGTGATGGTTTGCCGCGTCCCGGCGAGAGTGTCGACGATCTGAGTGTGCAGGTGGAAGTTCTGAATCACCCCGCCGGCGATCAAGACGATCGCGGCGACGAAGGCGATCGGAAGCAGGATTCGGATCGTGCCTCGCACCAGGTCCACCCAGAAGTTGCCGAGATTGCCGGTCCGGGTGCGGGCGAAGCCGCGCACCAAGGCCATCGCCACACTCATCCCCACCGCGGCCGATACGAAGTTCTGTACGCCGAGACCTGCCATCTGCACCAGGTACCCCATGGTGGATTCACCGGAGTACGCCTGCCAGTTGGTGTTCGTCACGAAGCTGGCCGCGGTGTTCCAGGCAAGCGCCGGGGTCATCGGCGTGGCCGGATCGGACAGGTGCAGTGGCAGATGCTGTTGCAGCAGTTGGAAGCCGAACAGAAAGAGGATGCTCACCGCGGAGAACGCCAACACGCTCCGTGCGTAGGCGGGCCACGCCTGCTCTCCATCGGGGTCGGCGCCGATCATCCGGTAGATCGCCCGCTCCACGCGTGAGTGTGTGGTGCGGCTGTAGACGCGATACATGTAGTCGCCCAACGGCTTGTGCACCAGGACGAGTGCGAGCACGAGAGTGCCGGTGAACACGATCCCCGCGGTCGCGGTATTCACTAGAATCTCTCCGGGAACAGCAGGGCCGCGATCAGGAAGACGGCCAGCAGCACGACCAGAATCAGGCCGACGGCGTTGTCGACGTTCACAACCGCTCCACGGCCTTTTGGATCAACCCGAGCACGGCGAAGACCGCCACAGTCAGCACGATGAACGCGAGAACCATCATCTTTACGTTCCTTTTGCCGAACGCCTGTCGAGATTCGTGCCGGTACCGACCGCGGCTTCGAAAAGTAGGGTCGACAAATCGATCGGCCGAATCCCCAGCATCAAGGTGGGACGGTCCACCGGACCACCCGCACGTTTCTGTGTCAGTCAACACCCGTCAGCGCCGGATTCGACATTCCTTACGGATTCATAGCGCCCACGACATGGACATTGACGAGGCGTTGACACCACGACCTCTCCTGGCCGGCCGTGGCCCGGCCACTTCACGCGGTGTGCACGTATAGATCTCGCGAAGAATGTGTCGGCAGCCTTCTCGCCGAACCGCCGTGGGTCGACGCTGGTCTTGCACGGTATCGAGATATGAATAGGAAAGAAGCCTCGTCGTGGGTGATCAACTCATCACCATCCTGCTCCTGGGTTCGTTCCTCGGCGCTGCCCTGACGATCCGCCATCTCAACCATGGCGGTCCCACCCCAGCTGGCGTGAACCCGGTGCCCCGGTGACCCGGCGGAATCGCCACGGGTTCTTCACCCCAGGTGCGATTCCGCACGTGGCCCATCGACCGTGTCGTGCTCGTGCCGTCAGCGGTCGCCGAGGGCTGCGTCCTCCCGGTCGAGGTCGCGTTGCAGGCTCTTGCGGGTGGTTTCACTGATCTGGTGCTCGTCATATAGGCGGCGCAGTTCGACGTTCTGGACGGCGATCACCTCGTGCCGCAGTTCGCGATATGCGGCGTCGAGGGTGCTGCCGTCGGGGCTGTCGGTGGTGTGGTCCAGCCGGGCACCGAGGCCGCGCCGCACGCGGTCGATAACAGGCTCTGGCTGGGTCTCCAGGTCGGCGAGGCGGTCGACGAAGGCAAGGGCGGCGCGATCGAGGATGTCGCGGGCCTCGACCTCCTCGCGGGCGGTGTGCTCTGGCTCCAGGGCCAGGCCGGAGCGGTTGACCACCCGAGCCAGGCTCAGCCCCTGTACGACAAGGGTGAAAACGACGACGGCTGTGGTGAGCACGAGGGCAAGGGGCCGCCCGGGCAGGAGCTCACCGCTGGTGGTTGTCAGCGGGATGGACAGGGCGGCGGCCAGGGGCATCACGCCGCGGGTGCCTGCCCAGGTCACTACGGCGGCCATACGCCACGAGGATTGACCGCCGGTGGACTTCGTGACAATGGACAACGGCACCATCCACAGCACCCGGACACCGATCAGGACGGCCGCGAGGACCAGTGCCTGCAGCGGCCACCGGCCGGTGCCACTGGGCAGGTCCCGCACGAGCGTGGGCAGTGCCAGGCCGACGAGGCTGAAGACCACACTCTCCAGCAGGAAGACCACGACCGCGTAGACAGCCTGGATCTGGAGACGGATCTGGGCGTCGCTGAAGCGATGGCTGGAGCGGCCGAGCAGGACTCCCGCGACGACCACCGAGGTGACGCCTGAGGTGTGTGCGAATTCCGCGAGCACGAACGCGGTGTAAGGGGTGACCAGGGCGATCACGGTCTCGAGGACCGGGTCCGTGGTACGCCTGTGGATCAGGGCGACCACCCCCGCGACGGCGGCGCCGATGAGGCTGCCGCCGCCCGCGAGCACCACGAACTCCCAGCCGGCCGCCGGCCAGCTCACCGCGCCCGCCGCCACCGCGATGCCGACGGCCACCTTGAACAGCACGAGCGAGGTGGCGTCGTTGAACAGGCTCTCCGCCTGCACGAGGACTTGCACGCGCCCTGGCAGGGCCAGGCGCCGACCGAGCGCGGTGACCGCCACCGGATCGGTACTCGCCAAGACCGAACCCAGTACGAACGCCATCGCCGGAGACAGGCCCGTCACCGCCACCGCGGCATAGCCCACCGCCGCCGCCGAGGCCAGGACGAGGCCGAAGGCGAGGATTGTCACCGGCCGCCACACCGTCCGCAGATCCCGCAGCGACAGTTCCTCGGCGGCCGCGTACAGCAGCGGTGGAAGCACCACCAGCGCGATGATCTGCGGCGGGATCCGCAGCGCGGGCGCCCCCGGTATCAGGGCCACCGCGAGACCGGCGAGCACCAGCAACGATGGGGCGGGGATACGCCAGCGCCGAGCGAAGGTGGCCACTGCCGTGGCCAGTACCACCAGGAACAGGACGGTTGCCACTTCGCGCATTTGCGATGCCCCTGATCACGAGAGACGGGGTCCCTGCCGCCGATCGCTGCAGTCCAGCACCCGCGCCGACCAGGCTTCCCGACACACCAAGGTTGATTTTATCGGAGCCTTGACGGGCAAGGACATCGATCGCGCTCAACCGTGGCGCCGTATGGCTCGAGGGGTTCCATGACGGGCGGGAGGAGAATGTCCCCGTGACGTCAAAAAGGGAGGTCCCCTCCGATCCGGCCCGCACCCTCGGACTGCTGTGGGGGCTGCATGGGAAGGCCGGGCGCAAGGGCCTGACGGTCGAGGCGATCGTGGCCGCGGGCATCGAACTCGCGGACGCCGAGGGCCTGGACGGTGTCTCGATGAGGCGCGTCGCCGACCGGCTCGGTTCCGGTGCCATGTCGCTGTACACGCACGTCCCTGGCAAGGACGACCTGGTCGACCTGATGCACGACAGCGTGCTCGGCGGCCTCTACGCGGATCTCGACGAACCCGCCCAGGCACCGGGCGGCTGGCGCGGCGGCCTCGCGTTCATCGCCGCCCGCAACTGGGACCTCTACCAGCGCCACCCCTGGATGTTCCAGCTCGTCGGGATGCGTCCCGTCCTCGGCCCGAACACCGTTCGCAAATACGAGGCCGAACTGCGACCGCTGGACGGAATCGGTCTCTCCGACGTCGAGATGGACTCGGTCCTGACGCTGGTGTTGACCCATGTGGTCGGGACCGCCCGCCTGCTCGTCAGCGTCGGCGCGACCGCCGAGAAATCCGGGCTGACCGACGCGCAGTGGTGGGACCTCGTCTCGCCGACCCTAGAACGACTGATGGATCCCGCCGAATTCCCGGTGTCCGGGCGGGTGGGCGAGGCGGCAGGGACCGAGTTCGAGTCCACCGGCGACCCGGTACACGCGCTCCGATTCGGGCTCGACCGCATCCTCGACGGCGTCGCGGTCCTGATCAACGAACGGACGCCGTCGGACCAGGGTCAGTCGGAACCGGAGTAGTCGTCGGGGGCGTTCAGGTCGATCTCCGCGACCACGCCGCGGTGATCCGAACCCGGCAGGTCCACCGCCTCCGCGTTCACCGCAGCCGCCCCGGAGACCAGGATGTGATCGATCCCCAGCACCGGGGGCCACCAGCGGTCGGCCGGATAGGTGCGCAGCACACCGGCACCGGACTGCTCCGCCGCGTCGCTGTACCCGTCGCCGATCAGGGCCCGGAACTGCGCGTGATCGTAGGTCGCGTTGAGATCGGCGCCCATGATCACCGGCTCGCCGCGCCCGCGGAGGCCCTGCAGGATGTCGCGCACCTGGCCAATCTCCTGGGACCACGTCGTCGTCTGCGGGCGGGGCCAGGGTGGCAGCGGGTGTGCCGCGACCACCATGAAGGGCCGCTGCTCCGGTTTGTGCACCCGCACGGAGACCATGTTCAGCACGAAACCCATGTGCTCGGTCTGCTCGCTGATCGGGTGTCGGCTCCAGATCCCGGTCCCACCCCCGCCCCACTCCATCGGTCGCAGGTACCGGTACGGCAGCTCGGCGTCCAGACCGGCGGCACCGAGCTGCGGGATCGCGCCGTCGGTCAGCTCATTGACCGTCAACACATCGACGCCACGCGAGCGGACCTGCGCGACAAGGGCTTCCGGGTCACCCTTCCCGAAAAGGATGTTCGCCTGCATCACCGTCAGCTCCGGGTCACCGTCGGAGGCACGGTCGCCCAGGTAGAGCGGCAGCTGCGTCCACGCCGCGGCCGCCACCACCACCGCCGCGACCCCCGCCCCGCCCCATTGGCGCGTACAGGCCAGCGCCGCAAGGCCGACCACGCCGCACGCCATCAGGAACGGCGCGAACGACGCGAGCACGACGAGCACGGTGACCGTCGAGTCCAAGTAGTGCGCGAGGACACCCACCGCGGCCGCCAGCACCGCCGCCCACCCGAGGGTCGTCACCGTCCATCGAACCAACCGCATCGAATCCCCCTCGTGGTCGCGGCGCCGGATCGCCGCGAGCCCTCCACTATGCCCGAGACGGTCCGCGGGGCCCTCCGCTCAGGCGAGCGCCCTGCGGGCCGCCAGCGCCGCCCCCACGTGCGGGAGGTCGGCGGGGTCCGCCGGGTTCAGCCCCGTCAGCTCCGCGACGCGCCGCATGCGGTAGTCGACGGTATTGGCGTGTACCTGGAGCGCGGACGCCGTCGCGCGGCGGTTCAGTCCGCTCGCCACATAGGCCTCGAGAGTCTGCATCAGCTCCGGCCTCGCGACCAGTGGCTCGAGCAGGCCTGCCAGTTCGGGGTGTGCGGGGCTAGGCCTGCTCAGCTGATACTCGAGCAGCACGTCGCGCAGCCGGTACAGCCCCGGTGGGCGGCCCGATCGCGAGATGAGCGCGATGATCTCGGCCGTCTGCTCCACCGCCGCGGGCACCTCGGCGGGCGCAGCAACCAGCGCCGCCGCCCGGATCTCGGTGCCCACCACCGCCTGCGCGCGATCGACCATCCGTTTCAGCACGTCCCATTCCGGAGGGTTCCCCGGACACGGGATCAGGGCCGTCCCCCCACTGCTGTCGATGACGGTGAGCGCGGGCTCCCCGGTGATCCGGTCCAACTCGGCCTGCAGCCTGCGCAGTTTTCGCCTGCCCGCGACCGTCCCGCTGACGCCGTCGCCGCGCTCGTCGACGTGCTCCCCGATCGACAGACTCATCGCGAGATAGTGCGGGGCGAGTCGGAGCCCGGTTCGCTGCGCGATGGCATCCAGCGGCTCCCCGGCGACCAGCGCGGCCATCAGTGAGCGGCGGCCGGAGTTCTCCTGACTGTCCATGATCTGACGCTCCTCGAGGTACGACGAACTCACCTCGAGGGTCAACTGGCGCAGGAAATCGAGCACCATCACCATGATCGTCTGCACGTCGCCGATGTCGCCGGGTTCCGCGTCGGCGAAGAGTTCCTCGGCCGCCATCCCGATGCCGACGTGGTACGCGTGCAGCACGGCATCGAGTGGGACGCCCTCCTCCGCGCGTCTGGCCGAGGAGTTCCGCTGTTCGACGTACTCTGCCTTGCGCCCGGGCCGACGCTCACGGACGAGCGTCGCGAACAGTTCCATGTTGTGGTGCACGATGTCCGCGATCTCGCCCTGCACCACCTCCTGCGGCAGCTCCTTGTAGATCGGCAGGTCGTCGACGAGGCGCTCGATCACCGCGGCGGTCAGGTCGGTCGCTGCGGCGTCCAGCCAGTTCGCCACCGACCGTCCGGCGATTCGCAGGGGCTCGTCATCGCGGACCCCACCATTGGCAATCGTCACAGTTCACTCCCGAAAACCCCTCAAGTACCACGCCGGGTCACCTGGTACCAAGAGATACTTAGCATGCTTCCGGAACCGGACGAACCGGATCGGCCGATGCGCTCACCTCATCGTCACAAACCCCGGGCACACGGCCGAAGTGGGCACGATCGGGGCCGCCCACGAATGTCGCCCTTTTCGAGGCCCGAGCGGTAATCTCAGCCCATACCGGGTATGCAACGACGAGCGTTGAGGGACAAATGGATTCCGTGGACGATCGTACTCACACCGCAGTGACCGCCGGCGGACTCACCTTCGACGTCGAGGACTCCGGTCCCGCCGACGGCCCCCCGATCGTGCTGCTGCACGGCTTCCCGGAGACCTCGGCCTGCTGGCGCCCGCTGACCCCGCTGCTGACCGCGGCCGGACACCGGGTGATCGCGCCGTCGCAGCGCGGCTACTCCCCCGGCGCCCGACCGGTCGGTGTCGAGCACTATTCGATCGAACTGCTCGGCGCCGATGTGGTGGCCCTGATGGACGCCACCGGCATCGCGTCGGCACACGTGGTCGGGCACGACTGGGGTGCGGTGGTCGCCTGGTGGCTCGCCGCACACCACCCCGAACGCGTCGAGAGCCTGACCGCGGTGTCCGTTCCGCACCCGTCGGCGTTCGGCTGGGCGCTGCGCGAGGACGCGGACCAGCAGAAGCGGTCGCGCTACATCAGCGTCTTCCGGGATGGCCAGGTGGCGGAGAAGTTGCTGCTCGACGACGACGCCAAGCGCCTGCGCGCGGCGTACGGCGACCTCGATCCCGATCAGGTCGCCGAGCACGTGCGGGCCCTCACCGAGCCGGGCGCGCTGACGGCCGCGCTGTCCTGGTACCGCGCCATGCGCGCCGACTTCGGCGGCATTCCCCCGGTCCGGGTACCCACCACCTACGTCTGGGGCTCCGCCGACGAGGCGCTCGGCCGCGCCGGCGCGGAGCGCTGCGGCGAATTCGTCGACGCCCCTTACCGTTTCGTCGAGCTCGACGGCGTCAGCCACTGGATACCGGAACAAGCACCCGACGCGCTGGCCGAAGCGGTCCTCGCGCGAATCGAAGGGAACGAAAAATGAGCGGGATCGCGGTACTCCTGGTCGGTGTCGTCCTCTGCTTCTGGGGCATCGGCTCGCTGCACGTCGCCGTGCTCGCCGCCGGCTTCGGGCTCGGCTGGCTGATCGCGGACCTGTTCAACGCCTCGCTGACGACGCTGATCCTGTTCGCGCTCATCGGCGCCGTCGCCTCGTGGGTGGTCACCACGCTGATCTTCAAGTTCTCCGCCTACTTCATCGGCGGCCTGACCGGCGCGATGGCGGGCGCGAAGCTCGCGGACGTCCTGCAGCCAGGGGACAACAACTGGGCGCTCAGCGGGATCGTGATCCTCGCGGTCGCGGTGGCGTCCGCGTTCCTCGCCGACAAGTACCGGGCCAGGGCGCTGCTGTGGCTCACCTCGATCGGCGGCGCGAGCATGATCCTGGCCGGTCTGGGACGAACCAGCGACACCCTCTCCTTCCTGCACGAACCGGAGGCCGGTTGGGAGCAGGTCACCTCGACCCTGCTCTGGATCGCGCTCGCCGCGGCCGGCTGGATCGTGCAGCGACGACTGTTCGCCGACAAGCTCAAGGTTCAGACCGACGAGGGTTCGCGGCGGTAGTCGCGCTCGGGCGCCCGCACCGGCAGCACCGCCGCCAGCCCGAGCGCCAGCACCACGAGCAGGCCGACGATGCCGGCCCGATCGCTGGCGAAGAGCCACGCGAACACCCCGAACAGGGTCGGCGCCAGGAACGAGACCGCCCGGCCCGTGGTCGCGTACAGGCCGAACATCTGCCCCTCCCGCCCGGTCGGGGTGATCCGCACGAGGAAGGTCCGCGACGCCGACTGCGCGGGGCCGACGAACACGCACAGCAGCAGCCCGAACACCCAGAACGCCACCGGACCCGAGACCACCAGCAGGATCCCGCCGGCCACCAGCATCGCGACGAGCGAGGCGACGATGACCGTCTTCGGCCCGAGGGTGTCGTCGAACCGCCCGGCCGCCAGCGCCGCGACCCCGGAGACCACGTTCGCGGCCACGCCGAAGAGAAGCACGTCGGAGGACGCGATGCCGTAGACATTGACCGCGAGGACCGCCCCGAAGGTGAACACCCCGGCCAGGCCGTCACGGAAGAGCGCGCTGGCAAACAGGAACCCGACGGTGCGGCGATCCGCCGTCCACAGCTCCTTGAGGTCTTGCCACAGCACACCGTAGGACGCGAAGAACCCCGCCTGGGCCGCTCCTGGATCAGCCTCCGTGCGGGGCAGCTCCGGTACCGCGACCAATACGGGAATCGCGAACGCCGCGAACCACAGTGCCGCCACCAGAGCCACCATCCGGATGTTGAATCCCCCGTCGGTGCTCAGGCCCAGCAGTCCGCGGGTGTCGCCGTCGCCGACGATGAACCCGAAGTAGCAGACCAGCAGCAATACGATGCCGCCGAAATAGCCCATCGCCCAGCCGAACCCGGACACCCTGCCCACATTCGCCGGGGTGGACACCTGGCGCAGCATCGCACTGTAGGGCACCTCGGCGAGCGTGAACAGGACCGACCCGATGCCGAGCAGGGCCAGCCCGGCCCACAGGTACTGGTACCGGTCCTCGATCAGGAACATCGCCGCCATCACGACCACCACCGCCGCCGTGAGGAACGCGAGCGAGCGTCGCCGGTGCCCGGTCGCGTCCGAGCGCTGCCCGGTGACCGGCGCCAGGACCGCGATCAGCAGGCCGGAGGCGCCGAGCGACCAGCCGAGCCACGTGCTCGCCGAGATCGAGCCCGGCAGGTCGTCGCCGACCGCGTCGGTGAGGTAGACGGAGAAGACGAACGTCACGATCACGGCGTTGAACGCGGCCGAGCCCCAGTCCCACAGCCCCCACGCGAAGACCTGCTTGCGGGTGACGCCGGTACCGATCGCCTCGGGGCCCATGACCGCGAGCCTAGGCGAGCGAACCGCGTCCGGCTCCCCCGTCGTCGAGACCGTATGCGCGGCGGGCGTTCTCCGCGGCGATCAGGTACGCGATCCGCTCGGCGTCCCGCTCGGACCAGGCATCGCCATCGACTCCCGCCGCCAGGAAGTCCGACAGCGCGCGGCGGAACAGCATGGCGCTGACGTGGAACAGCTCCGGCAGCCCGTAGCCGTCGGAGGAGAACAGCACCGAACCGAAGGGCGCGAGTTCGAGCAGTTCGGCCACCACCTGGCCGGCCCGGCTCCCGACGTTCTGCACCGCGAGGCCGACGTCGACGAAAACATGGTCGAACACCTGCGCCAGGCAGCCCGCGTTCCGATGAAAGGGGTAGGTGTGCAGCAGCATGATCGGTACCCCGCGACCGGCCGTTGCCCGCAGCAGCGGCGCCAGCAGCAGCGGATCGCAGCGGCCGAGATCCGCATCGGCGTCGCCGAATCCGGTGTGGAACTGGATCGGCCGGCCGAGATCGACGGCGGTCCAGATCAGGAACCTGATCAGGGTCTCGTCGGCCATCCGGATCGGCGCGCCCCGCTCGATCCCGGCAGCCCACCGTGCGGCCGCGGCGGCCACCTGGTTCGTGGGCGGACGCTCCGGGGCCAGATCCAGACCGACCCGATACGCGGCGATCGACTTGAAGCCGATCGCGGTCGCCGCCGCGGCCGCCAGACGGTCCCGGCAGGCCTCGACGAAATCGCCAGCGCCATGGACGGCGATCACCCGTTCCGCGACCGATTCGAGCCGGGCGATCTCCCGCGCCGAGGCCCCGGCACAGGCGGCCAGCTCGTCCGGCGAGGTCAGTCCGTCGGGCCGAAAGCCGGTGTCCACGAAGAACTCGGAGATCCCGGCGCCCCGCAACAGCCGCCGGGCCACCTCGTCGGGGCCGAGCTCGGCGCGGCGCGCGAGGTAGTCGTCGGCGGGCGCGTGCGCCGGCAGGTCGAGCACGGGCCCGCACAGGCGCCGGACCGCGAGCCCGACCTGGGTGTCGAACAGCGTCCCGTGCCAGCGACCGGGCGCATCGGCCTCACAGAGCAGCGATTCGAACCCGGCCCGGTCGAGTGGGCCCCGCACGATCCCGTGGCAGTGGTGGTCGACGAGCGCGATCTGTCCGACGAGCTCCTCCAGGCGCCGTTCGCCCGGTCTCGATGGCCGCGCCGACGTATCGTCTGAGGATCGTGCCATGACCGCCATTCTGCCGCTGAAGGGCAATCGCCGCTGATCAGGGACCGCGCGAAGGAGCCGCAATGGACCGGGACGAGCGTGAGCGGCGGGCCGCGGAGGCCGGCCCGGTGGCGGCGCGGCTGGCCGATCAGGGCGTGGTCGGGGTGGCGCTCACGTGGGTCGACAACAGCGGGATCACCCGGACGAAGGCGGTCCCGGTCGATCGGCTGGCGAACGCCGCGGCCTGGGGCGTCGGCGCGTCGCCGGTGTTCGACGCGTTCGCGACCGACGATTCGATCATCGCGGGCCGCTGCGCGGGTGGGCCCGTTGGCGACCTGCGGCTGCTGCCGGACCTGAACCGGACCGTCGCACTCGCCGCGCAGCCCGGCTGGGCGTGGGCGCCCGCCGACCGCTACACGCAGGACGGTACTCCGCACCCGCAGGATGCCAGGGACGTCACCCGTCGCGCGGTCACGGCACTGGCCGACGCCGGCCTGACCGCGAAGTCCGCGATCGAGGTGGAATGGACCCTCGGGCTCGACCAGGACGACTTCGTGCCCGCCACCCGTGGGCCCGCCTACGGGTTCACCCGTCTCGTCGAACACTCGGACTACCTGGCCGACCTGCTCACCGCGCTGCGCGAACAGGGCGTCGCGGTGGAGCAGATCCACCCCGAGTACGCGGCCGGGCAGTACGAGCTGTCCGTGGCCGCCGAGGATCCGCTCGGCGCCGCCGACACCTTCGTGCTGGTACGCGAGACGATCCGGGCGCTGAGCGCCGACCGGGGCCTGCGCGCCTCCTTCTCCCCGAAGGTGGTCGCCGACGGCGTCGGGAACGGCGGCCACGTGCACCTGTCCATCTGGCGCGGCGGGGTGAACCTGCACGACGGCGGCGACGGGCCCTGCGGCATGACGGACGCCGCGGAGTCCTTCGCGGCGGGCATCCTGCACCGGCTGCCCGCCCTGCTCGCCGTCGGCGCACCCTCGGTCGCGAGCTACCTGCGGCTCGTTCCCGGCCACTGGGCGGCCCCGTTCCAGGCGTGCGGCCACGAGAACCGCGAGACCGCGCTGCGCCTGATCACGGGCGGCCGCGGCGAGGAGAGCCGCGCGGCCAACCTGGAGGTCAAGGTCCTCGACCAGTCGGCCAACCCGTACCTGTGCATCGCCGCGCTGATCTTCGCCGGCCTGGCCGGGCTCGCCGAGCGCTCACACCTGCCCGGGCTGGTGGACGTCGACCCGGCCGGGCTGAGCGAGGACGAGCGGGCCCGGCTCGGAATCCGCGCGCTACCGGGCACGCTCACCGAGGCCACCGACGCGTTCGAGGCCGACGCCGTGCTGGGGGCGGCGCTCGGGCCGGAGCTCGCGGCCACCGTCGCCGACCTCCGACGCGCCGAGGTGGCACGCTTCGCCGACTCGAGCCCCCGGGAGATCGTGGCCGCGCTCCGCTGGGTCTTCTGACCGTCTCGGGCCGGCGTTCGCCGGCAGGAATCAACTGCGTGGATATGAACTCAGTTGCATAGTCTCCTCGTTGCATAGATACTCGATCCCGTGGCACTCGAACATGCGCTGTTGGTCTCGCTCTCCGAACATTCCGGGTCGGGATACGAGCTCGCGCGTCGATTCGACAAGTCCATCGGCTACTTCTGGAACGCCAGCCACCAGCAGATCTACCGCGTGCTCAAGCGGATGGACGAGGCCGGCTGGGTGGACGGCGAGACCGTCGGCCAGGACGGCCGCCCGGACAAGAGGGTCTACCGCGTCAGCGACGCCGGCCGCGCCGAGCTGCGGCGGTGGATCGCGGAACCGACCGAGGCCGGGAACCTGCGCAACGAGCTGGCGGTGAAGATCCGCGCCGCATCCTTCGGCGACCTCGACGACGTGCGCGCCGAGGTCGGCAGGCACCGCGACGACCACGCCCGGCGGCTCGAGGTCTACCGACTGATCGAGAAGCGCGACTTCCCCGCACCCGACCGGCTGTCCGGCACCGACCTGCACCAGTACCTGGTCCTGCGTGGCGGCATCCGCGTCGAGGAGGGCTTCACCGCCTGGTGCCAGGAGGTGCTCGATGCGCTGTGACCCCTGGTCGCTCCGCGGGCTCTGCTCCTGTGACCCCTGGTCGCTCCGCGGGCTCCGCTCCCGCGCCCCCTGGTCGCTCCGCGGGCTCCGCTCCCGCGCCCCCTGGTCGCTCCGCGGGCTCCGCTCCCGCGCCCCTGACCCCGACCCCACCACTCCAGCCCGAGTCCGACCCGAAAGGCCGCCCACGTGAGCAACCCGTACCCGAACCTGTTGTCCCCGTTGGACCTGGGCTTCACCACGCTCCGCAATCGCGTGGTGATGGGCTCGATGCACACCGGGCTCGAGGACCGGACTCGCGACATCCCGAAGCTCGCCGCGTATTTCGCCGAGCGGGCCCGCGGCGGCGTCGGCCTCATCATCACCGGCGGCTACGCACCGAACCGCACCGGCTGGCTGCTGCCCCTCGGGGCCAAACTCACCACCCGCAAGGCCGCGAAGCTGCACCGCGAGGTCACCGACGCCGTGCACGCCGAGGGCGGCAAGATCGCCCTGCAGATCCTGCACGCGGGCCGGTACTCCTACCAGCCGCTGAGCGTGTCGGCCTCCTCGATCAAGGCCCCCATCAACCCCTTCCGGCCCCGGGCGCTGACCGGCCGCGGCGTCGAGAGCACCATCGACGACTACGTGCGCTGCGCGGAGCTCGCCCAGTCCGCCGGCTACGACGGCGTCGAGATCATGGGCGGCGAGGGGTACTTCATCAACCAGTTCCTCGCGGCCCGCACCAACAAGCGCACGGACAAGTGGGGCGGCAGCGCCGAGAACCGGCGTCGCTTGGCGGTCGAGATCGTGCGGCGCACCCGCGCGGCGGTGGGGCCGAACTTCATCATCGTCTTCCGGCTGTCCATGGCCGATCTCGTGGAGAAGGGCCAGACCTGGGACGAGATCTCAGCCCTGGCAAACGAACTCGAGGATGCCGGCACCACGATCATCAACACCGACATCGGCTGGCACGAATCTCGGGTGCCCACCATCGTCACCTCCGTGCCGCGGGCCGCATTCGTCGAGTTCACCGCCAAGGTCGCCGCGGCCGTGTCGATCCCGGTCTGCGCGTCGAACCGGATCAACATGCCGGAGGTAGCCGAGGAGATCCTCACCCGCGGCGACGCCGAGCTGATCTCGATGGCCCGGCCGATGCTCGCCGATCCCGACTGGGTCCGCAAAGCCGAGACCGATCGCAGCGACGAGATCAACACCTGCATCGCGTGTAACCAGGCCTGTCTCGATCACGCATTCGTCCGCAAGAACGTGTCCTGCCTGCTCAACCCCCGCGCAGGCCGCGAGACCGAGCTGGTGCTTGCACCGACGAGGCGGGCGAAGAGCGTGGCCGTCGTCGGCGCCGGACCCGCGGGCCTGGCCGCGGCCGTCGGACTCGCCCAGCGCGGCCACACCGTCGAACTCTTCGAGGCCGGCGCCGAGATCGGCGGCCAGTTCGGCATCGCCCGGCGGATCCCCGGCAAGGAGGAGTTCGCCGAGACGATCCGCTACTACACCCGGCAGCTGGAACTGAACGGCGTGAAGGTGCACCTGGGCACCAGGGTCGATGCAGGCCGCCTCGCGGAGGGCGGGTACGACGAGGTGGTCCTCGCCACCGGCGTCACCCCGCGGATTCCGAGCATCCCCGGCATCGACCACGCCAGCGTGCTCTCGTACGCCGAGCTGGTCCGTGACGGCAGGCCGGTGGGCGACCGCGTCGCGGTGATCGGGGCGGGCGGCATCGGCGTCGATGTCTCCGAGTACCTCACCCACGCCAGCTCCCCCACCCTCGACCTGGACGAGTGGAAGCGGGAGTGGGGCGTCACCGAGTCCGACGCCGCACCAGGCTCGCTCACCGCGCCCACGACCGAGCCGTCGCCGCGGGAGGTGTACCTGCTCCAGCGCAAGCCCGGCCAGATCGGCGCACGACTCGGCAAGACCTCCGGCTGGGTGCACCGGGCCGCCATGAAGAAGAAGGGCGTGCACCAGCTCTCGGGTGTGAACTACGAGCGGATCGACGACGAGGGGCTGCACATCACCTTCGGCGAGAAGCGCGAACGGGCGCAGGTCCTCGCCGTCGACAACGTGGTGATCTGCGCGGGTCAGGAATCGGTGCGTGAGCTCGAAGGCGACCTGGCCTCGGCCGGGGTGACCACGCACGTGATCGGCGGGGCGGACGTCGCGGCCGAACTGGACGCCAAGCGGGCCATCGAGCAGGGCACCCGCCTCGCGGCGGCGATCTGACCCGCTAGCCTGAGCCCGTGAGCCTGCCTACCCCCACCCCTGATTCCCGCGCGGTCGTGACCGGCGCCTCCTCCGGCATCGGCGAGGCGCTGGCCACCGACCTGGCCGCGCGCGGATACTCGCTGATCCTGGTGGCCCGTCGCGGCGACCTGCTCGACGCGCTGGCGGCGAAGCTGACCGCGGCGCACGGCGTCGAGGTCGAGGTCCGCGCGGTCGACCTGTCCGATCGGGACCAGCGCGGGGGCCTCGTCGACGAGCTAGCCGAACGCCCGATCAGCATCCTGTGCAACAACGCCGGGATCGCCACGTTCGGCCCGGTGTCCGAGCTGGACCCCGCCTACGAGCGGGCCCAGGTCGAGCTCAATGCCGTTGCCGTGCACGACCTCACGCTTGCCGTGCTGCCCGGAATGCTCGCGCGGGACTCCGGCGGCATCCTGATGGTCGGATCGGCGGCGGGCAACATGCCGATCCCGAACAACGCCACCTACGCGGCCACCAAGGCGTTCGTGAACACCTTCTCCGAGTCGCTGCGCGGTGAGCTCACCGGCACCGGCGTGCACGTCACCCTGCTCGCACCGGGCCCGGTGCGTACGGAGATCCCGGACCCGGCGGAGGCCTCGATCGTCGACAAGCTGGTCCCCGATTTCTTCTGGATCTCCAGCGAGTACACCGCCAAGTTGTCGCTGGACTCCCTCGCGAAGAACAAGATGCGCGTGGTGCCGGGCATCCTGAGCAAGGGCATGTCGGTGGCGGGCCAGTACAGCCCGCGCGCGGTGGTCGCGCCGATCGTCGGCACTTTCTACAAGAAGCTGGGCGGCTAGGGGCCTGCGGCCAGGAGCTTGTGGAAACACAGCGCTTTCACAAGATAGCTAGGCTAAGTTCTTGGCTACGCCGGACAATCGGCGATGAGGAAAGTCGGAGGACACCGTGGAATTTGTTGGCTCTGTCGCCGGTATTGCGCAAATGGTCATCGGCACCATCCTCGCCAACACCGGATCGGGCGGTTCCGGGTCCGGCTGGTGAACGCACGACCGGATTCGGCTCGCTGCCCGCGAGCCGAATCCGGTCGAAGGCGATTTCTCGTTCAGTACCGCGTGTAATGCTGCCCGATCACCTGTTCACCGGCACAGATGCACTTCCGCTCGAGGTGACGGTCCGTGGTCGCGGCGCAGAACCGGATACCGAGCGCGTCGTGGGACTCCAGGCTGTGTGGGCACGCCGGGCAGGAGGGCGACGATTCCAGCGCCTGAGCAGGGTCGGGAGACGCAGAATCTGCTTGAGAATTCGACACATCGGTCGGGTTCGACGCCATGGCGGCGCTCCAGTTCTCGGCCCTTCGCCTGCGGACCGGTTGAGCGCCGAGGACGACATGGCTTGACCGCGCATATACGAATTGCCCTCGACATCCACGACGCTACTCTTCCCCGCCTGCCGCTCGGGTTCCGCCCGATGATCAACTACCCGGGCAGATGGACCCGATACAAGGAGGCCCTCGTGGCGAAGCGCAGGACCCTGCCGAAGGATTTCGACGAGAAGCTGAAGACCGAATCGCTTGACGATCTGAAGGCGGTGTTCGACAAGTCGATGCTCGATGCTCGCGGCGGATCCAGCAAGCAGACCGCCATCGGATTCGTCGAGTGCCCGGACGAGCTGATCATCTGGCTGGTCGAGCAGGGACTCGATGTCGACGCCGCGGACCTCTATGAGGACACCCCACTCTGGACGAGAGCATCGAGGGGTCGCGCGGAGCAGATCCCGCTCCTGCTGTCGCTCGGGGCGGACATCCAACGACCGAGCCGGTATGGCGAGTCGCCCCTGCACGCCGCCGCGGGAGGCCAACGCCCCGACGCGACGCGGGTGCTGCTCGAACACGGCGCCGATGCCCGCGCTCTGAACGGCGCGGGCGAGACCCCGATGCTGCATGGTCTTCGTCGGACGCGGAACTTCGTCATCCCTGGCATGGCCCGGGTCGCGAAGCTGCTCCTCGACGCCGGCGATCCCGTCACCGAGGAGATGCGGGCCGCGGCGACCCGGATCGGCACCGAGTTCGAGTTCCACCGGGACAGCTTCAACCCCGACTTCCTCGACGAGACCGACGCCGGCCTCACGGAGCTCTACCGGTTGTTCGGCGTCACGCCCGTTGCCGGGCGTCGGCGGCACGACGGCGTCTCGCCGATCGCGGTTCCCGCGGGCGCGTGGCAGGACCAGCATCAGGCGCTCTGGGAGTTGCTGGTGCCGTCGAACGGCCCTGCGACGACCGTGCAGGGCGAGGTGGTCCGCCTCACCGGACGGATCGCGCGGGAGATCCTCGACGACGGCAGCCCGAACTGGGGCCGCGACTTCAGGCACATGCTCGCCGCGCTGCCCGAGCACTACGCGAGCGGCACCCCGCTCCCGGCCGGCGAACTGCAGGAGGCCCAAAGCCTCTCGCGGGCCTTGAAATCCGGCGACGGGGATGACGCGCAGGTGTATCGCCTGAGCGAACTCGCGGTCGCGTGGGTCGCATCGAATCCGACACCGGTCCCGCTGGGGAAGGTGAACTATGGGCGTTGACTTCGACGAGCTGGAGCTGCGCCTGATGCGCGAGTTCCTGGAGAGTGCGTCCGCGACCGAGTGGTTGGTGACGGCACTCGCGATGAACTACGACGGCAAGTCCGACCTGATCGCATGGATGGCCGCGCATCCGAAGCTCGATCGTGCCACCGCGGCGGCCTTGTACTGGTACTCCCAGCCGGGTTACTACCAGAGGTTCCGCAGCGAGGCCGATGTGCCGTCGGTCAATCGCGCGGGATGGGCGAATGTGCATGTGCTGCAGGACCGTGTCGTCTCCGGCACGGTGGCGGGCGCCGGTGCGTCGTTCGACCCGGCGAACGACCTCTCGATTCCGACCGGGAACCCGAGGCATCCCGGCCAGGACTGGACGGCGGAAGCGCTGGGCGCACACGACGATCCGGGATGGTTGATCCCGGATGTGATGTTCGAGTCCGTCACCGGAGACGCCGTCGACATCCGCGGATACGTGGAGTCCAACGGATGGGACGAGGGTATGCCGCCCACTGTGCTCGAAGAACTTGAAGCTGCATGGCAGGCCGAAGGTGAGGACGACGAATGATGACCTGCTATGCGGAAGTCGAGAACGCCGTTCGTGAGTGTGCAACCCACGCTACGGCCCAGGCGCAGGCCGAGTTCGGGCTCGCGGTCACGCGGGAACTCCTCACAGCGGATGGCGTGGCTGCGGCGGCGGCCGCCGAGCTGACGGAGGCCGGGGCACGCGCCGTCAGCGCGGCGGCCGACGGAGCGGGTACGGCCTCTGCCGAGCAGCTTCGGGTATGGATCGGGGAGATCGACGAGGGCGATCTGTCGGATGGCGACATGGATCCGGATCTCCTGCGCGCGATCACCGCGCTGGAGGCGTGGGCCGCTTATCTGGAGGAACGATCGCCGGAGCGGATCGCCGCACTGGGCATCGCGCTGCTCGAGCAGGCGGACTTCGAGGCGAGTGGGGCGCCGTTGGATGACTTCCTGGCGCCGCCCGAGACTCGGCAGGCGTACGAGCGGATTCGTGCGGCGCTCACCGAGCCGGCGATGCACGGAAGCGAGCCACGGGCCGTGTGGGAGAACAGCATCACGATCGATGCTGTGGACAAGGCGGCTGTCCGGCGGGCCTTCGTCGCTGCGGCGGTGTCGCGTCGCCTGCGGATCGCAGGCGCGATCGCGCTCCCGATCGCGCTGGTCGTCGGCATCGTGTCGGCGGTGTCGGGTCGCCCGGTCGGAGCGTTCGCATTCGGGGTGATCGCAGCCCTCATGCTGCTGCTTGTCGTCTTCGGGGTCATCCTTCGTCGCGTTGCCACGAAGGCAATCGAAGACGGCATGGGTGTCGGATCGCGACTCACGGTGCGGATCGACGCGGACGGGCTGGGGTTGGACGGCGGGTTCGGATCATCGCGCGCCCCGTGGAATTCGCTCTCCAGCGCGGTGCGCATCAAGGGCACCATCGTGTTTCGGAACATGGCGGGGAAGGCGGCGTTCTTCGTGCCGGGTCGCGCGCTCGACGACACCGCACTTGCACTGGCCGAGAAGTACATCAAGCGGGATCGGACAAGGACCGGAGATGAGTGACGAGGGCGGCCGCGATCAGGCGTGGCGGGACGAGCTGATCCGCCTGGGCGGCAGCATCCATCAGGACGAGGCGGAGCCGCTCAGCGATGACGAGGACGCCGTCCAGCAGGCAGGCATCGACCGGTACCTCGCGATGCTCGACGCCCTCGACGGGCGGGCGATCGATCCGGAAACCATCGAGGCGATCCTGTGGTCGTTGCACCCGCTCGACGACTACGGCATCTACGAGGCCGCCTACGGCGTTCTCTCGCAAGCCGATCCGACAACGGCTGGTGCCGCCACCGCCCGGGTGCTGCCGAACTGGCTGGAGTCGCGCGGGGATCACCACAGCATCCGCACCGGCTCGATGTTCGTCACGGGTGCCGAGGACGCGAGCGGCGCGTTCCTCACGGCGACCGATACCTGGGGCGATGCGCAGCGAGCGCTCGTGCGCCGAACGGTCGGCCGCTGGGTCCGTGACGACGAACAGTGGGAACCGATCCACGAGGCACTCGGCGGCACGAACAGGAAGCCGGTGCTCGATCCGATCCCGGACGACTGGCCCGAGGACTGGAGATCCGCGGCCGAGGCGTTCCGCGAGAGCGGTCGGGTCGATCGCGCCTGGACGAACGAGAAGGACTTCCCGAGCAACTTCGACCGCGTGTTCGCGATCGTGGAGCTCGGCCACGGCGCGCGCTGGCGGGAGGTGCCCGACTTCCTCAACGCGCTGCTCATGCGTCGGAGGAACGAACTCCCGAAGTTCATCGGTGCGCTCGCCGCGCTCGCTGACGATCGCCGCGAACGGATCGTCATGGCCGTCGATGCCGCGCGCCCGGACACCGCCGAGTACCTGCGCGGGCTCTTGGAGGAGCGATGAGGGCCGTTGATGCCCTCGACGACCTCGCGGTTGGCGCGGAACGGGCCACCATCTAGGAGACACCCTCTAGGGTGCGATCGATGCCCCCTAGGGTGCCTATCGTCTGGCCCGGCCAGGACCCATGCTGAAGCGGCAAGGCAACATCCGCCCCATCAGGAGATGAACGATGGCCGCCCCGATCACCGTCACCACCGGCTCACCACACAGCGCCATCCTCGGCCTAGGGGTGTACCGGCCGTCCCGCATCGTCGACAACGCCGAGATCTGTCAGAGCATCGACTCCAGCGACGAATGGATCCAGACCCGGTCCGGGATCAAGACCCGACGGTTCGCCGGGCCGGAGGAGTCGATCCTCGAGATGTCCGTCGCTGCGGGACACCGCGCGCTGGCGTCGTCCGGGGTGGCGCCAGAGCAGTTCGGCTGCGTGATCGTCGCGACGTCGACCTACCTGTACCAGTCGCCGGCCGTCGCCCCGCAGATCGCGCACCGGCTCGGCGTCTACGGGGCCGCGTTCGACGTCTCGGCCGGGTGCGCCGGCTTCTGTCATTCCCTGGCGGTCGCCTCCGACATGGTCCGCGGCGGCAGCGCGGAGCACGTCCTGATCATCGGTGTCGAGCGGATGAGCGAATGCCTCGACCTGACCGACCGGACGACCGCGTTCATCTTCTCCGACGGCGCCGGGGCCGTGGTGGTGGGACCGTCGCACACTCCCGGGATCGGACCGGTCGAGTGGGGCTCGGACGGGTCGCAGGCGAACGTGATCTGCCAGGCACCGTCCTGGGATGTCTACCGCGACAATCCGACCGGACCACGGCCGACCGTCAAGCTGGACGGGATGGCCGTGTTCCGTTGGGCGGCATTCGAGATGGAGAAGGTGGCCAGGGCCGCGCTGGACCGGGCGGGCGTTGCGCCCGAGCAGCTGGACGCCTTCGTCCCGCACCAGGCGAACCTCCGGATCACCGACATCATCGCCAAGCGGCTGGGCCTCTCGCCCGATGCCGCGGTCGCGCGCGACATCGTCGAATCCGGGAACACGTCGGCGGCGTCGGTCCCGCTGGCGATGGACACGCTGCTCCGGTCCGGCGAGGCCCCCGCGGGCGGCACGGCCCTGCTGATCGCGTTCGGGGCCGGGCTGTCCTACGCCGCGCAGGTGGTCAGGTTGCCTGCGAACGCCGATTCGTCAGGATGACGTCAAGCCGTGACGGGTCGGCGTCAAGGTCGCGTCAGGGGCCGCGTCCACGCGCCCGAACGCGAGTACTCCGGAGGGTGAACCATCACCCCTAGGAGAACCCGGTGACCCTTCTCGACATCTTCCCGTCGCTCCGCTCCGCCATGTCCCCGCGGCTCGATCCCGCGGTGTGGCCGATCAACACCCACCACGACGAGCAGGGCCGGATCACCGTCGGCGGCGTCGCGTTGTCGGATATCGCCGACCAGTACGGAACGCCAAGCTACGTGATCGACGAGCTGGACGTCCGGCACCGCTGTCGCACCTACCGCGAGATCTTCCCGGAGGCCGAGATCGCGTACGCCGGAAAAGCGCTGATGACCAGGGCGCTCGCCTCCTGGGTGAGCCAGGAGGGGCTGGCCCTGGACGTGTGCTCGGCCGGGGAACTGGCCATCGCCCTCTCGGCGGGCGTCGACGCGCGCCGGATCATCATGCACGGCAACGCCAAGACCCCCGCCGAACTCACCGCCGCCCTCGACGCGGGCGTCGGCCGCATCGTCATCGACTCGCACACCGAGATCGCGGTCCTCGGCTCGGCGCTCGACCACAAGCAGGACGTGCTGGTCCGGGTCACCCCGGACATCGACGTGCACGGTCACCGCGCGGTCCGCACCGGTGTGGCGGACCAGAAGTTCGGGTTCCCCATCGATCACGGCCAGGCGGACGCCGCAATCGCGCGGGTACTCGACCAGCAACACCTGAACCTGATCGGCCTGCACTGCCACCTGGGGTCGCAGATCACCGATCCCGAGCACTTCGGCGCCGCGGTGCACCGGATGATCGCCCAGATGGCTCAGGTGTACCACGATCACGGACTGATCCTGACCGAGCTCAATCTCGGTGGCGGCCACGCGGTCTCGTACGGATTCGACGACATGCCCCTTGACCTCACCCTGCTCGCCGCGACCATCGAGGACGCGCTCGACGAGGCCTGCGCGCGGCACCGGTTCCCGCGGCCGCGGATCACCCTCGAACCGGGCCGTGCCATCGTCGGCAGGTCGGGCGTGACGGTGTACCGGGTCGTGTCCGTCAAGCAGATCGAGGGCGGGCGCACCTTCGTCTGCGTCGACGGCGGCATGAGCGACAACCCCCGCGTCTGCCTCTATGCGGCCAGGTACAGCGTCGCCCTCGCCAACCGGCATCCGGTGGGCGCCCAGATACCGGTCACGGTCGCGGGTCGACACTGCGAATCCGGTGACGAGCTGGCCGTCGACGTCGCCATGGCCGCGGACGTGCGCCCCGGCGATGTGCTGGCGATCCCCGGCACCGGCGCCTACCACCACGGCCTCGCGTCCAACTACAACTCGGTGGGCAGGCCGCCGATCATCGCGGTGTGCAACGGCTCGGCGCGCGAACTGATCCGTCGCGAGACGATCGACGACCTGCTCCGAAGGGAATCCTCGCTCTAGCCGCGTCGCGGGGTGACGAGGCCGGACTCCGCTACGCCGGTTGCCGCAACGTGCCGGCGGCGGCTCGGCATCAGCAGGGTCGGATGACCGATGCCCCAGGCCGCGCCCGAGCAGACGAGCTCCTTGATGCGTGCGGCGGCCCTGCCCGTGATCGCGGTGGGCTTGGCCTGGTCATCGGGAGTCACGGGCTGGATGATTCCGTCGCGGCGCCCCAGGCTGATGCACTGGAAGTTGTAGCCGATCGTGGTCTCGGGGACCTCGCGACCGGTCAAACGTGCGGCGAGGGCATCGGCGGCCTGCCACGCCGTCGGACCGCCCGAGGCGCAGGACATCCGCAGTGGCTTACCGCCCGCACCCTCGGCGAGCACAGCGTCGCCGACGGCGTAGACATCGGGGTGCGAGACCGAGCGCATGCTGCGGTCGACCACGATCTGTCCGTTGCCGGACACCTGGAGTGCGGTGGCAGCCGCGAGCGGATGCGCGGCGAAACCCGTTGTCCACACGGTCATATCGGCCGGGATCTCCCTTGCGGCACCGTCGATCACGGCGCCGGCGGTGACGCGTGTGATGTCGATGTGGTCGTGGACCGTGATGCCGAGCCGGTCGAACGTGCCGCACAGATGACGCTGGGCCTTCTCACTCAGCCAGTCGCCGACGCCTCCGCGAGCGGCGATCGAGATCGCGAGATCCGGGCGGGTCTCGGCGATCTCGGTGGCGGCCTCGATGCCGGTCAGGCCGCCGCCGACGACCACGACCGTTGCGCCCGGGGACAATTCGTTCAGCCGCGCGCGCAGCCGCAACGCGGCCTGCTTGCCTGCGACGCTGTGGGCGTGCTCCGAAACACCGGGGACGCCGTGGTCGGCGCCGACGCTCCCCAGGGCGTAGACGAGGCTGTCGTAGCCGAGGGAATCGCCGCCGTCGAGATCGACGGTCTTGCGATCGACGTCGACCGCGGTGACCAGCGCGGTCACGACCTGCACGCCGGTGCCGGCGAAGTACTCGCGCAGCGGGCGGGGGCGCAGATCCTGACCGGCCGCGAGTTGGTGCATGCGCACCCGTTCGACGAAGTCGGGGTCGGCATTGACGAGGGTGATCAGGGCGTCGTCGCTGTGCAGTCGCTTGGCGAGACGGCCGGCGGCGGTGGCTCCGGCGTACCCGGCTCCGAGGACGACAATGCGGTGCTTCATGGCTCGCTCCTATCGGTGTGGACTCACCTCATGAACCGGATAGGCGCGCGATCCCTGACACGAACGCTATGTGATGTGGGTCACCACGTCACAGCGAGCGGGCTGTGCGGACCCTCCGCCTCCCACTGGCGCGTGATGCGGCCCAGCTTCTCGGGGTTGACCTGGATGTGGACCGCCGCGATGCCGTCCGGAGTGACGTCGAGGGCGAAGACGGCGAAGACCCGCTCACCGACCTGCGCCAACACACCGGGACCACCGTTGACCACGCAGGCATAGAACACCGGATCGCCACCGACATAGCGGCGCTTGGCGTCGGTCAGACGGAAGACGTGGCTCAGGTAGCGCGCGATCTCGAGCGCACCGAGGACCGGCGTCTTGCGGGCCGGGATCCGGCCACCGCCGTCGGCCATGCCGACCGCGTCGTCGGCGAGCATCCGGATCAGCGGATCGGTGTCGCCGCTGAGGACCGCGGCGAGGAATTCCTCGACGATCCGCCGAGTGGCGGCCTCGTCGACCGTGGCGCGGGAACGCCCGGTGACGTGCTGCTTGGCCCGCCGGTAGATCTGCTGACAGTTCGACTCGCTGAGGCCGAGGATCTCGACGATCTCGCGGTGGGGGTAGCCGAACGCCTCGCGCAGCACGTAGACAACGCGCTCGTTGGGCGAGAGGCGCTCCATGAGCAGGAGCATCGCGAGGGAGACCGACTCGCGCTGCTCGGCGGTGTCGGCCGGACCGAGCATCCGGTCTCCGGCGAGCACCGGCTCGGGGAGCCACTGTCCCACATAGGTTTCCCGCCGGGCCCTGGCCGAGGTGAGCTGATTGAGACAGAGATTGGTGAGCACCTTCGTCAGCCACGCCTCGGGCGTCTCGATCCGGTCCCAGTCCGCCGCGTGCCAGCGCAGGTAGGCGTCCTGCACCGCGTCCTCGGCGTCACCGGCCGACCCGAGCAGCCGGTAGGCGATCGCCTCCAGGCGACCCCGGGAGGCTTCGAACAGGTCGGCCTCGTCGGCACTGAGTGTCATCGCCCCATGGTCGGCCATGCGCGCGGACGGTGTCCACCCGCCGGCCATCGGTCACCCACACGAGCAGTCGGGCACACGCCCATTGGCACGATCCTTACCGCCGAGTAAGTTACCGGGGGGCTGTGGCCGTCGCCATAAGACCCCAGATCGAGGAGGAACCGCCGAGATGCCGAGCGTTACCGGAGCAACCGACCTACTCAAGGGACTCGTCCCCGTCACCAAGGCGGGCATCGTCGGCCCGATGGGCCCGAGCAGGCTCGCCGGCGTCGTCTCCGCCTGGTACCAGTGGGACTTCACCGCGGGCGGCCTGCTCGCGGTGGCCGCGCGCCGCGACGGCGACCGGATCGCCGTCATCGACGACCGGGGGCCGATCAGCTACCGGCAGCTCGATGAGGACGCCCACGCGCTCGCCGCCGCGCTGCACGGGCGTGGGCTGCGCGAACGCGGGCGGATCGGCATCCTGGCCCGCAACCACCGCGGCTTCCTGATCGCGATGGGCGCGTCCGCACGGCTCGGCACCGACCTGGTGCTGCTGAACACCGGGGCCTCGACCACCCAGCTCGCCGAGGTGCTTGCGGAACAGAAGATCGACTGGCTGCTGGTCGATTCCGAGTTCACCCCGCTGCTGACGGACACGGCCCCCAGCGTCGCGGTGTTCGCCGACGCGGAGCCCGTGGAGGCTGCGAAGGCCTCGGACCTGGTGGGCTTCGAGGATTTGCTCGTGGACGGGCGGCGGAGCACCGCGCCGCTGGCCCGCCGTCCGAGGCGCGGCCGGATCGTCGTCCTCACCTCAGGCACGACGGGCACGCCCAAGGGCGCAAACCGGCCGGAACCGCGCAGCTGGATGCCCGCGTCCGCCCTGCTCTCGCGGCTGCCCCTGCGCAGCGCCGAGACCACGGTCGTCGCATCGCCGATCTTCCACACCTGGGGCCTGGCCGCCGCTCAGGTCGGCCTTGCCCTGCGCTCGACCATGGTGCTCACCCGCCGATTCGACCCGGCAGGCACCGTGGCCCAGGTCGCCGCACACCGGGCCACCGCGCTGTGGGTGGTACCGACGATGTTGCAGCGGATCACCGACCTGCCTGCCGGTGATCGGGACGTCGATCTCTCCACGCTGCGGGTGATCGCGGCCAGCGGCTCGGCGATCCCGACCGGGGTGGTGCACAAGACCTTCGAGGTGTTCGGGTCCGTGCTGTACAACTTCTACGGCTCCACGGAGGTGAGCTGGGCGTCGATCGCGCAGCCGCACGAGCTGCGTGAGCACCCCACCACCGCCGGCCGTCCCCCACTCGGGACCGTGGTGCGGATCCTCGACGATCGCGGCCACGAGGTGCCGCACGGCACCGTCGGCCGTGTCTTCGTCTGCAACGGAATGCTGTTCGAGGGCTACACCCGCAGCGGGAGCGAGAAGGAGATCAGCGGCGGGCTGATGTCCACCGGCGACCTGGGGCACTTCGACCCGACCGGTCTGCTGTTCCTCGACGGACGCAGCGACGACATGATCGTCTCGGGCGGCGAGAACGTCTACCCGCGCGAGGTCGAGAACCTGCTCAGCGAGCTGCCCGGGGTGCTGGAGAACGCGGTCGTCGGCATCGACGATCCGGAGTTCGGCGCGCGGCTGGCCGCCTACGTGGTGCGCACCGACGACCCCGACGGCGCGGGCCTGACGGAAGACGGGATCAAGTCGCACGTGAAGGCGCACCTCGCCCGGCACTGCGTCCCGCGCGAGGTCGCGTTCCTCGACGAACTCCCCCGCAACCCGGCGGGCAAGGTAGTTCCCCGCTTGCTCCCGAAGGGCTAGGCGGCTGCGCCGCCTGTGCGCGGTTGACGAGTCCATGGACTCGTCAACCGCGCACAGTGCGTCAGCGCTTGCGGCGGCGGCCGGTGCCGAAGATCGAGCGCGAGATCTCGCGTCCGGCGACGGTGGCCGCCGACCGCAGGAAGCTCTTGACCGCCGCGTTCTCCATGATCTTCTCCACCGCGCTCGGCTCGTCCGGCGGCGGGGGCGGCAGGTCCGGCAGATCCGGCAGGGCGGGCGGCAGGTCGAGGCCGTCTACGTTCGGCGCGCCGGACACACTCGCCGTCAGCTTCTCGTAGGCAGATTCCCGGTCGATGGTCTGGCCGTACTTCGCGTGCAGCGGGCTCGCCGCGGCCGCCGCCCTGATCGCCGGCTCACCGATGGTGTCCATCAGCGACCGCGGCGGCGGGATCTTCGCCCACGCCACCGGCGTCGGCGCGCCCTTCTCGGACAGCACGGTCACCACCGCCTCACCGATGCCGAGCGAGGTCAGTGCCTTCTCCAGGTCGTAGTGCTCCGTCTTCGGGTAGGTGCGAACCGTCTTGTTCAGCGCCTTCTGATCGTCCGGGGTGAACGCGCGCAGGGCGTGCTGGATCCGGGCGCCGAGCTGCGAGAGCACGTTGTTGGGAACGTCCGTGGGCAGCTGGGTGCAGAAGAACACACCGACGCCCTTCGAGCGGATCAGTTTGACGGTCTGCTCCACCTGCTGCAGGAACGCCTTCGAGGCGTCCGTGAACAGCAGGTGTGCCTCGTCGAAGATGAAGACCAGCTTGGGCTTGTCCACGTCGCCGACCTCGGGCAGCGTCTGGAACAGGTCGGCGAGCACCCACATCAGGAAGGTGGAGAACATCACCGGGCGGGCCGCCTGCGCGCCCAGCTCGAAGAGCGTGATGATGCCCTTGCCGTCCGGCCCGACCCGCAGCAGATCCTCGGTCTCCAGCTCCGGCTCGCCGAAGAAGGTGTCGCCGCCGTCCGCCTCCAGGTTGACCAGCGCGCGCAGGATCACGCCCGCGGTGGCCGAGGAGACACCGCCGATGCCCTTGAGGTCGGCCTTGCCCTCGTCGGAGGTCAGGTGCGCGATGACCGAGCGCAGGTCCTTGAGGTCGAGCAGCGCGAGGCCCTGGGTGTCCGCCCAGTGGAAGATCAACCCGAGCGTGGACTCCTGGGTTTCGTTGAGCCCCAACACCTTGCTCAGCAGGATCGGCCCGAAGCTGGTGATGCTCGCACGCACCGGGATGCCGATGCCCTCGGTGCCGAGCGAGAGGAACTCGACCGGGAACCCGGTCGGCACCCAGTCGGTGATGCCGGTCGAGACGGCCCGCGCGACCATCTTCTCGCTCGACTCGCCTGGCGCGGAGAGCCCGGACACGTCGCCCTTGACGTCGGCCATCACCACGGGCACGCCCGCGGCCGAGAGCTGCTCGCAGATGCCCTGCAAGGTCTTCGTCTTGCCTGTGCCGGTCGCGCCCGCGACCAGTCCGTGCCGGTTGATCGTGGCGAGCGGAATCCGGACGCGCGCAGCGGGATCCACGACGCCGTCGACGATCACCGTGCCCAGCTCCAGCGCCGCGCCCTCGAACGCGTAGCCCGCGGCGATCTCCTGCGCGGCAGGGCTCGGGGCGGCGGCGGTCTCGACCGGGGCGGGGGCCGCTGCGGCGGGCGTGGCTTCGGCCGCCGGACCGTCGGCGGGAGCGGTTTCGACCGGCGCCGGCTTGGCCGGGGTCTTCGCCGCCTGGACCCGCGCTGCTTCTGCGGCGGCCTGCTCCGCGGCCTCTGCCGCCGCCAGCGCCTCCGCCGCAACGCGGGCGGCCTCCTCGGCAGCGGCCTTGGCGGCCTTGGCCTTCTCCTCGAGCGATACCGAGTCCACCTGTGGAGCGGATTCACCGGATGAGGTTGGATCCACCGTCATTCATGCCCTCCTCGGAGCGACAACGTCGTCGAATGTGTCCGCCGCCGCCCAGCCGACCGGGCCCGCGAAGCGACCAGTTGACCTTAACCCGGCCATCGGCTGACTACTGTGTTCATGGTGCAGGACAAACTTGTGTGGATCGATTGCGAAATGACCGGACTGCGGCTCGGCACGGACAAGCTGATCGAGGTGGCCGCGCTGGTCACCGACAGCGATCTGAACGTGCTCGGAGAAGGTGTGGACATCGTCATCCACGCCGACGACGCCGCGCTGGCCGACATGCCCGACGTCGTCAAGGAGATGCACGAGCGCTCCGGACTGACCGAGGAGGTGCGCCGGTCGACGGTGACGCTCGAGGAGGCCGAACAGCAGGTGCTCGCCTACATCCGCGAGCACATCCCCGCCGCGGGCACCGCTCCCCTGGCCGGCAACTCGATCGCCACCGACCGCGGATTCCTCGCCAGGGACATGCCCGCACTGGACGAGTACCTGCACTACCGGATGATCGACGTCAGCTCGATCAAGGAGCTGTGCCGCCGCTGGTATCCCCGGATCTACTTCGGTCAGCCGGAGAAGGGGCTCGCACACCGAGCGCTGGCGGACATCCAGGAATCCATCCGCGAACTCAAGTACTACCGACGGACCGCGTTCGTCGCGGAGCCCGGTCCCACCACCGACGACATCGCCGCGGTCGTCGAGGATCTGGTCGCCGAATAGATATCGATTGGCATTCCGGCGACGAGTCAGGCTAATATCGTGCACGCCGATACGGAGCAGCCCGCGAGGGTGAAACCGCGCCGGCAATGGTGACTGTAGTTCAGTTGGTAGAGCACCAGGTTGTGATCCTGGCTGTCGCGGGTTCGAGTCCCGTCAGTCACCCGAAGAGAACGCCCCCCGACTCCGGTCGGGGGGCGTTCTCCGTTTCCGGGGCATGCACGGACCCTGAGACCCGGCGCACCGGTCCGTACAACGCGAAGGGCCCCGCACCCTGTTGTGGGTGCGGGGCCCTCGCTACGGCCGCGAGATCAGGCGTTGCCGGCCTTCCAGGTCGCCCACGGGATGTTCCAGTCGCCGAGGCCGTCGGTGCCGGGCAGCGTGCCGCCGACGGTGTTCTTCACGATCGCCAGGTCGCCGCGCTTGGTGTTCTCGAACACCCATCGGGCGTTGGCCGGACTCAGGTTCAGGCAACCGTGGCTCGTGTTGGTGGAACCCTGCTCCCCCACCGACCACGGCGCGGAGTGGAAGAAGATGCCGCTGTACGACATTCGGGTCGCGTAGTCGACGGGAGTCTTGTATCCCTGTGGGGAGTTCACCGGGACGCCGTACGTGGACGAGTCCATGATCAGGTGCTCGAAACGGTCGCCGATGATGTACACACCGTTGTCGGTCGGCGAGCTGTCCTTGCCCATGGACGTCGGCATCGTCATGACCACCTGGCCGTTGCGCTCGAAGGTGACCTGCTTGGTGTTGTCGTCGGCGTACGCGATCATCGAGTCGCCGATCCGGAACTCGCGGTGCTCGTTCGCCTGACCGAACAGGGTGCCGCCGAGGTTACGGCCGAAGACGTTGACGTCCACGGTCACCGCGGTGCCAGGGGCCCAGTAGTTCTCGGGGCGCCAGCGCACCTCGCGGTCGTTGACCCAGTAGAAGGCGCCCGGCACCGGCGGGTTGGTGACGACCGTGATGGCTTCCTGCGCGGCCTTGCGGTCGGGGATCGACTCGTCGAACTGCACCGCGACGGGCTGACCGATGCCGACGACGTCCCCGTCCCCCGGCATCACGTACGGCTTGGTGATGTTGCCCGGCGAACTCGTGGTGAAGCTCGACACCGTTGTGCTCGCGCCGCCCAGCCCGAAAGCGTCGGCCTGAAGACGGTATTCGCCATTGTACTTGAGCGGCTGCGTGTTCACCCAGGATTGACCGTCCGGGGCGATGGCGCCTGCCACCGGGTCGCCGGACTCGTCGAGGAGCGTCACCTTCGACAGCTTGCCGTCCGCCACCCGGACCGCGACGGGGTCGCCAGGCGAGTACCCGACCGCGCCGTCCGCGACGGCGGAGGTCACCTTTGGCTTGATCAGCTCGAACACCGGGTTCAGGTCGATGGCCGCCTGCGCGGGCGCCGCCTCGGCATCCTCACCGAACTGCACCGTGCACCCCGTCGCCACGAGCATCGCTGCCGCTGCGAGAGCCACCGCACTCAGCGTTCCCCGTATGGTCGCCACCCTGATCCCCACCCTCATGTACTCGAAGCCACTAAACACACCATCCACAACCGGCCGCCACAGGGCGCACACCGGACGCGCAGAGCTGTGAACTGCCATGATGCCAGGCTCGGCGCCATGCCAGCCAACAGCGTCCCGGCCGACCCAATAACGTTCACATTCCAATCGCCGCCCGGGCCGCGAGTGTTACCCCGTACAGGCCCCTGACCAGCCCGTCGAGTGCCGACGGGGGGCTGATTTGCATTCGCTCGGATCGCTCGTCTAATGTTCTCCACGTCGCAGAGAGCGGGGCGCGAGTCCCGAGCGAGTGACAATGCGCCTATAGCTCAGTTGGTAGAGCAAGTGACTCTTAATCACTGGGTCCGGGGTTCGAGTCCCTGTGGGCGCACACGAGAAGGCCCCGACCATCACGGTCGGGGCCTTCTTTGTTGTCGGTTGGGGGCCGGCATCGTTGAGGGAAGGGCAGACCGGGGTTCGGTGCTCAGTTCGCGAAGTGCCGTCGCAGCTTTCGGTGCCGGTGCGCGAAGAACCCGCCGATCACCCGCTCCAGCAGCCCGGGCAGCCCGGGGACCGCGGCGATCGGACCGCGCGGCTCGAAACGCACGCGGTCGTGCACGAGGGTCGCTCGCGCGCCCTCGGCGGTCAGGGTCCGCTCATGTTCCCATGTCCGCATCGAGGCCATCGTCGAGCGCTCGAGGAACCGGTGGCCCGGCTCCAATTCGGCGAGCATCAGGTCGTCATGGTCGAACGGGACGATGCCGAACAGGTACAGCCGGCATCGTCCGACCTTGCGGCCGACCTCTACGGTGTCCACCGTCAGCCCCCGAGCGCCCCTGGGCATCGCCATCCGCAGCAGCGGCATCATCTCGTCGTTGATGCCCTGCGGGGTGACGATCCGCGCCCAGACGGCCTCGCACGGCGCCTCGACGACCGAGGTCCGCTCGAAGGTGCGGAATCGGGTGGACACCGCGTCGATCAGCGGAAGATCTTGCGCAGCACCAGTACCGCGACCAAGGCGCCCGCGCCGATCAGGGCGAACTTGACCGGCGGTTCGTTGATCTTGGCGACCAGGCCCGCCTTGGCGTTCTCGACCAGTCGCTTCGGGTTGGTGCGGACGCTCAGTTCGTCGAGCGTGCTGGCGAGCTGGTTGCGCGCCTGCTCGATGTCGCGCTCGATGCTCTCGGTGTCCCTGGGCACGTGGATCCCACTTTCTCTCATCGTCGATCTTGCTTGGTCATGACCGTACCGGTGCGGCGCGCGTGTGCGCAGGGAGGAACCGCCGACGTCCGGTGTCACGGCCGGGGCTGCCAGTAACCTGGTCGGCGTGACCGAGAACATCAGACTCGCCGCCGGGGACACCGCGCCCGGATTCACCCTGCCCGACGCCGACGGCAAGGAGGTCTCGCTCGCCGACTACCGCGGACGCAAGGTGATCGTGTACTTCTACCCGGCGGCCAGCACCCCCGGCTGCACCAAGCAGGCCTGCGACTTCCGCGACAACCTGGCCGAGCTGAACGGCGCGGGCCTCGACGTCATCGGCATCTCCCCCGACAAGCCGGCGAAGCTGGCCAAGTTCCGCGACAACGAGGAGCTCACCTTCCCGTTGCTGTCGGATCCGGAGCGCGAGACGCTCAAGGCCTGGGGCGCGTTCGGCGAGAAGACCATGTACGGCAAGACCGTGCAGGGCGTGATCCGCTCCACCTTCCTGGTCGACGAGCAGGGCAAGATCGAGGTGGCCCAGTACAACGTCCGGGCCACCGGTCACGTCGCCAAGCTGCGCCGCGACCTGTCCGTCTGAGCCCGGCCGCGTAGATCAACGGGTGGCGGCGAACCGTCCGAGGAACAGCGCCTCCGCGACCGCGAGGTTCTCGATCTCGGACGGGTCGACGCTCTCGTTGGGTGCATGGATGAGGCAGCGCGGCTCCTCGACCCCGAGCATCACGATCTCCGCACCGGGGATCATGGTCGCGAAGACGTTGCAGAGCGGGATCGAGCCGCCCTGCCCCACCGTGCCGAGCGGCTTCCCGAAAGCCTCGGCCATGGCGTCGGCCAGGGCCGCGTAGCCGGGCCCGTCCGTACTGGCGCGGAACGGCGATCCGATCTGCTCCGGTTCGACCGTCACCCGCGCACCCCACGGCGCGGCGGCCTCCAGGTGTGCGATCAGCGCGTCCTGCGCCTTCTGCGGATCCATCCCGGGCGGTACCCGCAGATTCAGTCGCGCCGACGCCCTCGGCTGGATCGCGGCGGCAGACCCCACGACCGGCGGGCAGTCCATCCCGAGGATCGTCAGCGCGGGCCTGGCCCACACCGAATCCGCGACCGAACCCGATCCGGGCAGGCCGACCCCGTCGAGCACCCCGGCGTCGGTGCGGAACTGCGCCTCGGCGTATTCGGCGCCGTCCCACCGCTGCCCGGAGTCCAGGCCCTCGACCACGGTGTTGCCGTCCTCGTCGCGGAGCGTGGCCAGCATCTGTACCAGCGCGGCGAGGGCGTCGGGCGCGGGCCCGCCGAACATCCCGGAGTGCACCTCGCCCGCCATCGTCTCGACGTGCACGACGACATTCGCCATCCCCCGCAGGGTGATCGTCGCCGTCGGCTCGCCGACCTCGGCGTTGCCGGTGTCCACCACCAGGATCATGTCGGCCTCGAACAGTTCGGGGCGCTGTTGCACCAGCTCCTCGAGGCCACCGGTGCCCATCTCCTCGGAACCCTCGGCCACCACCCGGATGCCGACGGGGAACGGCGTGCCCAGCGCGCGCAATGCGAGCAGGTGCATCACGATGTTGCCCTTGCAGTCCGCCGCACCACGCCCGTACCAGCGGCCGTCGCGTTCGGTGAGCTCGAACGGCGGGGTGTGCCACAGCTGCTCGTTGCCCGGTGGCTGAACGTCGTAGTGGCAGTAGAGGAGAACCGTCGGAGCGCCCTCGGGCCCCGGCTGGTGCCCGACGACAGCGTTCGAGCCGTCCGGGGTCTCGATCAGTTCGACCTGCCCGATCCCGGCCGCGACGAACGCGTCCCGCACCCAGTTCGCCGCGTCCGTGCACCCCTGCGGCGGGAACTGACGGGGATCGGCCACCGACTTGAAGCCCACCAGCGTCGCGAGCTCCGTGCGCGCCGTGGGCATCAAGTCCCTTACCTTGGAGCGAATCTCGTCCGGCATTGCCACCTCCTGGGCTGTCACCGACGGCTCCCGCTAATTGCCGTCGACAAGTTTCAGATCGTTCAGGGATTCCTCGAACTCGGCCGACTGCTCCGGGCAGTAGACCTCGATCACCAACCGTGCCCCCGCCACCGCGTCGTGGGTCGCGAGAATGGGACGCTGGCCGGGTCCGGCGGCACCGCTGACCAGTTGCTGATTGAGCACACCGGCCTTGAGTGCGCTGCCGGGATCGGTGCACGCGGCACCGCCGTCCGATCCGAGCACCCGCGCTGTCGCCTCGACGTCGAGAGCGCCCAGGCCCGCCGCCTCGAACTGCGCCGCGAGCTCGGTGGCCTTGGCGTCCGCCTCGTCGGTGCGCTTGTTCTCGTTGAAGGTGACCAGACCCCAGGCCGCCAGCCCGACGAACACCGCGAAGGCCGCCAGGTAGAGGATCCAGTGTCTGTTCTCCGGCCGCTTGTGCAGATCGTCGACGGGGGCGACGCTCACCTCGCCGACCTCTGGCCGTGTGTCGCCGTCCTCTGGTGTGGTCATCACGCCTCCTTCTCCAACGGGTCTGCCGAGACTTCCTGTTTCCATGACGGTTTGCGCAGGGCCAGGATCAGGAGCGGGACCCCGATCCCGACGATCCCGAACCCGCCACCGACGATGAGGATGTAGACGAAGACGCTGCCGCCGCCGAACTGAGAGGGCGGCACGAACCCGATGCAGAATGCCGCGAGGCTCGAGACGATGCCGACCCAGCAGAGCAGGAAGAGCGCGGGCGCGCGGTAGCCACGCGGCTGCTCCGGCCGGTTCTTGCGCAGCCGCATCGCGGCCACGAACATCAGCAGATACACCACGAGGTAGACCTGGGTGGTGATCACCGACAGGATCCAGTAGGCGCTGGAGACCTCCGGGATGAAGGCGTACAGCAACGCGATGAGGGTGGTCACCGCACCCTGTGCGACCAGGATGTTCTGCTGGACCCCGTGCTTGTTCAACCGCTGCAGGATCGGTGGCAGGAACCCGTCCTGCCTCCCGATCATGAGCAGCCCCTTGGAGGGCCCGGCCAACCAGGTCAGCATCCCGCCCAGCGATGCTGCGATCAGCATCAACGCCAGAATCGGTGTCGCCCATCCGAATCCGAAGTGCGCGAAGAAGATGTCGAACGCCTGCATCACGCCCGCGGTGAGCGAGAGCTTCTCGGCAGGCACCACCCAGCTGATCGCGATGGCGGGCAGGATGAAGATGGCGAGCACCAGGCCCATCGCGACGAACATCGCGCGCGGGAACTCCTTGGCCGGCTTGCGCAGGCTGGAGACGTGGACGGCGTTCATCTCCATTCCCGAGTACGACAGGAAGTTGTTGACGATGAGCACCAGGCTCGCGATGCCGGTCCACGCGGGGAGCAGCGCGCTGAACTCCATCGGCGCGGCGGAGGGGTTGCCCTGCCCGAGGAACACCACGCCCATGACGATCAGCAGCACGCCCGGGATCAGGGTGCCGAGAACGAGTCCGGCGCTCGAGAGTCCGGCCACGGCCTTCATCCCTCGCGAGGAGACGAAGACCCCGGTCCAGAACAGGGTGACGATGATGATCGCGGTGTAGAGCCCGTTCGAGGCCAACGCCGGATTGATCACGTAGGCGAAGGTGCTGGCCACGTAGGCCAGCAGCGTCGGGTAGTAGAAGATCGTCATCGCGAACTGGCACCAGACGGCGAGGAAACCCGCCTTGTCGGAGATGCCCTCGCCCACCCAGCGGTAGACCCCGCCGGACCAGCCCGAGGCGAGCTCGGCCGCCACCAGCGAGGTCGGCAGCAGGAACACGATCGCCGGAACGATGTAGAGGAACACGCACGCGAGGCCGTATATCGCCATCGACGGCGCGGAGCGCAGGCTGGCAACCGAGCTCGTGGTCATCATCGCCAGCGCGATCCAGGTGATGTATTGCTGCCGGGGCGCGACGGGGAGTCGCCTCGGCGTCGCGGCGCTGTCCGCCGGACCCTCTGTGTCAACGCTCATCGGTTCCCACCAATCGACGTCGTACCGGGTCACCGACGCGACCGCGGGCTTCCCCCTTGCACTATTCCCCCGGCGCAACGGATTTGCAGCGGATCATGCACGTCCAGCGCGCGAATTCACCCGGTTCGGATGAGGGGTGCGCGCCCGCAACAACGGCTGAGGACCGGCCCGTCAGCGGTGCGCGTCGACCAACTTCTCGATGCCGTCGAGCATCAGGCCGAGCGCAAAGGCGAAGTCCGCGTCCTCCCAGTCGACCTCGGGGTCGGCGTCGAAAATGCCGTCCGCGAGCGCCCCGGTCAGGTGGGGGAACTCCGCCGGGGAGAGCAGGCGCGGCAGCAGCACCGGATAGTCCAGTGCGGCGGCGTACTCGGGCGACACGGTGGCGGAGGCAGCCGCGAAGTCCGCTGCGAAACGGGCGCGCCCGATCACGTAGAGCGAGGTGTTGAGGACGATCTGGAAACGCAGCGGCTTCGGCAGCGGCGTGTCGGCCAGGCAGCCGAGTCCGACCTCCAGCCACGCCATGTTGTTGGGTCCGGTCGGTGGCACCCCCCCGAGGGACAGCTGCAGCCACCACCGGTGCCGCATCAAGGCCTCGTACTCGGAGGTCGCCCACTGCGCCAACGCCTCCCGCCACGGCGTACCCGGCTCGATGTGCGGCGCGGGCCCCACCACCCGGTCGGTGATCAGCTCGATCAGCTCGTCCTTGCTCTTGACGTACCGATAGAGCGACATGGTCGTGAAGCCCAGTTCCTTCGCCAGGCGGGCCATCGACAGCGCTGCGGCACCCTCCGCATCCGCGACTTCGATTGCGGTGTCGAGGATCTTCTCGATGCTCAGTCCGCGGCGCGGACCCCGACTGCCCGGTTCGGCCAGCCCCCAGGCGAGCTTGACGGCCCGTGGCAGATCCCCGGCCCCCGCGTTGTCCGCACCACTCGTATCCATATCCGTACCGCTCCCGTCGTCACCTCTTGCGCTCATCGTAAAACTGTGTACCTTATAAACCAAAGTGTATGACATACACAGTTTCGTGAAAGGGACGATCCCATGACCAGACCCGAATCCACCGGCGCGATCTCCGTCGCCGGGCTCACCAAGTCCTACGGCGACCACACCGTGCTCGATGGACTCGACCTGTTCGTGCCCGAGGGCGGGGTGTTCGCACTGCTCGGCGCCAACGGCGCGGGCAAGACCACCACCGTCCGGATCCTGTCCACCCTGATGCCCTTCGACTCCGGCACCGTCAGCGTGGCAGGGCACGACCTGCCCCGATCGGCCCAGGAGGTGCGCCGCAGCATCAGCGTCACCGGTCAGTACGCGGCGGTCGACAAGCTGCTCACCGCCCGGGAGAACCTCGCGCTCATGGGCGAGCTCCATCACCTCGGCAGGCGCGAATCGCGGCGCCGCGCAGTCGAACTCCTGGACCGCTTCTCCCTCTCGGACGCGGCGGACCGGCGGTCCGAGACCTACTCGGGCGGCATGCGGCGGCGCCTCGACCTGGCGATGAGCCTGGTGGCGAACCCGAAGGTGGTGTTCCTCGACGAGCCGACGACCGGTCTGGACCCGCGCAGCCGCCGCGACATGTGGATCGTCATCCGTGAGCTGGTCGCGAGCGGCGTGACCATCTTCCTCACCACCCAGTACCTCGACGAGGCCGACGAGCTCGCCGACCGGATCGCCGTCATCGACGGGGGCCGGATCGTGGCCGAGGGCACCGCCGACGAGCTCAAGCGGCTCGTCCATGGCGGCCACATGGAGCTGCAACTCACCGATCCCGCCCAGCTGGACCGGGCCGCGGGCGCGTTGCCCGGGTCCGTCACGCGCCCCGAGACCCTCACCGTCGAGGTGCCAACCGACGGCAGCATCGCGTCCCTGCGCGCCCTGCTCGACCGCATCGACGACGACATCTCGGTCGAGAAGTTCGCCCTGCACACGCCCGACCTCGACGACGTCTTCTTCGCCCTCACCGGCTCGCCCCGCGACGCCGACGCCCCGACCACGAAAGCAGCAGCCCGATGAGCACCCAGACCCTGCCCCGCACCGCCGTCGCCGCCGACTCGCTGGCAATGCTGCGCCGAAGCCTCAAACACCTGCTGCGCAGCCCGGACTCGATGATCATGGCGGTCGCGCTGCCGATCATGCTGATGCTGCTGTTCGTGTACGTCTTCGGTGGCGCGATCGACACCGGCACCGCATACATCAACTACGTGGTGCCCGGAATCATCCTGCTGTGCGCCGCCTTCGGCGCCTCGACGACCGCGGTCGGCGTCTCGTCCGACATGACCGAGGGCATCATCGACCGGTTCCGGACGCTACCCATCGCCCAGTCCTCGTTCCTGACCGGGCACGTGCTCGCCAGCGTGGTCCGCAACCTGCTCACCACTGCGATCGTCTTCGCGGTCGCCCTGCTGATGGGCTTCCGCCCGACCAGCGACCCGATGAAGTGGCTCGGCGTGATCGGGATGATCGCGGCCTTCGTCTTCGCCCTGTCGTACCTGTCGACGGCCCTCGGCCTGCTGGCGAAGAACCCGGAGGCGGCGGGCGGGTTCACCTTCGTCATCATGTTCCTGCCGTACGTCAGCAGCGCCTTCGTGCCTGCCGAGACGATGCCGACCTGGCTGCGGTGGTTCGCAGAGAACCAGCCGATCACCCCGATCATCGAGACGGTCCGCGGCCTGCTGATGGGCACCCCGATCGGCAACAGTGCCTGGCTCGCGGTGGCCTGGTGCGCGGTGATCGCGGCGGTCGGGTTCGTCTGGGCGAACGTCCTGTACCGCAACCGCGTCACCCGGTAGCTCCCCCGGGTATCCGATACCCCGGGAAACACCCAGAACCCGGGGTTCATCGGATCCGGCGACAAAGACGGATAACCTGGACAGGTGGAGTCCATGACCAGCAGCCGAACCTCGCGCCGCGCGGACCCGGCCCTGGAGGCTGGTGCCGACCCAGCCGCGCTGGAGGAACTGCTCCCCCGCAAGAGGCCGACCCAGGAGCGCAGCCGACGAAAGTTCGACGCCCTGCTCGCCTCGTCGCGGGACCTGCTCACCGATGTCGGGTTCGAGTCGTTCACCTGCGAGGAGGTGGCGTCTCGGGCCGATGTCCCCATCGGCACGCTCTACCAGTTCTTCGCCAACAAGTACGTGATCGTGTGCGAACTGAACCGGCAGGACTTCACCTCGGTGCGCGACGAACTCGAGCAGTTCAACGGCGAGGTGCCCTCACTCGACTGGCTGCGGTTCCTGAACAACTTCGTCGATCACCTAGCGAAGCTGTGGACCTCGGACCCGTCGCGGCGGGAGGTGTGGCTGGCGATGCAGTCCACCCCGTCGACGCGGGCCACCGGAAAGATCCAGGAGCGCCAGCTCGCCGAGCAGATCTCCCGGATGCTCGCCCCACTGACCCCGCGCACCGAACGCGACCGCCGCACGATGATGGCCGAGGTCCTCGTCCACGTCGTGTACTCGATGCTCAACTTCTCGGTCCAGGACGGGCAGAGCCACGCGGATGCCGTCGACGAGCTGAAGCGGCTGATGGCCGCGTACCTGCTCGTCGCCGAGAAGGAATCACGCTCCACCTGAGCGGGCGGTCACGAACCGGCGCGATCGGCGTTCGCCACGATCGCATCGTGCACGTACCACGCGAACCCCGGTGCGATCTCGTCCCACTGCGCGACGGTCGCCGGGTCGGACAGGTAGTGCGCGGCCACCTTTCGGTGCTGCCGATGGCTGCAGGGGAAGAACCAGCGCGCCAGGTGCGTCCGGTGATCCTCGGCGGCCCGCATCGCGACCTCGCCGTCGGCGGGCTCGCCCGCGGCCAATGCGGCCGCGAAGGACGCGATGTCGGAATCGGCCTCCGCCTTGATCGCCGCCCAGTCCTCCTTCGTATAGGCCGCCGTGTGGGCGTCGACCCCCCACTGCTGCTCGACCTCCGCGAGCGCGGAACCGAAGCGGTCGGTGTCGAATATCTCGAGCTGCTCGGCGGCGGTCAGCGCGATGCCCGAGCCGCTCGCCCGCAGTTCGCGTTCGACGGCGTCGAGCAGGCCGTCGATGCGGGCCCGGCGCTCGCGCAGCAGCCGGCGCTGCCTGCGCAGGTGCGCGTCAGGGTGCACCGCGGGATCGGCCAGGATCTCCGCGATCTCCTCGAGGCCGAACTCGAGCTCCCGGTAGAACAGGACCTGCCGCAGCCGCGCGACATCGGCGTCCGTGTACCGCCGGTGGTTGGCGGTGCTGCGCGCGTGCGGCGTCAGCAGCCCGATGGCGTCGTAGTGGTGCAGGGTCCGCACCGAGACGCCGGACAGCCGCGCGAGGTCCCCGACCGTGTACCCGTCGTCCATCACTCGATCATCGCCCACCGTCACCCGGTCCGGCGGCGGCGCGCGGCGCGCGCGCGGGCCCGGTCGAACAGGTCCTGCACCAGCGGGAGGCTCGCCCGCGTGGGACACACGATCGACACCCAGGACTGCGCGGCGTACGTCGGGTGCGGCAGCAGCCGGTCGCCGACGGTGAAGTCGATCCCGTCCGCGTGCGCGGCGTGTGCGGCAGGCGGGTAGCCGAGCAGCTCCTCGAACCCGGCCCGGCCGGCGCCGAAGTTCACGCGGAACGCACCGTCACGATCCAGCGCCGAGTAGGTGTCCCAGCCGGGCACGTCCTGGGTCACGATCGTCGCGAACGGGAACTTCCGGTCCGGGTCGAGGTGGACGAACGAGTCACCCCAGGAGGCTTCGGGCGCCCCGCTCGCCTCGTCGGCGGTCACCACGACCACCCCCGGCAACCGCGTCGCCGCGTCGATCACGTCCTGCTCCGTCAACATCTCGTCGTTCTCGTCTGCAGTCATGCCGCCACGCTAGGACCTCACGTCGCGTCAGGTGCAAGGCCGCCGAACGGGGACGAGGCCGGCCCGCGGATCGCTCCGCGGGCCGGCCTCGTCAATCCGTCGTCCGTTCGCCTAGTCGGCGACCGGCACCACCAGGTCGGGCTCCTCGATGACGACCATGGCGCCCGCCATGTCGCCGTCGTGGGTCAGCGACAGGTGGATGATCGCGCCGGGCAGGAACTCCGCGGCCTCGTCGTGCAGCTTGATGCTCGGCCTGCCCCACGCGTCGTTGACCACCTCGATCTGCGCGTAGGCGTTGTCACCCACTGACGGCGGCCGGGCGAACCGGGACGACGCCCATGCCTTGATCACCGCCTCCTTCGCCGCCCAGCGCACCGCGTAGTGGCGGGCCGGGTCGGGGCTCTTGGACTCCGCGTAGCGGCGCTCCCCCGGCCGGAAGCTGGACAGCATGGCCGTTCCCGGACGGTTCATCTGCTCCGCGAACTCGGTGACGGTGACCAGGTCGTATCCGATTCCCAGAATGGCCATCACTGGCACCCCGGCAATCCGGATCGGTAGACATCGTCGGCGCCGAGCCGGGCCTGCTCGTGCAGCAGCATGTCCGCCTCGAGCTGACGAGCCGCCTTCGCGGGCACCGCATCCCCGCCGAAGCGACGGTCCGCGGGCCGCTCGTACAGGTCCGCTCCCCCGCACATCGCCGACGCGAGTCGACGCTGCCCGGCGATCGTGCGCTCCTGAGCCTTCGCCAGGTAGTCCGCACGCGCGGCCGCCGGGATCGACTCGACGAACGCCTGCGGGTGCACCACCGCGATCAGGCCGGACACGTGACCGAAGCCGAGGCTGGTCAGCAGGCCCGCCCGGAGCGGGAGCCGCTCGCCGAAGCGAAGCGGTTCACGCGGCCAGACCAGGTGCGAGAACTCGGTCATCTTCTCGTCCACGCAGTCCAGGCTGCGGTTCGGCGGGATGACGCCCTTGGCGAGCACCTGGCACAGGCCGATCAGCTGGAACGCCGCGGCGCCGCCCTTCGCGTGCCCGGTCAGGCTCTTCTGCGAGACCACGAACAGCGGGGCCCCCGCGCTGCGACCCAGCGCCGCTCCGAGCCGCTCGTGCAGCTCGGCCTCGTTCGGATCGTTTGCGGCCGTGGAGGTGTCGTGCTTGGACACCACGGAGATGTCGTCGGCGGTGACACCGAGCGCGTTGAGCGAGAGCGCCAGCTGCGAGTCCTGGCCGCCGCGTCCGGCACCGAGCGCGCCGATTCCGGGGGCCGGGATCGAGGTGTGCACGCCGTCGGCGAACGAGCCCGCCCACGCGACCACACCGAGCACCGGCAGGCCCATCTCCAGCGCCAGGTCGCCCCGCGCCAGCAGGATGGTGCCGCCGCCCGCCGACTCGACGAAGCCGCCGCGACGACGATCGTTGGCGCGGGAGAACCGACGCTCGTCGATCCCCTTGGCCAGCATGTCCTCGGACTTCGCCGTCGCGGACATGTCGCCGAAGCCGACGATGCCCTCGATGCCGAGGTCGTCGAAGCCGCCTGCGACCACCAGCTGCGCCTTGCCGAGGCGGATCTTGTCGACGCCCTCCTCGACCGAGACCGCCGCCGTGGCGCACGCCGCGACCGGGTGCACCATCGCGCCGTAGCCGCCGACATAGGACTGGACCACGTGCGCCGCGATGACGTTCGGCAGGGCCTCCTGCAGGATGTCGTTCGCGCGGGACTCGCCCAGCAGGGTGTCGATGTAGAGCGAGCGCATGGACGTCATGCCGCCCATGCCGGTGCCCTGGGTGTTCGCCACCGCGGAGGGGTGCACCCAGCGCAGCAGCTCCGAGGGGGTGAAGCCGCCGGTGAGGAACGCGTCCACCGTGGTGACCAGGTTCCACAGGCCCACCCGGTCCACCGATCCGGCCATGTCCGCGGGGATGCCCCACTTGGTGACGTCGAAACCGGTGGGGATCTGGCCGCCGACGGTGCGGGTCAGCTTCGCCTTGCGGGGCACCCGGATCTCGGTGCCGGCCCTGCGGGTGACCTGCCAATCGCCGCTGTCCGGCACGGCCGCCGCGACCGTGTGCTCCGGATCGGAGTCGACGAAGGCCCTGGCCTCCGCCTCGCTGCCGACCACGAACGTGAGGTCCTTGTCGAGGAACACGGAGGTGAGCAGCGGGGCCGTGTTGTCGACCATGGCGCCCTCGTCCCCGTAGGTGCGGATGCCGCACCGCTCGACGACGGTGTCGTGGTAACGGTCCGCGATCTCCGCCTCGGGCACGAGTTCACCGGTCTCGGTGTCGTACCAACCCGCGACCGGGTCGCTCTCCCAGGTGACCAGACCGGTGTTCCATGCCAGCTCGAGAACGCCTGCCGCCGAGAGCTGCTCGTCGACCTCCATCTCGAAGCGGGTGCGGGACGAGCCGTAGGGTCCGAGCTCACCGGCACCGACGATCACCACCAGGTCGGACGGGGCGACGTCCAACTCGGGCCACGACGGCGCGGCCGGGGCGTCCCCGATCCGCGGCGGCGCGGGCAGCGCGTCGACGGTGTCGGCCGTGTCCTCCTCGGGCTCGTCGGCCGCCGCCTTCTCGGCGTCGGCCGCCTCGCGGGCGAGGGCCACCAGGTCGAGGTCGACCTCCGCCAGGCCGCCGGTCAGGTCCAGCTGGACCGGCGCGGTGACGGCCGCGGTGACGGTCTCCTGCGTGCAGGCCGCCAGCAACTGCTCGGCCATCTCGTCGGTGGACCAGGTGCGCACGCCCTTGGCCTCGACGGCCTCGACCATCGGGTCGTTGCCGCCCATCAGCCCGGTGCCGCGCACCCAGCCGATCAGCGCGTGCACGAGGGTGACCCGCTCGGCCCAGGTCCGCTCCGCGTTCCACCGCATGACCACCGCGTCGAGCGCGGCCTTCGACTCGCCGTAGGCACCGTCGCCACCGAACAGGCCCCGGTTCGGGGAGCCCGGCAGCACCACGTGCAGGTGGGTGTCGACGTCGCGGTCGTAGCCGATCTTCGACAGCCCGCCGATCAGCCGCTCGACCGACCACAGCAGGACCCGCATCTCCATCTCGGCGCGGGCCCCCGCGTCGGAGAGCTCGCCGCCGACCCGGGGCGCGGCGAACGGGAAGAGCATCGTCGGGGTGACGGCCTCCTTGACCAGCTTCTTGGCTCCGCCTGCGGTCTCCGTCTGCTCCTCGCCGATCCAGGAGATCAGCGCGTCGACGTCCGCGTAGGACGCCATGTTGGCGGGCACCACCCAGAGGGCTGCGCCGGCACGGGCGTTGGCGCGGTACAGCTTCCGGTAGAAGCCGAGCCGCTCGGAGTCCAGGCGCGAGGTGGTCACGAAGACCGTCGCGCCGCCGCGCAGCAGGCCACCCGCGACCGAGGCAGCGATGGAGCCCTTGCTTGCTCCGGTCACGACGGCAACCTGATCGGACCAGACGCCGGGCTCGTCGTCGGTGACGGCGGCCGCCGCGGCGATGTCGGCGTAGACCTGGACGAGTTCCTCACGGCCCTCGGCCTCGGCCCGCTGACGCCACCAGTCGGCATGCGCGGCCACGGCACTGCCCGCGCCGGTGAAGTCCGCCTCGGTCACGGAGACCACGGTCGCGTGGTCGCCGATCCACAGCCGGGCCAGGTCCTCGCGGGCGGTCGCCCACCGGTCGTCGATCAGGACGGCCTTGCGTGCGTCGAAGGCCGGCGCGACCAGACGCGGCCAGTCCGAGCCCAGCTCGGTGGACACCAGGTCCACCAGCGCGGAGTCGGTGTCGGCGGGGCCGGAGGTGACCTCGTCGGACAGTCCGAGCTGCTCGAGCACCAGCCGGGCCGCGGAGGCCAGCACGCCGTTGCGGCCGGTGATGTGCTCGGTGAACTCGCCGAGCGCGGCGGCGTCCACGGTGCCGCCTGCCCCGCCACCGGTGGCGGGCAGCGACACGGCGACGCCCCGACGGGAGGCGACGGACTGGACGGCGGCGTCGATCACCGCGTCCACCGCGGCGCCGTCGGCGAGGGCGCCCTCGTGCAGGCCGCCGAGCGCCCCGCCTCGAACGCTCGACCCGTCACGGGTGCCGAGCGCCACCTCGGCGGTGACGTGGCTGGCCCAGCCGGATCCGAGCTCCCACACCTTCGCGACCCGCTCCGCGATGGCGGCGGGGCGACGGCCCGAGGGCCCGAACACCTTGCGCAGGTGGTCGTTCACCGAGTCGGTGAGCACCGGGCCGAACGGCTTGTAGGTGCGCGCCAGCTTGTTGACGGTGACCGCGAGCGAGCCCATGTCGGCATCCGCCGCGCCGTCGATGGCGCCGAGGGACAGCTCCGCGCCGAGGTCGACGAGCAGCTGGTTGCGGCGCGAGGACACACCGTCGCAGAGCGCCTCGATGGTGTCGACGGGGCCGATCTGGTCGGGACGCAGCTTGGTCCACAGCCCGATGAGCACGGCGGTGGCGTCCGAGGCCGAGAACGCGATGTCGTCGGGGCGCGGGCCGCCGGTGGCCGCCGCCGGGGCGGCGACGGGTGCGGGCGCGGCCGCGGCTGCGGGCGCTGCGGTCTCGGCCACGGGGGCCTCGGGCTCGTCGTCCTCGACGGGCGCCGGGTCGGTGTCGGTCGAGAAGACGATGCCCGCCTCGCGCTCGATGTTGAGCACCTCGACCGGGTTGCCGAAACGACCGGGCAGCTTGAGGGTCTGCGAGGCCAGGTTCGCCACGGTGGGCACCGCGCCGAGACCGATCTCGACGAAGCGCTCGACCCCGAGGCCGCCGTCGGCCTCGTCGCCGAAGAGCAGGTCCTGCGTCTCGATCCACCGGACCGGGCTGGCGAACTGCCAGGCCAGCAGCTCGGCGAGCACCACGCGGGTCAGTGCGGACGGGTCGGCGGCGTGCGCGTCGAAGTCGGCGAGCACCGCGGCCAGCTGCTCCGAGGGCACCAGGTCGGCGATCTCCTGCACGAACTCACGCTCGAGCGAGAAGGGCTTCGGCACCAGGTTCGGGATGTACCGCCCGATCAGGATCGCGGGATCGATCTCCTGCGGCAGCAGCGCGAGCAGCCGTTCGCGGAAGTCGTCCACGCCGCCGCGCAGCACGGTGGAGTGGAACGGCACGTCGATGCCGGGGATCTGGATGTAGGCCCGCTTGCCACCGAAAGCCTCACGGCGGGTGTCGATCTCGACCTCGAGCGCGTCCAGACCGGCAACGGTGCCCGCGATCGCGTACTGCGAGCCACGCAGGTTCAGGTTCACGATCTCGAGGAACTCACCGGTCTCCGAGGCGACGCCGGCCACGAACTCCGCGAGGTCCTCGTCGGCGACGCCGATCTGCGACGGCCGGATCGCGGCCAGGCGGTAGTTCGAGCGGCCCGCCTCGTCGCGGGGCACAAGGGCGTGCATCGCGGACCCGCGCTGGAACACGACCTCGAGCACTGCCTCGAGCGGCAGCACGCCTGCGACCGCCGCGAGCGCGTTGTACTCGCCGACGGAGTGGCCGGCCAGCAGCGAGTCCTCCACGAAGGCGCCGGACTCGCGCAGCTCCGCCACCTGGGCGACGCCCAGCACGGCCATCGCGACCTGGGTGAACTGGGTCAGGTGCAGCACGCCGTCGGGGTGCTTGTGGGTGACCCCGCGCGCCTTGAGGACGGTCGGGTTGTCGCGGACCACGGCCAGGATCGAGAAGCCGAGCGCCTCGCGGGTGTGCTTGTCGGCGCGGTCCCAGATCTCCCGCGCGGCCTTGGACCGGGCGCGGGCGTCGAGGCCCATGCCGGGGCGCTGGATGCCCTGGCCGGGGAAGGCGTACACGGTCTTCGGCGCGGCGGTGCGGCCGGAGGCGACCATCACCAGGTCGCCGTCCACCCGGCAGCCGACCTCGATGACCTCGGCGCCGCCGTCGTAGGCGATGCGGTCGACGCGGACGTCGATCTCGGCGCCGGGTCGGACCATGCCGAGGAAGCGGGCGGTCCACGCGGTCAGCCTGCGCGGCGGCACGACCGCCGACGGATCGATGGCGGTGACGACCTGCTGGGCGGCGGCGGAGAGCCACATGCCGTGCACGATCGGGCTGCCGAGCCCGGCGAGCAGCGCGGCCGCGTCGGAGGTGTGGATCGGGTTGTGATCGCCCGAGACGCCCGCGAAGGCGCCCATGTGCCGCGGCGCGACGATCGTGGCCTGGCGGCGACGACGGCGCGGGGTGTCGGTGACCGCATCGGTCAGCGAGCCGCCGGCCCTGGCCGGGTCGGCCAGCTCGCCGGCACCGGTGCGGCCGCGGATCGCGAAGCGCTCCACCAGCTTTGCGAAGGTCGGCGCGGCGGTGCCGTGCTCGCGCATGGCCCCCACCTCGACGTGCACCTCGACGACGCGACCCATGTCGGTGTCGACGACGGCGACGGACTCGGCCTTCACGGTGAGCACGCTGGTCTCGGTCGGGATCGCCCCGACGAGGTCAACGGCGTGGTCGAGGTGGACCAGGTCGAGCATGCCCTCGATGACGTGCGCGCCCTCTGCCGTGGTGGCGGCGCCGAGCACCGCGAACACGGCGGGCCAGCAGGCACCGACGACGACGTCCGGCACCGCGCTGGTGCCGATGGCGAGCGACTCGGGCAACCCGGCGCCGGTGACGCCCGCGTGGTCGGCGACCCGGTCGGGCACCCAGGCGAGGTTGACGCGCGCCGCACCGTTCTTGACGGCGGGCAGGTCCTGGCCTGCCGCGACCCCGAGCAGCGCCGACATGGCGGCCTCGGCGTCCGCCGCGGTCACCACCGGGGCGCCGCCGTCACGGGTCGAGGCGGGCACGGTGATCCGGATCCGCACGGCGCGGTCGGCGAGCAGCGGAACGGTCAGCTCGGCGTGCTCGGCGTCCACCGCGTTCAGGATGGCGCCGGTCCGGGCGTGGGTGGCGCTGTCGCCGTCGACCGTCCAGTCGGCGAGGTCGCCGAGACGGTGCACGGGGTTGCGGGTCAGGCGCGAGGCCCACAGGACGTCGGGCGCGGACAGCACGACACCGAGCAGACCGCGGGCCGTGGCCGCGTGCCTGCGGCTCGCGACGGCGGTCGGCGCGGCACCCGCGGCCAGCAGCTCATCGGTGGTGGCCCGCTCGAAGCGGTCGAGCAGGTCGCCGACGGGCTCGTCCACCTCGGTGATACCGGCGACGGCAACGGTGCCCGGGATGATGCACACCTGGTCGGCGGTGTAGCGCGGGTCGTGTGCCTGCCACAGGGAATCCGAACGCCACCAGCGACGGACGTCCTTGTCGATGACCGGCACGAAGTTGACCGGCTTGCCCGGGGTCTTGCACAGGGCGGTGAAGAACGGCACGTCGGCCGGGTGCAGCACGACCGATCCCGCGTCCGGGTAGGCGGCCTTGAGGGCGCACAGCGCGGCCTCGGGGCGCTCGAGGACCAGCTCGTCGTTGAACAGGGTCCGGATCGGGCCGCGGTCGTTGCGGTGCAGCCGGGCCTCGGCGCGGCGCAGCATCTCGGCGAAGCGGTCGCGCCAGGTGCCGTCGAGCCAGACCGACTCGGTCGCGTCGGCGTATGCCTCCGCCCAGTCGGTGCCGCAGTCGAACGTCTTGGCCGAGTCGATCCCGACGGCCAGCTCCAGGTAGCGGCGCAGCCAGCGCTCGTAGGTCATGGTGGCGACGTCGCCGAAGTACGGCTTGGCCGTGATGTCGAGCGCGGCGATGATCTCGTCGCGGCGCTGGGCGACGGCGTCGGCGTCACCGGCGACCTCGTCGAGCAGGCGGCCGGTGCGCGAGGCGGCGTTGTCGATCTCGTGGATGTCGGCGCCGAGCTGGCTGCGGCCGGAGGCCATGCCGCCGGTCGCGGTGCCCGCCCCGACCCAGTCGGGGGTGCCGGGGGTGTCCACCAGCAGCTGCTTCACGTCGGGGGCGGTGGTGGCCTCGAGCGTCGCCATGGCGGCGGTGCCCACGAGGATGCCGTCGACCGGCATCGCCGGGTAGCCGGCCTCGGTGGACCAGCGTCCGGTCAGGTAGTCGGCGGCCCGCTCAGGGGTGCCGATGCCGCCGCCGACGCAGATCACCAGGTTCGGCCGGGCACGCAGCTCGGCGTAGGTGGTGACGAGCAGGTCGTCGAGGTCCTCCCAGGAGTGGTGTCCGCCTGCCTTGCCGCCCTCGATGTGCACGATCACCGGGAAGTCGGGGACCTCGTTGGCGATCCGGATGACCGAGCGGATCTGGGCGACCGTGCCGGGCTTGAACGCGACGTGGCCGATGCCGACCTCGGACAGCTCCTCGATCAGTGCGACGGCCTCGTCCAGCTCGGGGATCCCTGCCGTGACGATGACGCCGTCGATCGGGGCGCCCGCGGAGCGCGCCCGCTGCACCAGCCGCTTGCCGCCGAGCTGGAGCTTCCACAGGTACGGGTCCAGGAACAGCGAGTTGAACTGGACCGCGCGGCCCGGCTCGAGCAGGGTCTGCAGCTCGGCGACCCGGTCGGTGAAGATCTTCTCGGTGACCTGGCCGCCGCCGGCCAGCTCGGCCCAGTGGCCGGCGTTGGCCGCCGCGGCGACGATCTTCGCGTCGACGGTGGTCGGGGTCATGCCTGCGAGCAGGATCGGTGACCGCCCGGTCAGCCGGGTGAACGCGGTCTCGACGCCGACCTTGCCGTCGGGCAGCGACACCAGGGTCGGCTTGAACTCGCTCCAGGCCTTCGCCACCTCGGGCGCCGCGCCCGGGGTGATGAGGTGGCGCTGGCCCACGCGCGTGGACGCCGCGACGATGCCGACGCCGTGCCCGCGCAGCGAACCGGCCGTCATGCGGGTGAGCAGGTCGCCGGGGCCGAGGTCGAGGACCCAGGCCGCGCCCGCGTCGACCACGGAGTCCACGGCCGCGACCCAGTCGACGGGGTCGACGAGGCAGAGGCCGGCCAGCTTGCTGGCGAGCTCGGGGTCGAGTCCGCAACGGACGGCCCAGGCGCCGACCGTGTCGACGGCATCCGCGAGCGCCGGGTGGTGGAAGCCGATCTCCACCGCGAGCGGCTCGAAGACCGGCGAGAACACGGCGCCGCCGCGCTTCTTGGCGTCGCGCTCGCGCGCCTCGTCCTCGGCGATCTGCTCGGCTCGCTGCTGGACGCGGGCCAGCTGCGCCGGGGTGCCGGAGACCACGACGCGGCGACGGCCGTTGCGGATGGCCATCACGGCGGCGCGCTCGGCGTCGACGCCCGTGGCGACCTCGTCCACGATGGCCTGGATGCGATCCGGGTCCACATCGGAGATGGCGAGCATGGGGGCGCGCTCGGCGCCGCCGATGACGCCGCGGCGCCGGCCGACCAGGACCGCGGCCGCGCCGATCAGCTGCGCGATGGCCAGGAGGGAGCCGTCGGTGGCGCCGCCGTCGGCGACGGCCTGCACGCCGAGCATGCCCTGCGAGTGGCCGATCACGGCGACAGGCGCGTGCTGGGCGGGGTCGAGGCCCTGCAGGCGCAGCGACCGCAGGGCGGCGAGCTGCGCGAGGAAGACGCCGGGCAGAGACACCGAGGCGGAGGTGAGCGCCGCGGCCGAGGGACCGGCCGGGGTGACATCCTCATCCACGACGTCCTGCTCGAGGATCCAGCCGATGGGGTCGAAGCCCGCGGGCCGGACCACGAGCAGGTCCTGCGCGACGGGCGCGAGGAGGGCCGCCGCCTCGTTGACGAGGTCGGTCATGTCGGGTTCGAGGCCGTTGTCGCGGATCAGCTCCTCGAGGGGGGCCAGCCATGCCGCGCCCTGGCCGCCGAACGCGAGCGCGTACGGCTCACCGGCCACGAGCCGATCGCGCAGCGCGGACTTCGGAGACCCGGCGCGCGCAGAAATCCGCGACCCTCCGGTGCCGCTTCCCTTACCCACCGGCGTGCTCTCGTCGATCGTCACGATTGACTGTCCTCTCCTGGTCGATGCCCACCGAGATCTCGGGCCACACGCGGCCATCGGCAGGCCACGGACGGATCTTCGGGGACGCGATCAGGCTCGCACAGAATGGTGAGGATTTCCTCACGTTTGCGACCTGGACAAGCGTTCTACCAGGTAGTAGGCGTGACGCAGGTCACAAATCGGCTTCACAAGTGACTCGCGGGTAAGGAGAGAACGCGCTGGCCGGACCGAAAACGACCCGGCGCGAAACCTGAGGAACCCCTCATATTGATCGTTACCAACTCGTTATCAACGGCTCCGCCGCCCGTGCGCGAGTTGCACCCCGGTGGGGGTGAAAAGCGCGCACGGTTCCGACTACCCCGACAGCCCGCCGAGTCGCCGCGCGAGAGCCTGCGGATCGTCGACTCCGACCAAGAGCGCGGCGAACGACTGACCCGCGAGTTCGACCCGCACCGCCGGCTGCCCCCTGCGCACATCGACGAACTCGCGGCGCCCCCGCGATCGCCAGGTGCCGAGTTTGCGCCATCCTGGCACCCCCAACCCCGGCGCACGCATCCCGCGCGGTGCCGACAGCCCGTCCGGACACACGTCGACGGCGAGGATCGAACTCAACGGGACCTCGACGTCGCCGTGGAGCGCACCGATCTTCTCCAGCGTCGAAAGAGTCAGGTGGAGCGCGTTGTCGGTGACCTTGAGAGTTCCCATGCCGTCAGCTCTACCAAACGGGGCGTGGCCCCGACGCGCGACACCGCCGGAACCACACCACGTGACAGCAGCCCTCAGACCGGAATTGCGGCCTCCTGCTCGCTCGACTCCAGCTCCCCCGACGCCTCGACGAAGTCGCGGGACCGGATGAGCAGCAGCGTCGCGATCGCCGCCAGCGCCGCGGTAACCGAACCGATCAGCAGGATGCTGTCGAGCGCCTCCGCATATCCGGTACCCGCGGCCTGCGCCGCGAGCCCACGGAGTTCGGGCGGCAGCGAACCGATCGCCGACGCGGTACTGCCGCTGCTGACCGCGTCCGCGAACTCCCCTGCCCTGCCCGCGAGCGGACCCTCCGACAGGGCCGCTCGTACCGAGTCGTCCATCCGCGAGGCCAGCAGGCTGCCGAGGGCGGCGACGCCGGTCGCGATGCCGACCTGCCGGAACGTCGAGTTGATGCCCGAGGCCATGCCCGCGCGGTCCTGCTCGACGACGCCCACCGCGGTCGAGGCGAGCGGCGGGTTGATGAGCCCGGCCCCCGCTCCGGCGACGAGGAAGCCGGGGACGAACTGGGTCCAACTGGCCGCCGGGTCGACATCGCGCATCAGCCAGAGCCCGGCCGCGACCAAGACGAACCCGGGGCCGATCAACCAGCGCACCGGGACCACGTCGCTGAGCCGGCCTGCCACTCCCGCGGTCACGAAGATCGCAAGGGTCAACGGCAGGAACCGCAGCCCGGTCTCGACGGCCGAGTAGCCCTGGATGCCCTGCAGGAAGATGACCAGGTAGGTCAGCAGCGAGAACAACGAGGCGGAGATGGCCCACGCGGCGATCAAGCCGCCGCCGAAGGTCGGCACCCGCAGCAGGCTGAGGTCCAACATCGGAGCGGCCGAGGTCTTTTCGACGACGACGAAGGCCACGAGGAGGACCACGGAGGCAATCAGCGAACCGGCCACCGTGACCGACCCCCAGCCGTCGACGTGGCTGCGGATCAGCCCGAACACCAGCGCGCCCAGCGCGGCGCTGAACGTCACGCAGCCCGCCCAGTCCACCCGGTGCGCTGTCGGCGCCCGCGACTCGTCGACCCGCAGCAGCGTCACCGCCAGCGCGGCGATCCCGATCGGGAGGTTGACGAAGAAGATCCACCGCCACGACAGCCCGCTCGTGAGAGCTCCGCCGAGCACCGGGCCCACCGCCACCGCCACACCGGTGACGGCGCCGAACACGCCGAAGGCGACGCCCCGCTCGCGAGGCGCGAACGCGCCCGCCAGCAACGCGAGGGAAGTCGCGAACATGATCGCGCCGCCCACGCCCTGAACCGCCCGCGAGACGGACAGCAGCACCAGCGAGTTGGCCACCCCGCACAGCAGCGAACCGACGGTGAACACGACGAGGCCGACGGCGAAGACCAGCCGCCTGCCGTACTTGTCCGCGATCGTTCCCGCGGTGAGCAGGAAGGCCGCGAGGGTGAGCGCGTACGCGTCGATCACCCACTGCAGATCGGTGAGCGAGGCGCCGAATTCGCGCTGGATGTCGGGCAGCGCGACGTTCACGATCGTCACGTCGAGCAAGAGCATGAACACCCCTGTGCATACGGCAATCAGGGTCCACCATTTCCGAGCCATGACCCCACCCCTTTCCTGAGTGTGAACTCAAAAATAACATCATTTCTGAGTGTTGGCTCAATAATCTTTTCGCGCCCGGTAGGCTCGGCTCACCATGACCACCGCACCCGCCCCGCGCCGCGGCAGGCCACCCTCCGGCGGCCGCGAGGAGATCCTGTCCGCGACCCTTGCTGTACTGCGCGAACGCGGCGTCGCGAAGCTGACCACCCGCGAGGTCGCGAGACGGGCCGGGGTGTCCGAGGGCAGCATCTACTACCACTTCACGGACCGCTTCGGCCTGCTGCTGGCGGTGTTCGAGCGGGGCCTGCGCCCGCTGGCCGACCTCAATCAGCGGGGGTTCGCCGGGCCCGACCTGCGCGGCACCCTGGCCGGGTTCATGGCGGCGGTCGAGGCGTTCCTGGACCCGGCCGTGGATGTACTCACCGCGGCGCAGTCGGACGCCGACCTGCGCGAGGCGCTCGGCACACACATGCGGGACAACGACCTCGGCCCGCATCGCGGGATCACGATGTTGGGCGCCTACCTCGAGCAGCAGCAGCGCCTCGGCGTCGTGCGCGCCGACGTCGATCCGGAGACGGTCGCCTACACGCTTGTCAGCGGCTGTTTCATGCGCGCCTCACAGGAGCGGATGGTCGGTCACACGCTCGGCGTCGCCTCACGCGAGCAGCAGCTGGACCTGCTCATGACGCTGCTCGCGCCGACCGAGGACGCCGTGAAGTAGTCTGTTTCGGCACGCGCGAGTGGCGGAATTGGCAGACGCGCCAGGTTTAGGTCCTGGTGTCTCAGGACGTGGGGGTTCAAGTCCCCCCTCGCGCACCACCAGCAGTTCCACGAACTGCACACGACGAGGTCACGAACTCGGAAGAGTCCGTGACCTCGTTTCCGTCTTGTGCCGCGAACTAGGGTCAGAACATGATTCGTGGAGCGCATGTTGTCCTCTACAGCACCGACGCCGAGGCAGACCGGGCGTTCTTCCGCGACGTGCTCGACTATCCGTCCGTCGATGCCGGGCAGGGCTGGTTGATCTTCGCCCTTCCGCCGGCCGAGCTGGCCATACATCCAGCCGACGCCGATGGCGTGCACGAGCTGTTTCTGATGTGTGACGACGTCGAGGCGTTCGTTGAGCAGATGGCTGAACATGGTGTTGCATGCTCGGACCTGCGGCGCGAACGGTGGGGATTGATCACCCACCTCACGCTGCCCGGTGGCGGAGCACTCGGTGTGTATGAACCCACACATCCCTCGCCGCTGAACCCGTAGAGACCACTGCTTGACCACCGCGATTTCGTGTCTATTGGCGGTAGTCGCGGAACGCGGCGCGCAAGTCGTCGATGATCAGGTCGGGTTCTTCCATAGCCGCGAAGTGGCCGCCCCGGTCGAATTCGGTCCAGCGCACGATGTTGTGGTTCTGCTCTGCGATGCGGCGGACGGGGATTCCCAGGTCTTGCGGCAAAACGGCGACCGCGACCGGCACATCGGTCTCGGGTTCGGGTCCACCCCAGGTCGCGGCGCCTTCGTAGTAGTAGCGCGCCGACGAGCCCGCCGTGCCGTTGAGCCAATAGATCATGACGTTGGTCAGCATCGTGTCGCGGTCGACGGCGTCCTCTGGCACGTCTGTCGAGTCGGTCCAGTCCTTGAAGCGTTCGACGATCCATGCCAGTTGACCCACCGGCGAGTCGGCGAGCGCATAGGACAGGGTCTGCGGGCGGGTGGCCTGCAGCATCGCGTAGGCGCCGAGCTCGTACTGGGCGCGTTGCGCCAGCTGCAGGGCGCGCTTCTCGGCGGGATTGTCGAGGTCGGCCGTCTCGGGGGTGACGGTGGCCGAGGCGATCATCGTCACGTGCAGTGCCACGACGTGCTCGGGATCGATCACCGCCAGCTCTCGGGAGATGGCCGCGCCGGTGTCTTCGCCATGCGCGGCGTAGCGGTCGTAGCCGAGCCTGTGCATCAGCTGCACCCAGGCGTGCGCGGCCCGGGTGGTCGACCAGCCGACAGCAGGCCCGGACAACCCGAATCCAGGGATCGTCGGCACGACGACATGGAACGCGTCCTCGGCCCGCCCGCCGTGCGCGACCGGGTCGGTCAGCGGACCGATCACGTCGAGGAACTCGACGATCGATCCGGGCCAACCGTGGGTGAGGATCAGAGGCATGGCACCGGGTTCGGCCGACCGGACATGGATGAAATGCACGTCGTGGCCGTCGATCTCGGTGCGGAACTGCGGGAACGCGTTGAGCCGCGTCTCCTGCTCTCGCCAGTCGTAGGTGGTGCGCCAGTACCGCGCCAGCTCCTGGGTGTAGTCGAGCGGAATGCCCTGCGCCCAGCCGACTCCGGTGACGCCATCCGGCCAGCGGGTCTCGTCCAGTCGCCGATGCAAGTCGTCGAGCTGGGCTTGGGGGACATCGATACGGAAGGGAGTGATCTCTGCGCTCATGAGAATCACCGTACGGAGCGGCTAGGACAACTTTCGCCCTAGGTTTGCTGGAGAATGCGCGGTGTGTTGGAAACCTCGGCTCGACTCCTCGAACTCCTGTCGCTCCTGCAGACGCCCCGCGTGTGGACCGGCGCCGACCTGGCCGAGCGCCTGGGGGTCGATGCGCGGACCATCCGCCGCGACATCGACAAGCTGCGCAACCTCGGCTACCCCGTGCATGCGGTCGCCGGAGCGGCCGGCTACCGACTGGGCGCGGGAACCAAGTTGCCCCCGCTGCTGCTGAACGACGACGAGGCGGTCGCCGTCGTCCTCGGGCTGCGCACCGCCGCGGGCGGAACCATCACCGGCATCGAGGAGAGTTCGCTGCGGGCGCTGACGAAGTTGGAGCAGATCCTCCCGCCGCGACTGCGCCACCGCGTCTCGGCGCTACAGGCCGCGACCGTCAGCATGCCGGCCGGAACCCCGGCTGTGGACCCGGACGTGCTCACCACGATCGCCGCCGTGATCCGCGACCACGAACATCTCCGCTTCGACTACCGCACGCACGACGGCACCGAGATCCGGCGGGCGGCCGAACCGCATCGGCTCGTGCACACCGGGCGGCACTGGTACCTGGTCGGCTGGGATGTCGAGAAGAACGATTGGCGCACGTACCGTGTCGACCGCCTGCGTCCGCGCATCCCCAACGGACCGCGATTCACCCCGCGCGAGGCCCCCGAGGTGGACCTGACCGGCTGGGTGTCGCGCGGGGTCAGCACCGCCCCCTATCGCTATCAGGCGCGCATCACCCTCGAGGTATCGGCGGCCGTGGCTGTGGATCGCATCCCGCCGACCGTCGGCGTCATCGAGGCGATCGACGAGGGGCACTGCCTGCTGCACACCGGCTCGAACTCACTCGACGAAATAGCCGTCTACACCGGACTTTTCGGGTTCGGCTTCCGAGTGCACGAACCACCCGAACTCATCGACCACCTGCGCGCACTGGCGCACCGCGTCACCGCGGCCATCGCGCCCCCGGACGATGCGCCCGGTTCGGCTGAACACACATCATGATCCGACCCCACCGCCATAGGGGGCGGCACGCCGTTCCTGCCGCCGGTCACCGAAGACGTCCCGCGCGACCTGATCGAGACCATGACGTTCGGCTCGCGCGTGATCTACGAGCACTACCGGCGCGTTCGCGCTGACTCGGACTGACACCTCCGGCGCGCGCCTATTGACCGAAGGTGAAGCGCAAGTTGGCGTTGATGAGTACGTTCAGCCGCTTGCGCATACGAATGATCGTCGCGGCGTCGGGGACCGGATCGTCGAGGATCAACGTCCAGGTCAACGTTGCACTGCCGCGTGACGGCCCCTCGATGTCGAATCGGATGTTGGCGTCTGGGCGAAGTGGCCACAGCGAGGTCCACACGACGAGGTTCGGCTCGACGGATTCGGCGATCGTGGGGCGTTGTTCGTCCTCCTGGAGAAGTAGCCACGGGCGTGTCGGGTCGCGATCGGGATCGGTCAGCGCTTCGTAGAGGACATGGGGCGGTGGCGGCTGGGTGCGGCGCTTGCGAGCTACTTCAGGCACCCGGGCCATCCTTCCTTCGTACTGACGGAAATCACCGGACCTGTTGCCGGCGCACCATCTCGTTGATCCAGGTGGGCGCGAACGGAGACGTGCAGTTCGGCGGCGTCGGGTAGTCCTTGAGCACCTCCAGGCGCTCCCCGATATCGATTGCCCGGGAACGGAGCTCGGGGTGCTCGATCCCGATCTGAGCCAGGCAGTGGTTCATCGCCCACTGCAGACGGTCCGGGGCGTCTGCCATCTCCGCCTCGATGACGTCGAGCAGGCCCGCGAGGTCGAGGCCCTCGGGCTTCTTCGCCACGCGTTCGGTGGTCAGGGCCCAGCCGGCACTCGCGACAACGGGATCCGGATCGGCGAACCAGGCGAGGCGCAGCTCCTCGGAGTGCGGGTTCTTCTTCACCACATAGTTCACGAGCCAGTCGTGCACCTTGGGGGTGCGCGCGTCGCGCATCATGGCATCCAACTCGTCGCGGTCGAACGCCTTGGGGCGGCAGATCAGGAGCGCCAGCAGTCTCGCCGCGGTGTCCCCCGTCGCCCAGAGCTGGCCCGAGAGTTCCTGCTGCGTCTTCAGCCGCTTCGCGATCGCGCGCAGTTTGCCGAGGTTCACACCGTGATCGTCACCGTGCTTCTCGTTGACCGCGCGCGCCTTCGGGTCCTCGAGCGCGGCGAGTTCGGCCATCACCTCTGCCAGGGTCACGTCGACTTCTCCGTGATGATCTGGATGAGGTTGCCGCACGTGTCGTCGAAGACGGCCACGACCGCGGTCCCGATGTCGGTCGGCGGTTGCGTGAACACCACGCCCCTTCCGGTCAGCCGGGCATGTTCGGCCTCGACGTCGTCGACGGCGAACTGCGCGAGCGGAATACCGTCCTCGGCGAGTGCATCCCGGTACGGCTTCACCGCCGGGTGCCGCGCCGGCTCCAGCAGCAGTTGCGGGCCGTCGGGCGATTCGGGCGACACGACCGTGAGCCACGAGTCGTCGCCGAGGGGAATGTCGTGGTGCTTCGCGAAGCCGAGCACATCGGTGTAGAAGGCGAGTGCCGCTCGCTGGTCGTCGACGAACAAACTCGTCAGGTTGATTCTCATTGATCGTCACTCTCTCGGACAGGCCATCGTCTGCTGATCTCGGCGAGTGGCTCGGAATCGAAGTAATGAAATTTGGATCGTCCACGCCGCTCCGTCACGACCAGCCCCGCCGACTCGAGCACGCCGAGGTGCTGGGAGATCGCCTGACGTGTGAGGCCGAGACCATGCCGCACCAAGAGCAGGGAACAGATCTCGAACAGCGTCTGGCCGTCGCTCGTCGCCAGTTCGTCGAGGATGACACGCCTCGTCTCGTCGTCGAGAGCGCGATAGACGTTGACCACGACCCCACCATAGGCAAGTTGCCGCTTGCATATCAATCGTTCGGCGCTCGACCCAATAAGTAACAGTTCCATAACGTTACCTACCGCACACTCGGCTCATTCGCCATACTCCGTTGCGGTGTCGAGCGCGACACCGCCGAATCAAAGCGGGAGATGCCGAATGACAGCCGTTGGTGCCGAAGGGCTCGAAGACAGTCAATCGGATCTGGATGGGTCACCGCGGGCGTTTCCCGCCAGGCTGGCGATGGCGAACCTGGGACTCTTCCTCTCCGTGCTCACGCCGGTGGTCGTCACGCTCCAGCTTCGCGTCGAGCACCTCGATCCGGCACAGAAGGAGAACACCCTCGGCCTGGTACTCGGGGTCGGCGCCTTTCTCGCCCTGATCGGGAACCCGCTCGCCGGTCGCCTCTCCGATCGGACGTCCTCACGTTTCGGTCGGCGCAGGCCGTGGCTGATCGGCGGCGCCGTGGTGGGCACGGCGGGCCTGACGATCGTGGCGTTCGCACCGTCGATCCCGGTGCTGCTGGTCGGATGGTGCCTGGCGCAGCTGGCCTTCAACGGGGTGATGGCCGCACTGACGGCGACCATCCCCGATCACGTTCCCCCCGCCCAACGAGGATTGGCCTCGGGCGCAATGGGATTCAGTCAGATGCTGGCGCTCATCGTCGGCGTCGCGCTGGTCACCGTGGTGCCGGGCACCGCGAAGATCCTGGTGCCCGCCGTGGTCGGCCTGATCCTGATCACCGCCTTCGCGGTCACCCTCCCCGATCCGCAGGTGCCCGCCCCCCGCGATCGGTTCTCCCTGCGGATGTTCGCGGGCAGCTTCTGGGTCAATCCGCGGCTCCACCCGGACTTCGGATACGCCTGGCTCACCAGGTTCCTGGTCATGCTCGGCGTCTCGATGCCGATGACGTTCCTGTTGTTCTTCCTGCAGGATCGGCTCGACCTCTCCACCGATGAGGCCGCCACCGCACTCGCGACCCTGGTCGGCGTCAGCTACACCTGCACGGCGATCGCCGCTGCCGTCGGCGGCTACATCTCGGACCGGGCGGCACGCCGCAAGGCCTTCGTGATCGGGTCGGCGCTCATGCTGTCGGCGGGACTGGCGGTCCTGGCCATCGCGGACAGCTTCGCGATGGTGATGGTCGCCGAGCTCCTGCTGGGGATCGGCACCGGGTTGTTCTTCGCGGTGGACATGGCGCTGGTCACCGAGGTGCTGCCCGATCCGAAGACCGCGGCGAAGGACCTCGGTGTCATCAACATCGCGAACACGCTGCCGCAGTCGCTGGCGCCCGCCATCGCGCCGCTGATCCTGGCCGTGGGGCCCGACAAGAACTATCCGCTGCTCTTCACCTTCGCCGCGATCAGCGCGCTGATCGGGGCCCTGCTGGTCACCCGGATCAAGGCAGTGTCCTGACCACGGTCATCGCGGGGCCCGTGGGAGGGTGATCCACGCCTCCCCGGCTCCGTACCTGCGGCTCCGACGGCTCGGGTACCGTCGTTGTGTGGCCAGTTCACCCTCCCGTCGCAGACCAGCGCTGATTCTCTTCGTCGTCATCGCTGCGGCCGGGTGTCTCGCGCTCGGCTGGTGGCAGTGGACTCGCTTCGAGGCCGTCGGCGGCACCGGGCAGAACCTGGGCTACGCCTTCCAGTGGCCGCTGTTCGCGGCGTTCGTGGTGTACGCGTACCGGCGGTTCGTGCAGCTCGAGGACCGTGACCCGTCCGAGGACGCGGCCTCCTCCTCGGAGGTCCGCGAGATCCCCGCCGACGTGTTGCCCACGCGCACCCGGTCGGGCAACCAGAAGCTGGACGCGGACAACCCGGACGACGAAGCCCACCAGGCGTACAACAACTACCTCGCGCAGCTCAGAGCCGGCGAGGCCGATAGGAGCAGCACGTGAGCACGGCCCCCGACGAGACCGTCACCGCGACCGAAGTTCGCGACACCAAGAAGATCGCCTCGGCGCTGCTGCGCTACCGCGTCCTCGCCTACGCCACCGGCATCTGGCTGCTCGTGCTCACCGCGGAGATGGTCGCGAAGTACGTGTTCAAGGTGGACAACCTGCCGAGCTGGATCGCGATCGTGCACGGCTGGGTCTACTTCGTCTACCTGATCCTCACGATGGACCTCGCGGTGAAGGTGCGCTGGCCCGTCGGCCGCACCATCGGCACCCTGCTCGCGGGCACCGTCCCGTTCCTGTCGTTCTTCGTCGAGCACTGGCGCACCCAGCAGGTCAAGCGCGACTTCGGCGTCTGATCGCCCGGCGGCGATGCCCTAGGACCCGCCGCCGCCCAGGATCACGGGCTGACCCGTCAGGTACGCGATCAGGTACGTGATCCAGCCCTGCGGCGTCACGGGAATCATCATCGGCGACATCTGCACGTCCTCACAGCGATGGTCGGGGCGCAGGCCGCCCCGCTGGCCCGTCGAGTGTGCACCTTCCGACGCATCGCCCGAAAGGGGACGCGCGGAACTGCACACTCGACGGGCGGGCGGAACCTAGCTGCCGGCCAGCGCGGCGATCGCGGGCACCAGCTGCGCCAGCGCCCGGCCGCGGTGCGAGGCCGCGTCCTTCTCCTCGGGGGTCAGCTGCGCCGCCGAGCGCGACTCCCCCTCCGGCACGAACACCGGGTCGTAACCGAATCCGCCGTCGCCGCGGGGCTCCCTGGCGATGGCCCCGGGCCACGTTCCGCGCACCACCGACTCCTCGCCGCCGGGCACCACGAGCGCACATGCGGAGACGAAGGCCGCTCCCCTGCGCTCGTCCGGCACGTCGGACAGCTGCGCGAGCACCAGCGCGGTGTTCGCCGCGTCGTCACCGTGTCCGCCCGACCACCGCGCAGACAGCACCCCCGGCATCGCGTTCAGCGCGTCCACCTCGAGCCCCGAATCGTCCGCGACGCACGGCAGCCCGGTGGCCGCGGCGCCGTCGCGGGCCTTGGCCAGCGCGTTGCCCTCGAAGCTCGCCTCGGTCTCGGGCGCCTCCGGGAACGGCGGCACCTCGTCGAGGCCGACGAGCTCGATGCCGCTGACCCCGGCCGCCTCGAGCACGCGCCGAAGCTCCTTGAGCTTCTTCGCGTTTCGGCTCGCGACGAGAAGTCGGACGGCCTCAGGCACCGAACTTCTTCTTCGCCGCCTCGGGCTCCTTCGGCTCGGGCAGCTCACCCGGGTACGGCAGCGCGAGCGCCTGCTTCTGCACCTCGAACAGCTGCTCGCAGCCGGCCAGTGCCGAGTCGAGGAGCTTGTCCAGCGTGGTGCGCGGGAAGGTCGCGCCCTCTCCGGTGCCCTGCACCTCGACGAGGGTGCCGGTGTCCGTCGCGACGACGTTCATGTCGACCTCGGCGCGCGAATCCTCCTCGTAGGGCAGGTCAAGCCGCACCCGGCCGTCGACGACGCCGACGCTGACCGCGGCGATCGCGCAGGACAGCGGCTGCGGGTCGGCCAGCCGGCCGGCCGCGCGCAGGTAGGTGACGGCGTCGGCCAGCGCGACGTAGGCGCCGGTGATCGCCGCGGTCCGGGTGCCACCGTCGGCCTGCAGCACGTCGCAGTCGATGGCGATGGTGTTCTCGCCGATCGCGGCGAGGTCGATGCAGGCGCGCAGCGAGCGGCCGACCAGCCTGCTGATCTCCTGGGTGCGTCCGCCGACCTTGCCCTTGACCGACTCGCGGCCGCTGCGGGTGTGGGTCGCGGCGGGCAGCATCGCGTACTCGGCGGTCAGCCAGCCGAGGCCGGAACCCTTGCGCCAGCGCGGCACGCCCTCCTCGACGCTCGCGGTGCACATCACGCGGGTGCCACCGAATTCGACGAGAACCGATCCGGCCGGATGGCTCGTGAAGCCCCGGGTGATCCGTACCTCGCGGAGTTCGTCGTCCGCCCTGCCATCCAGTCGTCTGCTCACGGGCGCAAGCCTAGACGTCCCGCGACTCAGATCTCGAAGACGTCCCCGGGCGAGACGGCGTGGACGGGTCCGGAGAACTCGGCCTTGGCCTCGGCGATGACGTCCTCGCGGGAGGTCCACGGCGGGATGTGCGTGAGCAGCAGTTCGCCGACCCCCGCCCTTGCCGCGACCTGTCCGGCCTCGGTGCCGGAGAGGTGGATCCCCTTCGGGCGGTCGGGGTGATGGGTCCAGGAGGCCTCGGCCAGCAGCACATTCGCGCCGCGGGACAGCTCGACCACCTCGTCGCACATCCCGGTATCGCCGGTGTAGACGAGGGTCCGGCCCGCGGGATCGCTGATCCGCAACCCGTACGCCTCCGGCGGATGGAACACCCGGCGCGAGGTGACGGTGAGCGCGCCGTGGCTCATGGATCCGCCGTCGGTGAAGGCGCGCAGGTCGATCGTGTCGGAGATGTCGTCGTACTCGCCGCCGCACTCCGAGGAGGCGGCACCGATCCGGCAGGCGGTGTCCGTCGGCCCGCAGACGACGGCCCGGCCGGGCGGCGGGTTGGGGTGGTACCGGCGCCACACCAGCAGCCCCGGCAGGTCGAGGCAGTGATCCGCGTGCAGGTGGGTCAGGAAGATCGACACCTGACCGGGGTCGGCGTAACGCTGCAGCGCTCCGAGCACGCCGGGGCCGAAGTCAAGGACCGCGGGCGGGGTGTCCGGAGCGGTCAAGAGGTAGCCCGAGGCGGGCGAGTCGGGACCCCCGACGCTGCCCGAACAACCCAGGACGGTGATGCGCATGTTTCCCATGCTGCCACGACCACCTGATCCGGAAAAAGCTTCGAGTGGAATCGAGACCAAATGCCGCCCCGTGATCCGCTGCGCCGGGCGTCACACCTGCGCGTTCGCTACCGGTTCAACGCCTTCGCCTCGCGCGCCTTGCGGACATCGGAGGCCAGCACCCAGGCGGCGACGACACCGCCGATCGCGCCGAACAGGTGCCCTTCCCAAGAGATCCCGGGCTGGCCGGGCAGCACGCCCCACAGCGCCCCGCCGTAGATCACCAGCACGACAAGCCCTAGGGCCATCTGCCCGAAATGCCGGGCGAAGATGCCGCGGGTGATCAGGTAGGTCAGCCAGCCGAACACGAGCACCGAGGCGCCGAGATGGTTGTTCACCGAGCCGAACAGCCACACCCCGACACCGCCGATCACCCAGATGATGCCGGTGGCCGCGAGCCCGCGCCCGATGCCCGAGAGCATGACCAGGAATCCGAGCACCAGCAGCGGGATGGTGTTCGCGACCAGGTGCGCCCACCCGCCGTGCAGCACCGGCGCGAAGACGATCCCCCACAGGCCGTCGACGGTCCTCGGCTGGATGCCGCCGTTGTCGAGGCTGCCCTTGACGAGCATGTCGATGAACTCGAGGACGTACAGCCCGACCACGAAGCCGCCGATGACCGCGGCCGCCTGCTGCCACATCGGGCGCTCGGCCGCAGGCCTGGTCGCGGGCGGGTTCGACGGCACCGACAGAGCGGGGTTGGTGTACTTGAACGGGTCACCCGGGGTGCTCATCCGAACCTCTTTCCGTCACGCCCACAGCTGCCCCTCCAGGGCCGCCTCCGCATCCTCGAGGGTACCGGCGTACGCACCGGTCGACAGATACTTCCAGCCGCCGTCGGCCACGATGAAGGCGATGTCGGCGCGGGCGCCTGCCTTGACCGCCTTGGCCGCGACCCCGAGCGCCGCGTGCAGGACGGCCCCGGTCGAGACGCCCGCGAAGATGCCCTCCCGCTCGATCAGTTCCCGCGTCCGCCGCACCGCGTCGAACGGGCCGACCGAGAACCTCGAGGTGAGCACCGACTCGTCGTACAGCTCGGGGATGAAGCCCTCGTCGATGTTGCGCAGGCCGTAGACCAGTTCGCCGTAGCGCGGCTCGGCGGCCACGATCTCGATTCCCGGCACGTGTTCGCGCAGAAAGCGTCCCGTGCCCATCAGGGTGCCGGTGGTGCCGAGTCCGGCCACGAAATGAGTGATCTCCGGCAGGTCGCGCAGCAACTCCGGTCCGGTGCCCTCGTAGTGCGCGGCCGGATTCGCCGGGTTTCCGTACTGGTAGAGCATCACCCACTCGGGGTGCTCCGCGGCGATCGCCTTCGCCCGCGCCACCGCCTCGTTGGAGCCGCCGCGCGCGGGCGAGTCGATGATCTCGGCGCCGAACATGGTCAGCAGCTGCCTGCGCTCGATCGAGGTGTTCTCCGGCATCACGCAGATCAGCCGGTAGCCCTTGAGCTTGGCGGCCATCGCCAGCGAGATCCCGGTGTTGCCGCTGGTCGGCTCCAGGATGGTGGCGCCGGGCGTGAGCAGTCCGTCCCGCTCGGCCTGCTCGATCATCCGCAGCGCGGGCCGATCCTTCACCGAGCCGGTGGGATTGCGATCCTCCAGCTTGGCCCACAGCCGCACCGGCGCCTCCCCCGTCCAGCGCGGGGAAAGGTGCGGCAGCCCGACCAGCGGTGTGTCGCCCAGGGTCTCGATCAGCGAGTCGTACCGGGCCACCGCGGATCAGCCTCCGGCGACGGCGGGCAGGATGGTGACCGAGTCCCCGTCGGCCACCGCGGTGTCGAGTCCGCCGGAGAAGCGCACGTCCTCGTCGTTGACGTACACGTTGACGAACCGGTGCAGCTTGCCCTCGTTGATCAGCCGGTCCTTGAGCCCGGCGTGGTTGGCCTCGAGGTCGTCGATCACCGCGGCCAAGGTGGAACCCGTTGCCTGCACCCGCTTCTCACCGTCGGTGTGGTTGCGGAGGATGGTGGGGATGGAAACGATGACGGCCATCAGGGCTCCTAGTGGGGGTTCTGTGCGTACGGGTAGCTCGGCACCACGTCGACCGGTTCCTCGGTGACCACGCCGTCGACGATCCGGAAGCTGCGCAGCTCGTGCGTGTCCGGATCGCGGGTGGAGATCAGCACATAGTGCGCGTCGGGTTCGGAGGCGAAGGAGACGTCGGTGCGACTGGGATATGCCTCGGTGGCGGTGTGCGAGTGATAGATGACCACCGGCGCCTCGTCGGCCGCCTCCATCGCACGCCACAGCCGCAGCTGCTCGCCGGAGTCGAAGCGGTAGAAGGTCGGCGAGCGCTCGGCGTTGATCATCGGGACGTGCCGCAGCGGCCGATCGCCGCCCTCGGGGCCGGCGATGATGCCGCAGGCCTCATCTGGATGATCGGCACGAGCGTGCGCGACCATCGCCTCGACGAGGTCGGATCTGATCACCAACACCTGCGCCTCCGATGTGTTCGCCCAGCTTAGACGTCGAATGCTGACGGAAACAGCTCCCGATAGCTCGGTATTCCCGCGACCGCCGTTGCCGCGAGGACGGCACCGACGATCGCCCGCGTCACCGCGTCGGCCGCGGCCGCGCACACCGCGTCGAGCAGCGCCAGCTCCGCGGGAAAGGCGGCGGGCATCGGGACTGGGGCGGGCGCGGTCGCCCTGGTGCCGGTCGCAAGGGCGAACAGCGTGTCCCCGTCGAGCGGTGAGTGCGCGGGCCGGATCGCCCGGGCCAGGCCGTCGTGGCCCGCGACGGCGACCCGCCTGCAGCCGGCCTTGCTCAGCGCGGCATCGGTCGCCACCACCCCGATGGTGGTGTTCAGGACGGTGCCCTTCTGCCCGAGCTCGATCGCCGCGGCCAACTCGGCGGCATCCGGGACCCGCAGGCCCCAGCTCGCGGCCTCGGCCACCCCGACCCCCCACGGCAGACCGGTGCCCGGATCGAACACGGAGCCAACGGGATTGGCGACGATCAGCGCCGCGACCGTGACGCCTTCGGCCGCCCCTGCGCCGAGCACGAGGCTGGCAGTGCCGACACCGCCCTTGAGCACCCCGGCGCGCGCACCGACCCCGGCACCAACGGATCCGACCGCGAACTCCGCAGCCGCCGCCTCCGCCGCGAGAAATCCGTGATCCGCGGTCGGCCGCACCGACCAGTCCCCCACCGGCAGGTCGAAGATCACCGCTCCCGGCACGATCGGGACGACATGGCCGTCGGCGTCCATCGGGATCCCGCGACCGTGCTCCTCGAGCCAGCGCATCACCCCGTCCGCGGCTGCCAGCCCGTAGGCGCTGCCCCCGGTCAGCAGCACCGCGTCCACCTGCTGGACGGTGTGGCTCGGATCGAGCAGGTCGGTCTCGCGGGTGCCGGGCCCGCCGCCGCGCACATCGACGGACGCGGTGGCGCCGCCTGGCGCCAGCACCACGGTGCAGCCCGTCGCCCGGCCCGAGCCGAGTCCGGCGTCCCGGTCCAGCTCGTGGTGGTGCCCGACCAGCAGGCCCTCGACATCGGCCAGCGAGTTCCGCGGCCCGCTGCGCACCCCCGCGCCCGTCACGGGACCAGGACCTGCACCAGGGAGTCCTGCATCCAGGTGAGCCAGTGATAGACGTCCAGGTGCGGCGCCCGCGGGTCGTCGGGCTCGAGCTCGTCCGGGGTGTCGGCGTCGATGCCGATGGTGGTCCCCAGGGCCAGGCGCACGTCGTTGAGTCCTGCGAGCCACGCGTCGGCCTGTTCGGGGGTCAGCGAGACCTTGCCACCCTCCGGCGGCACCGTCTGCAGGATCACCGATCCCGCCGCCAGCTTGGCGTCGATGATCTCCGGCTCGTGCAGACTGCGCAGTGCCGCATTCATATTCGCGCCCTGTGCCGGTGTGCCCTCGCGGTCGGCCTCGGCCCGGTAGAAGTTCGGCAGCAGTCGGGCCAGAGTGGCATCCGTTGGGGCGTCACTGTTCCCGGTACGCAGACCGGTCAGCTCGGCGAGGTCGTCCTGCGGCACCGCGGCCGCCCGGTCCTCGAGCAGCGCCAGGACAGACGAGACCAGCGACCTGAGGACCGAGGCCTCTCGTGCGTCCATCTCGGAGCGAATCTTCACGCCGCCCAGCGAATTCTTTCGGCTCCATGTGCGCACGTTGCGTACCTGCGGGTCCTTTCAGGATCGGTGGTCGGGGATCTCCGCTAGCTGTCGCGCTGCATCGTCGCCCACAGGCCTGCCTGGTGGAGACGGTTCACATCGTGCTCCATCTTGTCGCGGGATCCGGACGACACGACGGCTTTGCCCTCCTTGTGGACCTGCATCATCAGGTCGGTGGCCCTCGCCTTGCTGTAGCCGAACAGCTTCTGGAAGATGAAGGTCACGTAGTGCATGAGGTTCACGGGGTCGTCCCAGACGACGGTCACCCAGGGCTTGTCCTCCGCTTCCAGGATCTCCTCGACCTCGGATTCGGCTGGCGTGACCTGCGGCGACGCTGCGGGCATCCTCGCCATGGGAATAGTTGTCGGGCACTGGGCCATGACTCCAGAGTACGACGTGCTCAGGAAAGAGAAAACCTCCGAACGCAGGACGGGCACGTCCGCGCATCACGGGTCCGCGACTCGTAAGGTGGGCGCGTGACGAACAACGCCTCGGACTGGTCCCAGCCGAAGACGAGCACCGCGCTGCTCACCGACCAGTACGAGCTGACGATGCTCTCGGCCGCGCTCGGCGACGGTTCGGCGCACCGCCGCTGCAGCTTCGAGGTCTTCGCGCGCAGGCTGCCCGCCGGGCGCCGGTACGGCGTCGTCGCCGGCATCGGCCGGTTGCTCGACGCGCTGCCCCGCTTCCGGTTCGGTGAGCCGGAGCTGGCCGTCGTGTCCGAGTTCCTGAACGAGCAGACGGTGGACTGGCTGCGGAACTACCGCTTCTCCGGCGACATCGACGGCTACCGGGAGGGCGAGCTGTACTTCCCTGGCTCGCCGATCCTCTCGGTGCGCGGCACCTTCGCCGAATGCGTGCTCCTCGAGACGTTGACGCTCTCGATCCTCAACCACGACAGCGCGATCGCCTCCGCCGCCGCACGCATGGTCAGCGCCGCTGCCGGCAGGCGGATGATCGAGATGGGCTCGCGGCGCGCCCACGAGGAATCGGCCGTGGCCTGCTCCCGCGCGGCGTACCTGGCCGGGTTCACCGCGACCTCGAACCTGGAGGCAGTCCGCCGCTACGGCGTGCCTGGCGCGGGGACCAGCGCGCACGCGTTCACGCTGCTGCACAACACTGTCGCCGGCCCGGACGAGGCGGCCGCGTTCCGCGGTCAGGTCGCGGCGCTCGGACTGGGCACCACCCTGCTGGTGGACACCTACGACATCACCGAGGGCGTCAAGACCGCCATCGCCGTCGCCGGGCCGGAGCTCGGCGGCGTGCGGATCGACTCGGGCGATCTCGGCGTGTGGGCCCGCCAGGTGCGCGCGCAGCTCGACGACCTGGGCGCGACGAAGACGAAGATCGTGGTGTCCGGCGATCTGGACGAGTACGCGATCGCGGCGCTGCGGGCCGAACCGGTGGACACTTATGGGGTGGGCACCGCGCTGGTCACCGGCTCGGGCGCACCCACGGCGGGCATGGTCTACAAGCTGGTGGAGGTGGAGGGCATCCCGGTGGCCAAGCGCAGCAGCCACAAGGAGTCGCGCGGCGGGACCAAGCGCGTGCTCCGTTTCGCCCGGCCCACCGGGACCGCGGTCGAGGAGGTCGCGTTCCCGGCCGACGCGCCCGCGCCCGAGAGCGGCGGTCTGATCGCGCACGACCTGCTGGTCCCGATGGTGCGGGGCGGCGAGGTGGTGACGGGTCTGCCCACCCTGGACGAGGGCCGCGACCTGCTCGCCCAGCGGCTCGTCAGCCTGCCGTGGGAGGGACTCAAGCTGTCCCAGGGCGATCCCGCGATCCCCACCCGGTTCGTGGGCTAGGTGACTGCGATGAACCCCACCGACTCCCCCGCCGCCCCGAAGCGGGCGCTGATCGTCGTCGACGTGCAGAACGACTTCTGCGAGGGCGGCTCGCTGGCCGTCGCGGGCGGCGCGGCGGTTGCGGCCGACATCTCCTCCTTGCTCGGCTCCACCGCGGCAGGTGAGTACGACGCGATCGTCGCCACCAGGGACTTCCACGTCGACCCGGGCGCGCACTTCTCCGACGAACCCGACTACGTGGACAGCTGGCCGCCACACTGCCGGGCCGGGACGCGAGGTGCCGGGTTCCATCCCGCCCTCGACCTGCGATCGGTCGAGGAGGTGTTCTCCAAGGGCGCCCACTCGGCCGCCTACTCGGGCTTCGAGGGCTCGGCGGCGTCTGGGCGGTCCCTGGCGGACTGGCTGCGTGACCGCGAGATCGCCGCCGTCGACGTGGTCGGCATCGCCACCGACCACTGCGTCCGCGCGACCGCGCTCGACGCGGCGCGCGAGGGCTTCGAGACCAGGGTGCTGCTGCGGTACACGGCCGCGGTGTCCCCCGACTCCGTGCCGTCGGTGCTCGAGCGGCTCCGCGGCGCGGGCGTCACCCCGGTGGGTCAGGTCGCTGCGGCGAACTGACGGCGGCGCCGAGTAGCCTTGGTCGGTGCCTGAACTCCCCAACGTGCCCGACCTGCTCTCCGTGGCGGTGCAGGCGTTGGGCGGCGCCGAACGCACCAACCAGCTGACCATGGCGTCGGCGGTCGCGCACGCCATCGACACCGGCGAGCACCTCGCCGTGCAGGCGGGCACCGGTACCGGCAAGTCGCTCGCCTACCTGGTGCCCAGCATCCGGCACGCCGTCGAGAGCGGGCGCACCGTGGTCATCTCCACCGCCACCATCGCGCTGCAACGCCAGCTCGTCGACCGCGACCTGCCGCGCCTGTCCGATGCCCTCGCGGGCGCGCTGGGCAGGCGGCCGGAGTTCGCGATCCTCAAGGGCCGCAACAACTACCTGTGCCTGAACAAGATCCACACCGGGGCATCAGAAGACACTGCGGAGTCGGCCGAGCTGTTCGACGCGTTCGCGATCTCCCGGCTCGGCCGCGAGGTGCAGCGGCTGACCAAGTGGTCATCCGACACCGAGACCGGCGACCGGGACGAGCTGGTGCCCGGCGTGAGCGATCAGTCGTGGCGCCAGGTGAGCGTCACCTCGCGCGAGTGCCTTGGCAAGTCGAGCTGCCCCGTCGGCGAGGACTGCTTCGCGGAGCGGGCGCGGGCCGAGGCCTCGAAGGTCGACGTGGTGGTCACCAACCACGCGATGCTCGCGATCGACGCGATCACCGGCATCGCCGTCCTGCCCGAGCACGACGTGGTGGTGATCGACGAGGCACACGAACTGGTCGACCGGGTGACGGGGGTGGCCACCGCCGAGCTGGCGCCGTCGACCATCAGCGCCGCCGCGCGCAGGTGCGTCAAGCTCGTCGAGGAGCAGGACGCGGACCGGTTCGAGGCCTCGGCGGAGGGCTGGGACGCGGTGCTCGAGGAGCTGCATGCCGGCCGCTGGGAAGGACTGCCCGACGGCGCGGGCCACGCGCTGGCCGCCGTCCGAGATGCGGCCTGGGCGGTGCGCACGGCGATCGGGCCTGCGCGGCCGGGGATGAACGCCACCGACCCCGAGGCGGCCGCCGCCCGCAACGCCGCGCTCGCGGCCGTCGACGAGGTGCACGACAACGCCGTCCGCGTGCTCACCGCGTTCGACGAACCGGACCCGGCCAAGCGCCGCGACGTGGTCTGGCTCGCCGACGAGGAGCGGCGGGGCAAGCTCGTCCGGATGGCGCCGCTGTCGGTCGGCGGGCTGCTGCGCTCGCGGCTGTTCGCGGAGTCGACCGTGGTGCTCACCTCCGCGACCCTGACGGTCGGCGGATCGTTCGACGGGCTCGCGGTGAACTGGGGCCTGCCCGCCGAGTCCGGCACCCGCGTCGATCCGGCGATGGCGACCGGCACCGAGGCGCCCGCGGACGAGGCCGCCATCCGGTGGAATTCGCTCGACGTCGGCTCGCCGTTCGACCACGCCAAGGCGGGCATCCTCTACGTCGCCAAGCACCTGCCCGCCCCCGGCCGGGACGGGCTGGCACCGAGCTATCTCGACGAGATCGCCGAACTGGTGACCGCGGCCGGTGGCCGCACCCTCGGGCTGTTCTCCTCGATGCGCGCCGCGAAGGCCGCCGCCGAGGTCATGCGCAAGCGCCTCGACACCCCGGTGCTGTGCCAGGGCGACGACGCCACCGGGCAGCTGGTCCGCGCGTTCGCCGAGGACGAGGCCACCTCGCTGTTCGGCACGCTGTCGCTGTGGCAGGGCGTGGACGTGCCCGGCCCGTCGCTGAGCCTGGTGATCCTGGACCGGATCCCGTTCCCGCGGCCAGACGATCCGCTGCTGGTGGCCCGCCAGCGCGCGGTCGAGTCCCGCGGTGGCAACGGCTTCCTCTCGGTGGCGGGCAATCACGCCGCGCTGCTGCTGGCGCAGGGCGTGGGTCGGCTGCTGCGCAGCGTCGACGACCGCGGCGTGATCGCGATGCTGGACTCCCGGCTCGCGACGGCCCGCTACGGCGGCTACCTTCGCGCCTCGCTGCCGCCGTTCTGGGAGACCTCCGATCCCGAGGTCGTGCGCAAGGCGCTCGCCAGGCTGACGGCGGGCTGAGCCCCGCTACCTCGGCCGGTGTGCCCACCCGGCCAGCGCGCGTAGCCGAACCCAGTCGACCGCGACCTTGAACGGCGGCACCCCAGGGCGGTCCCTCGGCAGCCGCACCCGCAACGCCCCCGGCCTGATGGTGCACCGCACCGGCGTGGCGAGCATGAGCGATTCGCCGTCGACGCCGACCGGTATCGCCGGCGCATCGGCATCGACGGTCACCTCGCGGACCGTGTGCTGGGTCATGCCGCGTTCGTGCGCACGGTTGAGCAACCCGACGGCCTGGCGCGCGCCATCCACCGCCACGGTCACGACCCCGAGCACGCCGCGGTCCAGTCGCGCCCGTCGGCCAAGACCCGCGAGGTCACTGGTCTGATAGGGGCCGTTGCTCACCAGTACCGCCTGGGGACCCTCAACCGTGAGGCCGCCGGTTCGGGCGATCAGCCTCGCCCCCGCGCTCCCGCCCAGCAGGTCCGGCAGCATGCGGAGCACGGTCCCGGTCTTGTCGTCCCGGTACGCCGGACTCTGCACCACCTCGGCGTACACCCCGAACGAGGCGTTGTTGACGAAGGTGCGCCCGGCGATCTCCCCGAGGTCGACGCGGACCTCGACGCCGTCCCGCAACGCCTCGATGCCGGCGGCCGGGTCGTCGCGATCGAGCCCGAGATCCAGCGCGAAGTGGTTGCGGGTGCCCGCGCTGATCACCAGGAACGGTAGGTCGTGTTCGGCCGCGACCCCTGCGACGAGGGCCTGGGTCCCGTCCCCGCCCGCCACCCCGAGCAGGTCGGCACCCCTGCGCACCGCGTCGCGGGCCAACGCCTCCACGTCGATGGTGTCCGGTCCTTCGAGCAGGGCGACCTCCGCGCCGAGCTCCTCGGCCTTGCGCTGCAGCCCGAACCTGGCCACCTTGCCGCCACCCGAGTGCGGATTCATCACCAGAAAGGGCTGCCGGGGCGGCGGGACGCTGCGCTCGTCCATCGCGGACTCGGCGCGCTCGGCCTCGAGGGCGGTGCGGGCGCACAGGGCCGCGAGGAGCACGAGCACGTACGAGACCACCACCACCCACAGCAGGTTCGCGCTGACGAACGCGGACAGGACCGCGATCGGGACGAGCACGGCCACACCCAGCCAGATCCACCGTGGCACACCGCGATGGGTGAGGAACCAGTACAGGGCCGCCACCATCACCACGACCCCGCCGATGCCCGCGGCCAGCAGCACCAGCGTGCTCAGCAGGCCCGCTGCCACGATCGGGACCACGGCCGCGGCCACGGCGGCCGCGAAGGCCGCCCGCGCCCACCAGCGCCGACTCCGGTCCGGATCGTCGTGCCCCGCCATCTCAGAGTCCGGACCGCGCCGCGACCCGCCCACCGGCGATCGCCTCGAGTAACGCCGCGTGATCGTGCGCGGTCTGAGCGGCGTAGGACTGTGCGAACGCTGCGATTGCCTCGTCGAACTCGGTGCTGGACCCGAGGTACTCGGCGATCGCGATCCGGTCGCCCGACCTGGCGTGCGCATAGGCAAGCGCACGGCCGCACAGGCGCCCGTAGAGCGTCATCCCCGTCGGCGTCATCGCCTCGATCACCGCTGACCCCTTGCCATCTCGCAACTGCCGCAGATAGTAGTCGCGCCGCACGCCGTCCACTCCGATGCCCTGCTGCCACCCCAGGAAGATGTCGCTGGCGGCCTGCATCAGCCGCTGACCGTGGACCACCCGCTCGCCCTCGTTCTCGAACGAGGGCCCCTCGAGGTAATCCGACAACACGGACGGCACCGCCTCCTTGGCCTGCAGGAACAGCGGGTCCTCGTCATCCACGCCGCGGAACAGGATGATCCAGCATCGCGTCCCGACGCTGCCGACCCCGACCACCTTGCGCGCCACCTGGACCAGCTCGAACTGCTCGAGCGGCACCCGGCGATCCCACTGCAGCGTCGAGCGGTAATCGCTCAGACGCTGGCGCAGTTCGCGATTCAACTCGTCGGCATCGGCGTCGGCGAAGACCTCCTCGATCGGGACCAGCAGGGGCGGATTGCTGAGGATCTTCCGTCTGCCGTCGACCACCGTGGTCAGCTTCCCCAGCGCCTGGACGCTGTCGCGGTTCCACGACTTCTCCAGCGTCTTGCGCATCCGCTTGCTCGACGACGAGTCCAGTTGATCGGCCAGTTCAACGAGCTCCTCGGTGGGTTCGATGTGGGAGTACCACACCGCCAGGGTGCCCCGCTCCGCCTGGAGCGCCATCGTCTCCCGGTACTCGGCGGCACACCCCCTTGCGATCCTGGCCCGCTGTTTGGTGCCGAACCCGGTGTCCCGCGACGCGACCTCGAGGCTGGCGACCAGGCGCTTGACGTCCCACTCGAAGGGACCGGGATAGGTCTCGTCGAAGTCGTTGATGTCGAACGCCAGCCTGCGCTCCGGCGTCGCGTAGATCCCGAAATTGCTCAGGTGCGCGTCCCCGCACAGGTGAGTGTTCAGTCCCGAGGACGGGGCGCGCGAGAGGTCGTCCGCCATGACGAGGGCGGAGCCACGGAAGAAGGCGAACGCCGAGGTCGCCATCCGCCCGTATCGAACCGGGACGAGCTGCGGGATGCGGGCCGCCGCCTGGGTCTCGAGCAGGCCGACCGGATCACGCTCGGCGCCGGGGTGGTGCTCCGCGAGTGAAGCGAACGGCGTCTCCCGGCGCGCGGCGCGACCTCGCTCCGCGCGCTCGGCCCTGCTCGGGTGTGCACCCGATTCCGCTGCCGGCGCCACGACTTCGATTGTCCACCCCGCGGGCCGTCCCCACGTCGGGTTCGCGCGCATCCGTGGCCGGTGGCGGCGCCGCGGTCCGCCTACAGGTGCGGCACCGCCAGCAGGCCCGGTTCGGCGTCGGAGGCAAGCAACGGGTGGTGTGGCAGCACCCGCACCGTGTAGCCGACCGCCCCGGAGTGCGGGACCGTGGTGTCGGCGACGAACAGCTCGCCGAGCTCGTCCGAACCCGCGTGCCGCATCGGCACGGTGACCACATCGCTCAGTTCCTCGTCAGCCCCCACCCGGCCGAGCACCGCCTGCACGGTGACCTCGGCGACGGCGAGACCGGCGAGCCGCACGTACGCGCGCAGCGACAGGTCCGCACCGATCACCGGGGTGTCCGGCAGCCCGGAGCTGTCGACCTGAACCACCTGCACGTCGGGCCAGGCCGCCTCGACGCGGCCGCGGTACTCCGCGATCTGCCGCGCCGCCGCGAAACCGTCCGCGACCACGGCCCGCGCGGACCGGGCGGCAGGTGCGTAGTAGTCGACGGCGTAGTCGCGAACCATCCTCGACGCCAACACCTTCGGGCCCAGGTGCTGCAGGGTGTGGCGGACCATCTGCACCCAGCGGGCAGGCACCCCGTCCGCGTCGCGGTCGTAGAACTTCGGCAGCACCGACCGCTCCAGCAGCCCGTACATCGCGCCCGCCTCGAGGTCGTCGCGGCGCACCTCGTCGGTCACGCCGTCCGCGGTGGGGATCTCCCAGCCGTTCTCGCCGTCGAACATCTCGTCCCACCAGCCGTCGCGGATGGACAGGTTCAGCCCGCCGTTGAGCGCCGACTTCATCCCCGACGTGCCGCAGGCCTCCAGCGGCCGCAGCGGGTTGTTCAGCCACACGTCGCAGCCCCAGTACAGGTACCGAGCCATGGACATGTCGTAGTCGGGCAGGAACACGATCCGGTGCCGGACATCGGCCTCGTCCGCGAAGCGCACCACCTGCTGGATCAGCGCCTTGCCGCCCTCGTCGGCCGGGTGGCTCTTGCCCGCCACCACCAGCTGCACCGGCCGGTCGGGGTCGAGCAGCATCGCCCGCAGCCGGTCCGGATCACGCAGCATCAGGGTCAGCCGCTTGTAGGTCGGGACCCGGCGGGCAAAGCCGACGGTCAGCACCTCGGGATCGAAAACACCCGAAACCCAACCGAGTTCGGCGTCGGTGGCGCCGCGCTCGAGCCACGATGCCCGCACCCTCCTGCGGACCTCCTGCACCAGCTGCTCGCGCAGCGTGTTGCGGGTCGACCACAGGTCGGCGGGCGCGATCTCCTGTAGCCGCTCCCAGCCGCGCGCCTCCTCGACCAGCTCGGGTCCCACCGCGCGGCGGGCCAGGTCCATCCATTCCCTCGCGGCCCAGGTCGGGGCGTGCACGCCGTTGGTCACCGAGCCGATCGGGACCTCGGCGGCATCGAATCCCGGCCACAGGCCGTTGAACATCTCCCGGCTGACGATCCCGTGCAGCTTCGAGACGCCGTTGGCACGCTGACCCAGCCGCAGTCCCATGTGGGCCATGTTGAACACCGACGGGTCGTTCTCGCGGCCGAGGTCGATGATCCGGTCCACCGTCAGACCGGGCAGCAGGGCGGACTCGTTCTCGCCGCCGACCCCACCGAAGTAGTGCCGGACGAGATCGGCGGGGAACCGGTCGATGCCCGCGGGCACCGGGGTGTGCGTGGTGAACACGGTGGCCGCCCGCACCGCGGCGAGCGCGGAGTCGAAGTCCAGGCCGGACCCGGTGATCAGCTCCCGAATCCGTTCCACCCCGAGGAAACCCGCGTGGCCCTCGTTCATGTGGAAGACCTCGGGATCGGCGAGCCCGAGCGAATGGGTGTACGCGCGCACCGCGCGCACTCCGCCGATGCCTGCGAGGATCTCCTGCTTGATCCGATGGTCCTGGTCGCCGCCGTACAGCCGGTCGGTCACCCCGCGCAGCTCCGGGTCGTTCTCTGCGATGTCGGAGTCGAGCAGCAACAGCGGAACCCGCCCCACCTGGGCGATCCACACCCGGGCCCGGAGCACCCGGTTGCCCGGCATCGCGACCCGCAACAGCACCGGCGCCCCCGAGTCGGGCTCGGTGAGCAGCCGCAGCGGCAGGCCCTGCGGGTCAAGCGAGGGATAGTGCTCCGCCTGCCAGCCGTCGGCCGTCAGCGACTGACGGAAGTAGCCGGACCGGTAGAGGAGGCCGACACCGATCAGCGGAACCCCGAGGTCCGAGGCGGCCTTGAGGTGGTCGCCTGCCAGGATCCCGAGCCCGCCCGAGTAGTTCGGGAGCACCTCGCTGACGCCGAACTCCATTGAGAAGTAGGCGATCCCGCCGGCCAGGTCGGCGCCCTTCGCCTGCTGGTTCTGGTACCAGCGCGGTTGGCCGAGGTAGGTGTCCAGGTCCTGCTCGAGCCGGTCGAGCTCGGCGACGAAGTCGTCGTCGACCGCCAGTTCGTCCAGGCGGGCGGGCGAGACCTCGCCGAGCATCCGGATCGGGTCGTGGCGGACCTGCGTCCACAGCGCGGGGTCCATCCGGCCGAACAGATCCTGGGTCTCGGGATGCCAGGACCAGCGCAGGTTCGTCGACAGCTGCTCGAGGGCGGCCAGCCTGGCGGGGAGGTGGGCACGGACGGTGAACCGACGCAAGGCTTTCACCCTGCGAAGACTACCCATTCCGGCCGCCGGGGGCGTGTTGCGCGGGACGCGAGATTCGGCCAGCGCTTCCCGTACAACTACCCGTAAGGTCTAATCCATGACCGGGCGGATAGGCATCGACGACGTCGCCCCCGAGATCTCGGGGGGACGCCACCCCGCGAAGGCGGTCGTCGGCGAGACCTTCCCGGTGTCGGCGACGGTGTGGCGCGAGGGGCACGACGCGGTTGCGGCGACCCTCGCCGTGCGCGGGCCGGAGTCGAACACCACCATTCGGATCCCGATGTCCCCCGGCCCGTTACCGGACACATTCGCGGCCGTGTTCACGCCCACGAGCGTCGGGGCGTGGAGCTTCCGGGTCGAGGGCTGGGGCGATCCGGTCTCCACCTGGCGGCACAATGTGGAGGCCAAGCTGTCGGTCGGTCAGGGCGCCGCCGATCTGGCCAACGATCTCGAGATCGGCGCCCGCCTGTTCGAGCGGGCCGCCAAGGCGGTGCCGCGCGGGGACCGCCCGCGATGCGCCGCGGTCGCCGACGCACTGCGCAGCGATCAGCAGCTACCCGCCCGGGTCGCTCCCGCCTTCGCGGCCGACATCGCCGAGCTGCTGCGGGCGTACCCGCTGCGGGACCTCGTCACCAAGGGCCGCACCATCCCGGTGTGGGTCGACCGCAAGCGCGCGCTCGTCGGCGCCTGGTACGAGTTCTTCCCCCGCTCGACCGGCGGCCGTGCCCCCGACGGCACGCCCAGGCACGGCACCTTCGCGACGGCGGCGGACGACCTCCCGCGCATCGCCGCGATGGGCTTCGACGTGGTCTACCTGCCCCCGATCCACCCGATCGGCCGGGTGAACCGCAAGGGCCCGAACAACTCGCTGACGCCGGGGCCCGACGATGTCGGATCGCCGTGGGCGATCGGCGCGGAGGAGGGCGGCCACGACGCCGTGCACCCCCGCCTCGGCACCATCAAGGACTTCAGGAACTTCGTCGCAAGGGCCCGCCGGCTGCGGCTCGAGGTCGCGCTCGACCTCGCCCTGCAGTGCGCGCCCGATCACCCGTGGGCGCAGCAGCATCCGGAGTGGTTCACGGTGTTGCCCGACGACACCATCGCCTACGCCGAGAACCCGCCGAAGAAGTACCAGGACATCTACCCGGTCAACTTCGACGACGACCCCGAGGGCATCTACGCCGAGGTGCTGCGGGTGGTGCGGTTCTGGATCAAGAACGGTGTCAAGATCTTTCGGGTCGACAATCCGCACACCAAGCCACCGGACTTCTGGGAGTGGCTGATCGCGGAGGTGAAGCGTTCCGATCCGGACGTGCTGTTCCTCTCCGAGGCCTTCACCCGGCCCGCCCGGATGTACGGCCTGGCCAAGCGCGGGTTCACCCAGTCCTACACCTACTTCACCTGGCGGGTGAACAAGCACGAACTCACCGAGTTCGGACTGGAGATCGCCGCCAAGGCCGACGAGGCCAGGCCCAACCTGTTCGTCAACACGCCGGACATCCTGCACGAGAGCCTGCAGCAGGGGGGCCCCGGCATGTTCGCGCTGCGCGCCGCACTGGCCGCGACCCTGTCGCCGACCTGGGGCGTCTACTCCGGATACGAACTGTACGAACATGTTCCGCTGCGACCGGGCAGCGAGGAGTACCTCGACTCCGAGAAGTACGAGCTGCGCCCCCGCGACTTCGACGGCGCCCGCGCCCGCCGTGAGTCGCTGGAGCCCTGGCTGGCGACCCTGAACCGGATCCGCCGCGCCCACCCCGCGCTGCAACAGCTGCGCAACATCACCTTCCACCACACCGACAGCGACGCGCTGATCGCGTATTCGAAGTTCGACCCGACCACCGGCGACGCCGTGCTCACGATCGTGAACCTCAACCCGTACGGGGCGGAGCAGGGCACCATCTGGCTCGACATGCCCGCTCTCGGGCGCGACTGGCACGACCACCTGACCGTTCTCGACGAGGTCAGCGGCGAGCAGTACCACTGGGGCCAGGCCAATTTCATCCGACTCGAACCCTGGCGCGCGGTCGCCCACATCCTCGCGTTGCCCGCCGTTCCCTACCCCGCGCGGCTACCCCTCGCCCACCGCGCACCACGCACATGAGCGCGGATCGGGTCGCACAGGTCGCGGCGCCCCCACCCGCCGACCTCGCCCGGCTCGCCGAGGGAACCCACCACAACCCGCACGCCGTCCTCGGTGCGCACGCGCATCCCGGCGGCACCGTGATCCGGGCGCTGCGCCCCCACGCGGGCGAGGTGTCGGCCCGCATCGGGGGCGTCGACCACCCCCTGCAGCCGGTCTCCGACGGGTTGTTCAGCGCGGTCGTTCCCGTCAAGGACCTCATCGACTACCGGCTGGTGGTCGAGTATCCCGGCGGACACACCGTCGTCTCCGCGGACGGGTACCGGTTCCTGCCGACCCTCGGTGAACTCGACCTGCACCTGTTCGGCGAGGGCCGACACGAACGGCTGTGGGAGATCCTCGGCGCGCACCCGCGGAGGTACACGACCCCGGACGGGGAGGTGGCAGGCACCTCATTCGCGGTGTGGGCGCCCTCGGCGCGCGGCGTCACGGTGATCGGCGACTTCGACGGCTGGGGCGGGCAGACCGCGCCGATGCGCATGCTCGGGTCCAGCGGGGTCTGGGAGCTGTTCGTCCCCGGCGTCGGGCCAGGCGACCTGTACAAGTTCCGGGTGCACGGCAGCGACGGCTCCGTCCGGGAGAAGGCCGACCCGATGGCGTTCGCCACCGAGGTGCCGCCGCGCACGGCCTCCGTGGTCGGCGTGAGCACGCACCGGTGGGCCGACGCCGAATGGATGGCCGTCCGCGCGCGCACCGACCCGAACCTGGCCCCGATGAGCGTGTACGAGGTGCACCTGGGGTCCTGGCGGCCCGGCCTGAGCTATCTCGAACTCGCCGACCAGCTGTCCGCCTATGTCGTCGAGCAGGGCTTCACCCATGTCGAACTGCTCCCGGTGGCCGAGCACCCGTACGGCGGATCCTGGGGCTACCAGGTCACCTCCTACTACGCCCCGACCGCCCGCTTCGGCTCCCCTGACGACTTCCGGGCCTTCGTCGACCAGATGCACCTCGCAGGCGTCGGTGTGATCGTCGACTGGGTGCCCGCGCACTTCCCGAAGGACGACTGGGCGCTGGCCCGGTTCGACGGCGGCCCGCTCTACGAGCACGCCGATCCCCACCGTGGCGAGCAATTGGACTGGGGCACCTACGTCTTCGACTTCGGGCGGCGGGAGGTGCGCAATTTCCTCGTCGCCAACGCGCTGTTCTGGATCGAGGAGTTCCACATCGACGGGCTGCGCGTGGACGCGGTCGCCTCGATGCTCTACCTCGACTACTCGCGACCCGAGGGCGGCTGGACACCGAACATCCACGGTGGGCGGGAGAACCTGGAGGCCGTGGCGTTCCTGCAGGAGATGAACGCGACCGTGCACCGGCAGCACCGCGGCGTGGTCACCATCGCGGAGGAGTCCACCGCGTGGCCGGGCGTCACCCGCACCACCAACGTCGGCGGCCTCGGCTTCAGCATGAAGTGGAACATGGGCTGGATGCACGATACCCTCGGCTACCTCGGCCGGGACCCGGTGCACCGCAGCTTCCACCACCACGAGATCACGTTCTCGCTGATGTACGCCTGGAGCGAGTGCTACCTGCTGCCGATCAGCCACGACGAGGTGGTGCACGGCAAGGGCACGCTGTGGACCCGGATGCCGGGCGACGACTTCGCCAAGGCCGCCGGTCTGCGCACCCTGCTGGCCTACATGTGGTCGCACCCCGGCAAGCAGCTGCTGTTCATGGGGCAGGAATACGGCCAGCGCACCGAGTGGTCGGAGGAGCGCGGGCTCGACTGGCATCAGCTCGACGAGGGATTCGTCGGCGAGCTGCACCGCGGGATCCTGGCGCTGGTGCGCGATCTCAACGCCACCTACCGACGCCACCCGGCGCTGTGGACGCTCGACAACTCCCCCGGCGGCTATTCCTGGATCGACGCGAACGACACCGAGAACAACGTGCTCAGCTACCTGCGGTACGGGTCCGACGGGTCGATCGTGGCGTGCCTGTTCAACTTCTCCGGCTCGGCCCACTCGGAATACCGGGTCGGCCTGCCCGAGCCCGGCCGGTGGGTCGAGATCCTCAACACCGATGCCGACGCCTATCGCGGCGCCGGGATGGGTAACTTCGGAGCTGTGAGCGCCACCCTGCAGCCCTGGCACGGGCGACCCGCATCGGCGTCGGTCGCGCTGCCCAAGAACGGTGCCATCTGGCTGAGCCTGGAGCGTGGCTGATGCGCCGCCACCGATCCGTGCTCGCGGTCGCCTCGCTCGTCACCCTCGCCGCGCTCGTCGCGGGCTGCTCCGGGGCGATCGACGGACGCGCCGTGTCGATCTACGACAATCCCTTCACGGTGGCGGGGCTGCCCGCGACCTCCGGCCCCAGCGGCCCCCGCGAGGGCGTGCCCGACGCCCAGCTCCCGGTTCGCGGCGCGGACGGCTCGGCGGCCGACGTGCTGGCCACCAATGCCGTGGACGACATCGCGGCCTTCTGGCAGTCCGAGTACCCCCGGGTGTTCGGCGGCGACTTCAGGCCCGTCACCGACCTGCTCTCCTGGGACCCGGACGCGGATCGGGCGCAGGCCCCCACGTTCTGCGGCGACAACACCCACGGATTCGCCAACGCCGGCTACTGCACGCGCGACGGCTCCATCGGCTGGGACCGCACCGTGCTGCTGCCCTCGCTCATCGAGACCTTCGGCCCGATGTCCGTGGTGATGGTCATGGCCCACGAGTACGGGCACGCGGTCCAGTACGGCTCGGGGCTCGCTGGCGACGACGACCTCACGCTGGTGCTCGAGCAGCAGGCGGACTGCTTCGCCGGGGCCTACATGCGGCACGTCGCGCAGGGCGACTCCCGGCACTTCACCCTCAACACCTCCGACGGGCTCAACTCGGTGATGGCGGCGATGGTCGCGGTGCGCGACAGCGACCCGAACGACCCGGAATCGGTGCACGGCTCGGCATTCGAGCGGATCACCGCGTTCCAGATCGGCTTCACGGACGGCGCCAAGTCCTGCACGAAGATCGACGAGACCGACGTGCTGTCGCGGCAGGCCGAGCTGCCCCAGCAGTTCACCACCGAGAGTGACACCGGCGAGATGCCGGTCACCGAGGAGTCCGTGCAGCTGACGGTGGACTCGCTGCAGGCGCTGTTCGACCTGCCGCGGAAGCCGGCCGTCGACTTCGCGGGGGCGGACACCGGGTGTCCGGACGCGGAGACCACGCAACCGGTCTCCTACTGCCCGGCGACGAACACGATCGGCGTCTCGATGCCCGAGCTGGTCGAGCGCGGCACCCCGAACCCGGAGTCGGGGGACGAGTTCGACGCCGACGTGCGCGGCGACTTCGGCGCCTATGTCCTGGTGGCCTCGCGCTTCACGCTGGCCGCGCAGGCGCATGCCGAGAAGTCGCTGACCGAGGCCAAGACCGCGGTGCGGGCGGCCTGCCTGTCCGGCGCGTGGACCGCGGCGACCGCCGTGGGCGAGGCGGGTGGGCTGACCCTGTCCCCCGGCGACCTCGACGAGGCGGTGTCCGGGCTGCTGAACGACGGGCTGATGGCCAGCGACGTGAACGGGAACACCGTGCCGAGCGGGTTCGCCCGGGTGGACGCCTTCCGCTCGGGAGTCCTCGGCGGCGAACAGGCCTGCGAGAACCGCTACGGGTGATGCGGCTCCTTCGCCTGTGCGCGAGTCTCACCCCGATCAGGGTGAGACTCGCGCACAGGCGCGGAGTGCCTAGTAGAGGGCGGACGCGAGCTTGCGACGAGCGGCGATGACGATCGGATCGGCGGGGTCGAACAGCTCGAACAGCTCGAGCAGTCGGGTCCGAGCGGAGTTCCGGTCGTCGCCCGCGGTGCGGCGGATCGTCTCGATGAGACGGGCGAAGGCCGCCTCGGGCTGCTGGCTGTAGAGCTCCATGTCGGCCGCGTCGAGCTGGGCGGCCACGTCGGCGGGCTCGGCGTCGGCCCGCGCGACGGCGTCGGGGTCGAGGTCCTGCACGCGGGCGATGAACCGGACCTGCCGGATCGCACCGAGCGCCTGCACGTTCGCGGGCTCCTCGTCGAGGATCACCTGATATGCGGCCTCGGCGCCTGCCAGGTCACCCTCGCTCAGTGCGGTCTCCGCCGCGACGAACCGCGGATCCTCGGGCTCCTCCTGCTCGCCCTCACCCTCGGACTGCGGCGGGCCGGAGAGCTTGCCCGCGGTCGCCTGCAGCACGGCGTCGATCCACTGTCCGAGTTGCGGCTCATCGCCGTCGAAGTCCGCAAGCGGACGTCCGGCCGCGACCGCGACGACGGCGGGCAGCGCCTGCACGCCGAACGCCTGCGCGATCCGGGGATCGCTGTCGACGTTCACCCGGGCGAGCACCCACGACCCGTTGCCCGCCGCGGCGAGCGAGTCCAGGGCCGGGGAGAACACCGCGCTGGCAGGCATCGATGCCGCGTACAGCTCGACGACGACGGGAACCTGGGTCGAGCGGGCGAGCACCTCGGCCTCGAAATTGGCCTCGGTCACCTCGACGACCGCCGCGGACGCGGCACTCACGCCGTTCGCGGTCGGCGGGCCTGCGGGCGCGGCCTGCGCTCGTTCCTTGAGGGCGGACAGATCCACCGCGCCGGTCATGGCGGCGGCCGCCGCGGCCGATGGACGTGAGGGTGGGCGGGAACCGGGTCGAGTCACATGTTCAGTTTGTCACGATCGACGGCTCAGCTCAGCGCGGGTGCCGGTTCCTTGGCGCTCTCGGCCGAGAGCTCGGCGAGACGGCCGGTGCGCACGGCCCATGCCTCGAACACGATCGTGCCGAACGGCGGGACGCTCGCGACCAGCGCCAAGAACGTGGTGACCAGCGACCACGAGAGCTTCTTCGCCGTGACGATGGCCACCAGGACGTACAGCACGAACACCGCACCGTGGATCGGCCCGAAGACCTTCACGCCGATCTCGTTGCCGTCTGCGGGCAGGTACTTGAAGGCCATGCCGATCAGCAGGCCGAGCCAGGTGATCGGCTCCAGGACCGCCACGAAACGGAAGCGCTTGGCCCACGTGCTGAGATCGAAGATGTTCGCCATGGGCCCCATTGTGCCCGACGCACTACGACGCCCCGTAGTTGAGGCCGTCCACCTCGACCACGGGGCGTCGCGGCGCCGCCCTCGGCTACTGCTTGGGAACCCGGATGATCAGGGCGTCACCCTGACCGCCGCCGCCGCACAGCGCGGCCGCACCGACGCCACCGCCGCGACGGCCCAGCTCGAGCGCCAGGTGCAGCGCGATCCGCGCGCCCGACATCCCCAGCGGATGCCCGATCGCGATCGCCCCACCGTTCACGTTGACCTTCGACTCGTCGAGTCCCAGTTCTTTGGTCGAGGCGATGCCGACGGCGGCGAACGCCTCGTTGATCTCCACCAGGTCCAGATCCTTCGGGTCGATGCCCTCACGCTCGCAGGCCTTCGCGATCGCGCGCGCCGGCTGCGACTGGAGCGTCGAGTCGGGGCCGGCCACCACACCGTGCGCGCCGATCTCGGCGATCCAGCTCAGGCCCAGCTCCTGCGCCTTGGCCTTGCTCATCACCACCACCGCGGCGGCGCCGTCGGAGATCTGCGAGGCCGAGCCCGCGGTGACGGTGCCGTCCTTGCTGAACGCGGGTCGCAGCGTGCCCAGCGATTCGACGGTGGTGTCGGCGCGGATGCCCTCGTCCTCGGCGAACACGACCGGCTCGCCCCTGCGCTGCGGGATCGACACGGGCACGACCTCCGCCTCGAAGAGCCCGTCCTTCCAGGCCCGCGCCGCGTTCTGGTGCGACGCGGCCGCGAAGGCGTCCTGCGCCTGACGGCTGATCAGCTGGTCGTCGGCCTGGTTGCGCTGCTCGGTCAGGTTGCCCATCGGCTGGTCGGTGAAGATGTCGTGCAGGCCGTCGTAGGCCATGTGGTCGCGCAGGGTCACGTCGCCGTACTTGAAGCCCTCACGGCTCTTCTCCAGCATGTGCGGTGCGCGGCTCATCGACTCCTGGCCACCGGCGACCACGATGTCGAACTCGCCCGCGCGGATCAGCTGGTCGGCCAGCGCGATCGCGTCGACACCAGAGAGACACACCTTGTTGATCGACAGGGCGGGCACGTCCATCGGGATGCCCGCCGCGACGGCCGCCTGGCGGGCGGGCATCTGACCGGCGCCCGCGGTCAGCACCTGGCCCATGATCACGTACTCGACGGCCTCGGGCGCGACCCCCGCCTTCTCCAGGGCACCCTTGATCGCGATTCCACCCAGATCGGATCCCGAGAAATCCTTGAGCGAGCCGAGCAAACGGCCAACCGGGGTCCGGGCTCCGGCGACGATGACTGAACTGCTCACGGCTTCCTCCAACGATCAACACGGGTGGTCAGCGACCAAAAGTCACATCCCAAAGAGAACTACAAAGACGGTAGCGCTACCGTCATCGACATGACGAACTCCGCCCCCAACGCCGCCGCGTCCGTACTCGCTTCAGACCTGGTGACGGCCATCGACCACGTCGGCATCGCGGTGCCCGATCTCGACGCCGCCATCGCCTGGTACGGCGAGCACCTCGGCCTCGTGTCCACGCACGAAGAGGTCAACGAGGAGCAGGGCGTGCGCGAGGCCATGCTGTCCGTGCCCGGCAGCCCGGCGGGCGCCACCGCGATCCAGCTGCTCGCCCCGCTCAACGACGACTCGACCATCGCCAAGTTCATCGCCCGCAGCGGCCCCGGCCTGCAGCAGCTCGCCTACCGGGTCAGCGACCTCGACGCGATCTCCGAGCGCCTGCGCGCGGGCGGCGTCCGGCTGCTCTACGATGCCCCTCGCCGCGGCACCGCGGACTCGCGGATCAACTTCCTGCACCCCAAGGATGCGGGCGGCGTGCTGGTCGAGCTGGTCGAGCCGGCCGCGGACCCGGCACACTGATACTGCGCCACCCCCTTTTCAGCACAGTGGTTCGCCCGAGCGCATAGACCACATCACCACCGGAGCGACGGTAAGTTATGACCATGCCCAACGAGATCCAATTGCCCTTCAACATCGTGCGGAAGGGCTACGACCGCGACGAGGTACGCAACTACTTCGAGCGCTTCGACGCGGAACTCCGGGTCACCGCGACCGATCGTGATGCGGCGGCGGCGCAAGCCAGGGACCTCGCCCAGCAGTTGGAGGACGCCCGCGACGAGATCGACGACCTGCGCAAGGACGTCGACCGCCTGTCCGTTCCGCCGACGACCGCGGAGGGCATGAGCGAGCGCATCTCCCGGATGCTCCGCCTCGCCTCCGATGAGGCCTCGGAAGTACGGGCCACGGCCCAGTCCGAAGCCGCCGAGTTGGTGTCCATCGCCGAGCAGGACGGCGCCGCGCTGCGCGGCAAGTACGAGGGCCTGCTCGCCGAGCTCGAGGATCGCAGGAACGCCATGGAGGTCGAGCACACGCAGACCATGGCGACCGCGCGCACCGAGGCCGCCCGTCTCGTCGAGAAGGCGCAGTCCGAGGTCGCTCACCTCCAGACCGAGTCCGAGGCGCGGCGCAACGAGGTCCAGCAGGACTTCGAGATCACCATGAGCGAGCGCCGCACCAAGGTCGTCAGCGCGGTCAACGAGCTCGAGGCCACCAGCAAGGCCGAGGCCGAGCGCAGGCTCACGGACGCCACCAACGAGGCCCGAAGGCGACTGCAGACCGCGACCGAGCAGGCCGAGAAGCGGATCGCCCACGCGAAGGAGCTCGCCGAGGAGCTTCGCGTGCTCCGCGGCCGGGTCCTGGCTCAGCTCCTGGGAATTCGGGGACAGCTCGATTCGGTGCCCGCCATGCTCGCCTCCGTCAACCGCGAGGGCGAACTGCTCGACGGCGTCGGCGACTCCGCCGCACGGAACACCCCGGCCGAGAACGAGGACACCGACGGAGACGACGCACCCGAGGCGTCGGAGAAGTCGGAGAAGTCCGAGGAGTCGGTCAAGACCAACGTCGGGTGATCCCCCGCGACCCGCGCCCGTTCCAGCACCCGGTGTGCCAGTGCCTGCGTTCCTCGGCCCCGCCGAGTTCGTCCGCAGGCCAGGCCACCAGGTGCGGGACACCGGGCCGGATCTCGTGATCACAGCCGGGGCAGCGATAGGTCTTGGTGGCGCGCGACCCCGGCACCGGGCGCACCAGATACCGCTCGTCGTCGTATCCCGCAGGCCCCGAATCGATCCGCGACTCCCGGCCGCCGGCCGGCGCCGGCCGCTCGGTCCGGTGCCGCTGATTCCGTCTGGGCATGACTACAGCCTAGGTTTCGATCAGAACAGCCGGAACTCGGTGCTCTCGGTCCCCCGCAGTTTGTCGTAATCGAGTGTCAGGCAGCGGATCCCGCGATCCTCGGCGAGGGTCCGCGCCTGGGGCTTGATCTGCTGCGCGGCGAACACCCCGGTCACGGGTGCGAGCAGCGGATCGCGGTTCATCAGTTCCAGGTAGCGGGTCAGCTGTTCGACACCGTCGATCTCGCCGCGGCGCTTGATCTCCACGGCGACAGACGCACCGTCCGCGTCCCGCACGAGCAGGTCCACCGGACCGATCGCCGTCATGTACTCACGCCGAACCAGGGTGTAGCCCGAACCGAGGGTCTCGACGTGCTCGGCCAGCAGTTCCTGCAGGTGCGCCTCGACCCCGTCCTTGATCAGGCCCGGGTCGACGCCGAGTTCGTGCGAGGAGTCGTGCTCGACCTCGTGGATCGTGATCCGCAGCTCCTCGCCGGCCTTGTTGGTCACGACCCACAGCTGGGTGCCCTCCTCGCCGTCGTTCTCGACGAGCCAGCACGGCGGGCTCATCCAGTTCAGCGGCTTGTACGCACGGTCGTCCGCATGGATGCTCACCGAACCGTCGGATTTGACCAGCAGGAGCCTGCGCGCCTTCGGCAGGTGTGCAGTGAGTCGTCCGACGTAGTCGACATGGCAGCTGGCAATCACGAGGCGCACTCGGAACACCCTAGAGCACCCATCGGTGCGCGCCGGTGACCCGCCACGCCACGCCGGGTCACCGGGTGGTCAACCCATTACGCTGGAGCGACCATGCCGCTCCCGTTCCGCTCGATCGCGCCGCTGGGCTCGCGGCTGCTCGGCGCCCCGGACGAGAGCGCGCGCCATCGCAGGATCCGCGTCCAGGTGCTGCTGACCGCAAGCCTGGTGCTGTCCAACCTGATCGGTGCGCTCGTGGTCGGCGCCCTGATCACCGTGGTCGTGCCCGGCCCGAGCCTCTACGACCTCGACTACCTGGTCGTCAACGCGGTGATCGGGCCGGTCTACATCACCCTGGCCGTCGCGGTCGGGGTGCTGTGGGGCACCCTCCGCGCGACGAGGGACCTGCGGTGGGCCATCGAGGACCGGGAACCGACCAGGGAGGAGGCCGCGGCGGCGCTCGCGATGCCGTGGCGCCTGACCCGGATGCAGGCCCTGCTCTGGTCCATCGGTCTCGTCCTCTTCACGCTCAGCTACGGGCTCATCGAACCGGACTCCATCCCCAAGGTCGCCTTCACCATCGTCATGGGCGGGGTCACGGTCTGTGCATTCAGCTATCTGCTCAGCGAGTTCTCGCTGCGGCCCGCGGCGGCGCGGGCCCTCGAGGCGGGCGACCCGCGCCGGGTGCGCATCGCGGGCGTGACCGGCCGCAACCTGCTGGCCTGGACCCTGGGCACCGGGGTGCCGGTGGCCGGCCTGATGCTGATCGCGGTCTTCAGCTTCATCCGCCCGGAGCACGTTGACGTGCACAAGCTGGCGGTCTCCATCCTCGCGCTCGGCGCCATCACCCTGATCTTCGGGCTGGCGCTGACCCTGCTCGGGGTGGGCGCCACCGTCGCGCCCATCCGCGCGGTCCGGGCCGCCATGGTGCGGGTCGAACACGGCGAGCTCGACACGCAGGTGGTGGTCTACGACGGCACCGAGCTCGGCGAGCTGCAGAGCGGCTTCAACCGGATGGCGGAGGGCCTGCGCGAACGCGAGCGGATCCAGGAGCTCTTCGGCAGGCACGTGGGACACGAGGTGGCCGAGGCTGCCATCAAGCGCAATCCGGAGCTCGGCGGCGAGGAGCGCGAGATCGCGGTGTTCTTCATCGACCTGGTCGGCTCCACCGAGCTCGCGGCATCCCGGCCGCCGAAGGAGGTCGTCGACCTGCTCAACCGCTTCTTCGATGTCGTGGTCGACGAGGTGGACCGGCACGGGGGCCTGATCAACAAGTTCGAGGGCGACGCCGCGCTCGCGATCTTCGGGGCGCCCGTCGAGATCCAGGACCCCGCGGGCAGCGCGCTCGCCGCCGCCCGCGCGATCCGCACCCGGCTCATCGTCGAGGTGCCGGACTGCAGCGCCGCGATCGGCGTCGCGGCTGGCACCGCCGTCGCGGGAAACATCGGCGCCCGCAAGCGTTTCGAGTACACGGTCATCGGGGATCCGGTGAACGAGGCGGCCCGGCTGTCCGAGCTGGCCAAGACGATCGACGGCGCGCTCGTCGCCTCCGATCGCGCCGTCCAGAGGGCCGGGACCGACGAGTCCCGGCACTGGGAGCTCGGCGACTCCGTGATCCTCCGCGGGCGCAATGTCGCCACCTGCCTGGCCACCCCCGCCCGCCAAGCGCCGTAGCGAGGCTCCCCCGCCCGCGCTCGACTGTCGGCGGGCTCTGGTACATGTGGGGCATGGGTGTGACTGTCGACGAGTTCCTGACAATGCTGGACACGCTGCCCGAGACCGAGCAGAGCGGCGGGGGCGGCGGCAGCTGGGTTTCGCTCAAGGTCAACGGCAAGGGCTTCGGCTATGTCTGGGAGAAGACGGAGACGGTGGGGCTCAAGACGACGCTCGACGAGCAGATCGCGCTGGTGTCCGAGCGCCCCGACGTCTTCGAGGTCCAGTTCACCACCAACCAGTTCGGGTGGGTCGTGGTGCAGCTGGCGAAGATCGAACCCGACGAGCTGCTGGAACTGGTCACCGAGGCCTGGTGCCTGACCGCACCCAAGAGTCTCGTCGAAGCACACGAATTCGGAAGTCTCTACGACGACTAGCCACGCACCTGCGAGGATGCGGTGGTGATCCTCGAACATGCCCTCCTGCAGGTGAAGTCCGGTCGCAGCGCCGAATTCGAGGCCGCCTTCGGTCGGGCCGAGCAGATCATCGCCAGCATGGCCGGGTTCCGCACGCTGTCGCTCTCACGCTGCCTGGAACGTCCCGGCACGTACCTGCTGCTGGTCGAGTGGGACAGCCTGGAAGACCACGTCGAGGGCTTCAGGAAGTCGCCGCAGTACGCGCAGTGGCGCTCGCTGCTGCACGACTTCTACGACCCCTTCCCGACCGTCGAGCACTACGAGCAGGTCGACTTCGCCGATCCCACCACCAGCTGAGCCGTCGAGTGTGCAGTTGTCGGGGCATCGGCCGAGTAGGTATGTCGGTAGGTGCACACTCGGCGAGTGGCCGGGGGCGGTGGCCGGCGGGGCGTGTGTGTGTTTCTGCCCCGGATATGCGAAATGCCTCGCATCGCAGTCTCTTTCGAGTCTGTGATGCGAGGCATTCGCAATTTATGTTCGGCGGTGTCCTACTCTCCCACACCCTGTCGAGTGCAGTACCATCGGCGCTGGAGGGCTTAGCTTCCGGGTTCGGAATGGGGCCGGGCGTTTCCCCTCCGCTATGGCCGCCGTAACTCTGTGAAATTTTCACACGGAACACGGTCAAAACCCAAATCATCTTGGATTCGTTCCGGTTCTTGAAACAAAACGTGTGTTGTTTCAGATACCGCACAGTGGACGCGTAGCTTCTTTGTGGTAAGTCCTCGGCCTATTAGTACCAGTCACCTGCACACGTTACCGTGCT